>JYNY01000372.1 GCA_000954095.1 Candidatus Omnitrophus magneticus | reverse complement strand
ATAGAATTTATGAATTAACCGGAGGCCAGCCGTGGCTGGTAAACGCTATAGCGAGAGAAATAGTAGTAAAAATATTAAACGAAGATTTTACAAAAAAAATAACTCTAGCGCATGTTGAATCCGCGAAAGAAAATATAATACAAAGACGCGACACGCATTTAGATAGTTTATTAGATAAACTTAAAGAATCCAGAGTTAAAAATATTGTCAGTGCTATTATAAACGGCGATTCTCTTGTGTATGACAACTTCAATGATGATCTTAGATATGTTATAGATTTAGGTATTATCAAAGATATAAATAACGACATAGTTTTCGCGAATGAGATATATGGAGAAATTATTCCAAGAGTTTTAAATTTTCAGTTGCAAAAAAATATTCGTGAACAAGGCACAACTTCTTGGTACATAAAATCTAACGGTAAACTTGATATGGATAAATTATTAAAAGCTTTTCAAGAATTTTACAGTGAAAATTCTGAAGTTTGGCTTGAAAGATTTGATTATAAAGAAGCAGGCCCGCATTTACTTTTAATGGCGTTTTTGCAGAGAGTAATAAACGGCGGCGGCAGGATAAATCGCGAAATGGCAGTTGGAACAGGGCGAACTGATTTGCTTATAGAATTTAACGGAGATAAATTTGTTTTAGAATTAAAGTTAAAAAGGATGCCGTCCGCGAGACAAAAAGGCTTAGACCAAATCTCGCGTTATCTTGACACGCTCGGCATGACAAAAGGATATCTTATTTTATTTGAAATAAAACCTTCCAGTATTATTCCATGGGAAACGCGTGTTAAATGGGAAGATATTTCTCATCAGAATAAAAATATTACTCTTGTGGAAATGTGAGATAGCTTGTCGTTTGATTTACAAATAAAGATAGAATAAATATGGAGAATTTTTAAATGAAAAGTAAACGATATTTTAATACAACGGGTTTTTGCCGTCCTGAAAAACATTATATGTTGGATCCATTAAGAAATCAGAGTGTAATCTTTGACCTTATTGAAAAAGAACAGTACTTCACAATCCACGCGCCAAGGCAGACAGGAAAGACGACACTTTTACATGAATTAGCGCATAGATTAAATAAAGAAGGAAATTATATTTCAGTAGTGTTTTCTGTCGAGTCCGCGGGGTATAGGTCTATAACTGAAGAAATCGCGAATAAAAAAATTATTAATTCTCTTTACAGTTCAAGCGGCCAATATCTTAATAAAAACAATTGTCCAATCCCGCCTGAAAAATATACTAAAGATTTAACATTAGAAAATTACTTAATAGATTGGGCTATTTCTCAATCTAAGCCTATAGTTTTATTATTGGATGAAATAGATTCATTATACGATGATGTGTTAGTATCAATCCTGCGACAATTACGAAATGGATTTCAAATAAGACCAAAACGATTTCCTTCAACCGTGGCGCTTGTAGGATTAAGAGATGTTCGGGAATACAAAACAAAAGTCCGTCCGAGTGAAGTGTCTCTAGGCTCCGGTTCGCCCTTTAATATAAAAGCGGAATCAATTCTTTTAGGAACATGGACAAAAGAAGAAATAGCTGAATTATACAGTCAGCACACAAAAGATACAGGGCAGGTATTTACTAAAACAATTGTTAATAGAATTTATGAATTAACCGGAGGCCAGCCGTGGCTGGTAAACGCTATAGCGAGAGAAATAGTAGTAAAAATATTAAACGAAGATTTTACAAAAAAAATAACTCTAGCGCATGTTGAATCCGCGAAAGAAAATATAATACAAAGACGCGACACGCATTTAGATAGTTTATTAGATAAACTTAAAGAATCCAGAGTTAAAAATATTGTCAGTGCTATTATAAACGGCGATTCTCTTGTGTATGACAACTTCAATGATGATCTTAGATATGTTATAGATTTAGGTATTATCAAAGATATAAATAACGACATAGTTTTCGCGAATGAGATATATGGAGAAATTATTCCAAGAGTTTTAAATTTTCAGTTGCAAAAAAATATTCGTGAACAAGGCACAACTTCTTGGTACATAAAATCTAACGGTAAACTTGATATGGATAAATTATTAAAAGCTTTTCAAGAATTTTACAGTGAAAATTCTGAAGTTTGGCTTGAAAGATTTGATTATAAAGAAGCAGGCCCGCATTTACTTTTAATGGCGTTTTTGCAGAGAGTAATAAACGGCGGCGGCAGGATAAATCGCGAAATGGCAGTTGGAACAGGGCGAACTGATTTGCTTATAGAATTTAACGGAGATAAATTTGTTTTAGAATTAAAGTTAAAAAGGATGCCGTCCGCGAGACAAAAAGGCTTAGACCAAATCTCGCGTTATCTTGACACGCTCGGCATGACAAAAGGCTATCTTATTTTATTTGAAATAAAACCTTCCAGTATTATTCCATGGGAAACCCGCGTTAAATGGGAAGATATTTCTCATCAGAATAAAAATATTACTATCGTGGAAATGTGAGACAACTTGTTGTTTGATTTATAAATAAAAATAAAATTGGAGGAAATTTTAAAATGAAAAGTAAACGATATTTTAATACAACTGGTTTTTGTATGCCTGAAAGACATTATATGGTTGACCCTTTGCGCAACCAAAAAATCATATTCGATTTAATAGAGAAGACGCAATACTTCACAATCCACGCGCCGAGGCAGACTGGAAAGACGACACTTTTACATGAATTAGCGCATAGATTAAATAAAGAAGGAAATTATATTTCAGTAGTGTTTTCGGTAGAGTCCGCGGGGTATCGGTCTATAACTGAAGAAACCGCGAATTTAAAAATAATAAATTCTCTTTATGAATCATGCGAGTTATTTATTTCTAAGGAGTTATGGCCGAAAAAGTCGCTAGCAGATGAAAAGTGTTCTTTACAGACTTATTTAAATAATTGGGCGGGTTCTCAAAAAAAACCAATAGTTTTATTATTAGACGAAATAGATTCGTTATATGATGACGTATTAGTATCAGTGCTAAGACAACTACGTAATGGTTTTCAAGGAAGGCCAAAACATTTTCCATCAACCATAGCTTTAGTGGGATTAAGAGATGTTCGGGAATATAAAACAAAAGTCCGTCCGAGTGAAGTGTCTCTAGGCTCCGGTTCGCCCTTTAATATAAAAGCGGAATCAATTCTTTTAGGAACATGGACAAAAGAAGAAATAGCTGAATTATACAGTCAGCACACAAAAGATACAGGGCAGATATTTTCAAAAAAAGTAATAGATAGAATCTATGAATTAACCGGAGGCCAGCCGTGGCTGGTAAACGCGGTAGCGAATGAAATAGTGGAGAAAATATTAAAAAGTGATTACACAAAAAAAATAACACTCGCTCACGCGGAAGAGGCGAAAGAAAATCTAATCGCGCGCAGAGACACGCATTTAGATAGTTTATTAGATAAACTGAAAGAACCCAGAGTTAAAAACATTGTCAGTGCTATTATAAACGGCGATTCTCTTGTGTATGACAACTTCAATGATGATCTTAGGTATGTTATAGATTTAGGAATTATCCGCAAAGAAAAATATGACATAATTTTTTCAAATGAAATATACCGAGAAATAATTCCTAGAGTTTTAAACTTTTCTATGCAAGAAAACATTAGAGAAGAAGGCATGACTTCTTGTTACATAAAACCTGACGCTAAGCTTGATATGGATAAACTATTAAAAGCGTTTCAAAAATTTTATCGCCGTAATAGTGAACATTGGCTAGAAAGATTTGATTATAAAGAAGCTGGACACGGGCTTCTTTTAATGGCCTTTTTGCAGAGAGTAATCAATGGAGGCGGCAGAATTGATCGTGAAATGGCGGTTGGCCGAGGACGAACAGATTTAACCATTGAATTCGCCGGCGATACCTTTGTTTTGGAACTAAAATTAAAAAGAGACAGCGATAGTAAAGAAGATGGCCTCGACCAAATTTCACGCTACCTTGACACACTCGGCATGACAAAAGGGTATCTTATTTTATTTGAAATAAAACCTTCCAGTATTATTCCATGGGAAACCCGCGTTAAATGGGAAAATGTTTCTCATCAGAATAAAAAAATTACTGTTGTGGAAATGTGAGATAGCTTATCGTTTGATTTATAAATAAACATGGAATGAATATGGAGGATTTTAAAAAATGAAAAGTAAACGATATTTTAATACAACTGGTTTTTGTATGCCTGAAAGACATTATATGATTGACCCTTTGCGCAACCAAAAAATCATATTCGATTTAATAGAGAAGACGCAATACTTCACAATCCACGCGCCGAGGCAGACTGGGAAAACAACACTTTTACATGAATTGGCGCATAGATTAAATAAAGAAGGAAATTATATTTCAGTAGTGTTTTCCGTAGAGTCCGCGGGGTATAGATCTATAACTGAAGAAATCGCGAATAAAAAAATTATTAATTCTCTTTACAGTTCAAGCGGCCAATATCTCAATAAAAAAAATTGTCCAATCCCGCCTGAAAAATATACTAAAGATTTAACATTAGAAAATTACTTAATAGATTGGGCTATTTCTCAAACTAAACCAATAGTTTTATTATTGGATGAAATAGATTCATTATATGACGATGTTTTAGTGTCAGTTCTTAGGCAGTTACGAAATGGATTCCAAATAAGACCAAAACGATTTCCTTCAACCGTGGCGCTTGTGGGATTAAGAGATGTTCGGGAATACAAAACAAAAGTTCGTCCGAGTGAAGTGTCTCTAGGCTCAGGCTCGCCCTTTAATATCAAAGCTGAATCAATTCTTTTGGGAACATTCACAAAAGAAGAAATAACTGAATTATACAGTCAGCACACAAAAGATACAGGGCAGATATTTTTAAAAGAAGTAGTAGATAGAATTTATGAATTAACCGGAGGCCAGCCGTGGCTGGTAAACGCTATAGCGAGAGAAATAGTAGTAAAAATATTAAACGAAGATTTTACAAAAAAAATAACTCTAGATCATGTTGAATCCGCGAAAGAAAATATAATACAAAGACGCGACACGCATTTAGATAGTTTAATAGATAAACTGAAAGAGGAGCGGGTAAAAAATATAGTAAGCGCTATTATAAATGGAGACGGAGTTTTGTTTGACAACTATGACGATTCGCTTCTATATTGCCGAGATTTAGGGATTATAAGCGAAACAAAACCTATAAGAATAGCTAATGAAATATACCGAGAAATAATTCCGAGAGTTTTAAATAGAAATTTGCAGGATAGTATTGAAGAAGAAGGCGAAACTAAATGGTATATAAAATCCAACGGTAAACTTGATATGGATAAATTATTAAAAGCTTTTCAAGAATTTTACAGTGAAAATTCTGAAGTTTGGCTTGAAAGATTTGATTATAAAGAAGCAGGCCCGCATTTACTTTTAATGGCGTTTTTGCAGAGAGTAATAAACGGCGGCGGCAGGATAAATCGCGAAATGGCAGTTGGAACAGGACGAACTGATTTACTTATAGAATTTAACGGAGATAAATTTGTTTTAGAATTAAAGTTAAAAAGAATGCCGTCCGCGAGACAAAAAGGCTTAGATCAAATCTCCCGCTATCTAGACACCCTCGGCATGACTAAAGGATATCTTATTTTATTTGAAATAAAACCTTCCAGTATTATTCCATGGGAAACCCGCGTTAAATGGGAAGAAGTTTCTTATCAAAATAAAAATATTACTATCGTGGAAATGTAATAATTTAAATTATGATTTTACATTTTCATTTACAATTTTTTTATAAATTCCCGGCTCATTTTTTAAATAATATTTTTTATCAATTTTATTTAAAAATTCAAACATGTTTTCCGTAGTATCTGTTAACTGTACTCCCTTGTCCCAATCCTTATTTTTTATAATCTCACCTTTTATAAGCTGTTTTTCCACCGCGTTTATAAAAAACTCCGTGTTTAAAGCGTATACCGTTAATACATTATTCCCGCTCAAAACATAATGAACAAACACATATTCATCTTTAGCCGTATTCTCATACCCTTGTATAATTAAAAAATTGTCGCTCTTTATCTGCGCTGTATAACCCGTGTATTTTTGTTTTACTTTTTCATTTGTGTCTTTTTCAGTAAAAAGAAGCTGGCCTTCTGCCTGTGAAATAATTACTTGTTCGGATTCTCCCTGCCAAACACCTATTAATCCTGAATCAAGCACGCTATTCTTCTTGTCACACAATGGATTTTTAGAAGTGACGCACGAAGAAAACATGAAACACAAAAATACCGCGCTAAATAATTTTAAAAATAACATTCTTTTATTATAAGTAAACATCTTCTACTCCTTTGGGACTTAACTTATTACCGCTATAAATTCTCCGTTTGATGATTTAATAATATTTCGCGTGGACGGTATCATGCTTAACGCGCTACTTTGAGGACGCGTCACAATAACACACTTCCCCAACGCGATAACTTTCATTAAGTCTTCTTCTTTATAAAGACTTCGGGCTTCCCCTCCTATATAAAATTCCACACTAGGATCGCCTCCGATATCATACAGATATACAGGCTCTTTTTTCTGATTTTGTTTTCTGACGTCTTGCGCGAATTTTTTAATTGAAGGGTTATAATCTAAAGTAAAAATATCTTTTTTAATGCCGAAATATCCTACACTTATAATGGTTACAATAAATACGATCGCGATTGTTTTTGATTTTAAAATTTTTTCTAAAAAAACCGCCGCAATGATCATTATCGCCGGATATATAGGCATTATATACCAATGAAGTTTTGTTTTAACAATACTAAACGCTACTAAATAAAAAATCACCCACACTAAAATGATCCATGCTTGCGAATTAATTTTTTTTCGCACTAAATTTAATAACAAAAATGGGATACCTGCTAAACCCAAAACACCCCATGGTTTCGCTTTATATAAAATAACATTGATATATGTCAAGATGCCGCCAGTATGATTATCTATCGCCTGTCCTGTCCTTGTCCAAAGATGGCTTCTAAAGGATTGCTGTAAAAATGTCTCCCATGAATCATGAAAAGCCGCGATATGCCATATGGAAATAATAATAAAAAAAATAAACACTCCCGGCAAAGTATATCTATTAAAAATATTTTTCCAATTCCGCTGTATCGCGGAATAAACTATTACTATCGCGAAAATACTAAATGACCCAAAACTCTTCACCATAAACGCGAGAGCCCACGCTATAAAAAAACAAAGAATGAACCGCTTGTTCTCCTCACTTAAAATAAAAAAATACACCGCTAGGCTTACAAAAAAAGTTAACGGCATATCAAGCGTCCCGGCTTTAGCAAATTGTATAAAATGACACGTGCCGGCTAATAATAAAGCGCTGATTAAACCGATCTTTTTTGAAAATAATTTTTTACCTAAAAGATACGCTATTAAACACGCGCCGATCCCTGAAAACGCTGAAAAAAATCTTGCTGAAAATTCATTCACACCGAATAATTTATAAAATATCGCGGTCATCCACATACATAAAGGCGGTTTATCGCACCACGAGACATCCGCAAAATATAGATTAATCCAATCACCCCGTTCTATCATAGAACGAGCGACACTCGCGTAAAACCCTTCATCCCACGCATTAAGACTTCCCGCTCCAAGATTAAATAAAAAAATAAAACTAATAAAGATAAATGTCAAAAATAATGCCGATTTTTCTTTCATGTTTTTTCTCCGCGCGCGCGATCACGCGCGCTATTTTTAACCGAGAAACTGCGTTTGGACATGGATGAAAACCGCTAAAATATCCGGGATAAAAGGTTTAATGGAAAACTATTTTTCTCCAACCGCTTTATTGCTTATATCCGCGTAATTTTTTAAAGATAAATCTTCCGCTCTCAAATTCATATCAATAGCGCATTCTTCAAAAATACGCGCCCATCTGTTTTTTTCTATCCCCAAACATTGTTTATCTCCTAAAGAATTAATAATTTTTTTCCGGCGCTCATTAAACGCTTTTTTTATCACGCTAAACATTATTTCTTCTGACATCGTAAAATAAGAGGGTTCAGCTAAAATTTCGAGTTCTAAAAGGCTAGACTCCACATCAGGGCTGGGATAAAAACAATTTTTAGATATTGAAAAAAGCCTTTTAGGCTTTGTGAAAAACTGTAAATAACAAGTTAAGGCGCCATAAGATTTTGAGCCGGGTTTAGCGGTAATTCGTTCAGCGACTTCTTTCTGCATAACTAAATAAACCGCCTTAATAAGATTCCTGCTTAGAATAGCTTTTTCTAAAAGCGGGGTCGTAATATAATATGGGATATTCCCAAAAAGCAATACTTTTTCTTGCCCGCGCCGCGGGAATTCACTATAAAAATCTGTTTCAAGAATATCATTCTTGATTATCTTTATATTGCTGTATTTTGAAAAAATAGGCTCCATTATTTCATATATTCTCGAATCTTTTTCAACTGCTAAAATCTCGCGGCACTTTTGAGACAACGGTATTGTCATAACTCCAAAGCCGGGGCCGACTTCAACAAGAATTGTTTCAGCGGTTAAAGGAATAGCGTTAATGATCTTATCTCTAATATTTTTATCTATCAAAAAATTTTGGCCTAATTTTTTATTAGGCCTAAAACATACTTCATTCCATAAATGTTTTAGTTCAGATAAAATCATATGTTCCTTATGAAAAAATTTGAATTATATAAACCGAAAAACTGCAGTTGTTGGGATAAATGAATACCGTAAAAAGATGGACAAACGAATTCGAGTTAATAACGGGTTAAGGATTGAATGGCAAGTTTTATAGCGTTAACCATTGAGGTTTCTTTCGCTATTCCCTTTCCCGCGATATCAAAGGCTGTCCCGTGATCAGGAGAAGTCCGTATATACCCAAGTCCCAACGTAACATTAACGCCGTTATCAAAATCTACCATCTTAAACGGCGCGAGACACTGATCATGATACATCCCGACAACAATATCTATTTCTCCTTTTAGCGCCTTATAAAAAATAACATCGCTAGGAATAGGTCCTTCTATATTTGAAAATTTTTCTTTTGCTTTTTCAACCGCCGGCTTAATAATATTGATTTCTTCATCACCGATTTTGCCGCGCTCTCCCGCGTGAGGATTAAGCGCCGCAACGCCGATCCGCGCGTTTTTTTTACCAGATATCCATTCCGCGTTCAACACTACTTCTTTTATTGTTTGTATTATTAAATCTTGATTTAACAACGCTGACACTTCGCTAAACGGAACGTGCCTCGTAACCGGAATCACTTTTAATCTTTCCCCTAAAAGCGCCATTACAACAAATTTCGCGGAAAACAATTCTTTTAAATATTCCGTATGCCCTATGAATCCATTATAAACTTTTGAGATGAGTCCTTTATCAAGGGGGGCAGTAACAAGACATGTTTTAATATTATTATCAAGGCTTCTCATAATTTCAGCGGCTAGTGTAACGCTTTCAAACGCCTTACGAGCGCCTTCTAAGGAAGGCGCTCCCGTAACTATAGGGCAAGAAAGAGGCCCCGCGGGTTCCAAGATATTAATATCTCCCTCTGAAATATCAAAACTTTCTTTTATAATCCGCGCCGGATAAAAACTTTCTTTAACTCCCATAGAAGAAAAAATATTTTCAAATAAAATCCTGTCGCCTACAATAACAAAATTGGCAAGCCCTTTTATGCCGGGGCTTGCCAATGATTTTACTATTACTTCCGGGCCTATTCCAGCCGGATCTCCCATAGTGATAAATACAAGCGGTTTATTTATATTGGATAAACGCATTTTTACGTTTTTCTTCCAGCCATTTAACAAGATTTTCTTCAAATCTTTTTTTGAAAAGCTGTCCCTTTAAAAAATCTGTAGCTTCTTCTAATTTTAATTGTTTAGACTCTTCTATGCTGTCTACAATAAAAAGATGATACCCTAGATCTGTTTCAACTACATCTGAAACTTGCCCTTTAGGCAAACTGAAAACAACTTTTGCCATCGCAGGAAGAAGCTGTCCTTCAGCTACAAGCCCCATATCTCCGCCTTTTTGAGCGAATGGGCCTTCAGATTCCTTTGTCGCGATCGCGCTGAAATCTTCTCCCTTTTTAAGGCGCGCTTGGATATCTTTAATTTTTTCGATTGGGTTCACGCCGTCAGTTCTTTCTCCCTTACGCACAGTTATTTCGCGCACTTTATTTCTTTTTGGTATTATTAATTTATCTTTATTTTTGTCATAAAGTTCATTTATCTCCGCTGGAGCAATAACTATCTTTGAAGCTACTTCCTTATCAACTACTTCCTGCGCCATCATCTGTTCTTTTATGTCTTTATTAAATTCAGTAAGATTCGTTCCTTTTTCGTTTAATGCCTGTAAAAATTTTTCTTCGCTTGGATAATAAGATTTAATAGTAGTTATCCGTTCTCCCAATTTAACGTCATCTATCTTAATACTTGCTTTTTTCGCTACGCTTATCGCGAGCTTGCTGTTTATTAATTGTTCTAAAAGAGATTTCCTAGCTTCTTCTATTCGGTTCTTTAATTCCTCTCCCGTAAAATTAGTTTCATAATTTTGTTTAATTGGATTAAAAATTCTGTCAAACTCTTTCTGTGTTACCACTTCATCATTAACAATAACTATCACCTTATCTACAACCTCGGCTACGGCCTTTATGCCGCTATTAATAGAAAAAACCATTGCGAACGCAACCAACATTTTCAATAAATTTCTCACAAATACCTCCCTTTAATAATTTACTAAAAAATTTATTCTTTTTTCTTCTTACCCAGCTTATTTAATCAAACGACTTATTCCGCCTTCTTCGGCAAATCTTCCAACGCTTCTTTTAAAACCGATTCTTCTATCTTCACTTTTGTTTTAGTATTTAATTCATCCACTAATTGAGAAAATTTTTCTCTTCGTTTTTCAGCGTATAGATTAGCGCGAATCTGTTCTTTAACCTGTTCTAACGGCCTCGGAACAGGCGGCTTTTTATCTGTTAGTTTTATAATGTGGTACCCTAATTTTGTTTTTACAGGGTCTGAAATATCTCCTACTTTAAGACTTGCGCAAGCATTTTCAAATTCCGGAATAAGTTGCCCCTTTGGGAAATATCCGATATCGCCGCCATTTTGCGCTGTAGGATCAAGCGACTTAATTTTTGCAAGCTCTTCAAACACTATTCCTTTTTTTAATTCTTTCTTTATTGCCACGGCATCTTCATTAGTACGAACTAATATATGCGAAACTTTTAATACTTCAGGAAACATATACGCGTTTTGATTAGATCTATATTGATCTTCGATCTCTTCGTCCGTAACCTTGACTTTATCATCGATCTTATCTTTAATAAATCTCGCTATAACAATTTTTTTCCTAGCTTCTTCCACTACCCTTAAAACTTCTTTATCACGGTCAACGCCGTATTTTACGGCTTCTTTATAAATAAGCATATCATTTATAATTTCTTTAAGAAATTCCTGCTTGCGCTTTTTAACAATTTCTATATATCTCGCCGGAAGATTCGACACATGCTCATTAAATTGTGATACTGTAATTCTTCTGTCTCCTACAACAGCAAGAACTTTATCTTTATTATTTGAATTGCCACAACCGCCTGCTAAAAATAAAACTGCTATTACAAAAAAAATATTATTTCTTACTTTCATACCAATCCCCTCATTCAAACAACATTCTCCAATGCCGCAGTAATTTTATTACACATAAAGCCGGCGGAATTTTTCTATACTCTATATATGTTACCAGATTACCCGCTAACGTCAACTTTTTACCCTATTTTTTTTAAAATGTTAATTCAAAACAGCTACAACTAGTCTAATTTTTTTTAGCTTTAACAAGCATATCCTTCGCGTGTCTAAGCGATATATCCGTCTTGTCTTCTCCGCTCATCATGGCTGATAATTCCTGCACCCTCGCTACTTCATCTAAAAGAGATATTATAGTTTTTGTATGATTATTTTGCACTATTTTTGATACTTTAAAATGCCGATCCGCGAAACTAGCTATTTGAGCTAAATGCGTTATAAGAATGACCTGCCTTGTTTCCGAGAGCTCTTTTAGTTTAGCACCGGTTACCGTTCCCAGCCGCCCTCCAATCTGCGCGTCTATTTCATCGAAAATTAGAATTGGCACAGAATCAACTTTTATAAGAGCTTTTTTGAGCGCCAGCATAACCCTCGCGGCCTCACCTGAAGAAACAATTTCTGCTAGCGGTTTTAATACTGTCCCCGCGTTTGGACTTATATAAAAAATAACCGAATCCACTCCACGCTGACCTATTTCCTGTTTTTCTATACGGCATTCAAAAGTAACATGTTTTATACCAAGTTCTATCAACTCTTTCTCAATAGTTTTCTTGAGAGTAATCGAAGCAGATTCTCTTAACTTAGTCAACTGACGAGCTAAAAGAGCTATTTCTTTTTCTATCGCGCGAATTTTTTTAGTTACATCCGAATCGTTATGTTCTATATCCGCCAACAACTCATATTTTTCTTTTATAGTTTTATAATAACTCGCAGCCGACAGTAAATCCGGGCCATATTTGCGTTTAATTTCATAATATATATCGCATTCGCGCGCTACCAATTCCGCTGTACCCGGCTCATAAGAAAGACTTTCTGCATACGCGCTAAGACTAGAATACAAACTTTCAACGTTTACTTGCAAACCATCCAAAAATTCTTTCATGCCTACTGCCGACGGATCAAGACTGATTAATTTTTCAATCGGAATAAATGCCTTTGACGCGTTCTTCATAATACCGCGCGTATCGTCATCCATTAAAAGCATCAGCTCATTAATATATTGATAAAGTTTCTCTACATTATCCAGCCGTGCCTGTTTTTCTAAAAGCTCTTTATATTTATTCTCATCAAGAGAAACTTGTTCCAATTCCTTTATTTCTCTCGCTAATCTATCAATATCTCGTTCACGCGTAAGCGCGAGTTCGTCTATTTCTTTTTTTTTGCGGATAAAACTACTATACTCTTCGTATTTCACCGAATATTCTTTAAGCGCTTTTTCCGCGTGGGCAAGACGGTCAAGAATATCTAAATGATATGCTTCTTTAAAAAGCAATTGATGATCTCCTGCACCGTGAAAATCAACTAAATGCTCTCCAAAATTTTTTAATTCTGTTACTGTTAAATTAAAACCGTTTATTTTTATTTTACTGCGACCGTCAGCTGTAAAAACTCGCTGAACTATAAATATATTTTCACCATCTGAAAGATATTCCTTTGCCGTCGGACATTCATCTAAATATGAGGAAGGAGCTTCAAATACCGCTTCTACTAAGGAAGGCTGATTTATATCTTTTATTACTGAAGACGCGACTCTTTCTCCTAAAACAAACCGCAAAGCCTCTATAATAATAGATTTTCCCGCGCCTGTTTCTCCGGTAAGAATATTAAGCCCGCGAGAAAAATCTATTGATAATTTATCTATAAGCCCAAAATTTTGTATTAATAATTGAGAAAGCATATGTTTATTGTAACCCAAAAACTGCCTTCGAAACTGATTGAAAATAAATAAAATTTTGGATTAAAGTTCCGATAACGATTTTTTTATCTCTGTATTCGCCATATTTTGAGAAAACCAATTCATAAGAACGTTCTGCTTTTTTATCTCTAATAATTCTCTTGTAATATTTTCTTTTTGGCTTGGCAAACCTGCGATATCAGCCGCAATTATCTTATCTACCCGCACAATAGCCGCGCCTTTTGGAATCGCCAACGGAGGTAAAACATTCCTCGCACCTTCTCTGAGCGCTTTATCCACAAGAACTTTAGCCGGGCCGACATTTTCAATATATCCACTCTCCTGAATCCCGGCGAGTGTCATAATTGTAACGCCATTAAGTTCTCCAGCCTTTTCAAATGTAATCTCGCCTTTCAATATCGATTGATATACCCCATCCGCTTTTCCCATTGCCGCCTTAGTTTTTGCTTGATTCTCAAACTCTTCCGCTATCTTTTTTTCAACATTTTCAAACGGCTCTATTTGTGAAGGGACTATAGACTTCTTTTTTGCTATTACTATCATCCCTTCTTTTTCGCCAATCAATATCGGCTTTGTAATACCGCCCTCCGGCATGCTAAAAATAATTTTATAAAATTCTTCTGAAAATTTTATGCCCGGTATAAGCATATTCGGCTCTACAAAAACTGAAGGATTATAATGAAGACTATGTCCATTTGCTATCAATTCTATACTATCTGTTTTAGCGGCAGTTACAATCTGATTATATATTTCCTCCGCTTTTACACGAAGAGCCTCTTTTTCTTCTGCTGTTTTAAAAGGCATATCAATATATTCTATTTCCACTTTCATGGGAGACTGAAAAAATTTCTTATGTTCATTATAATAATTACGCACAATCTCAGGACTCGGCGGCTGGACAGTAAAATTTACTTTATCAAAAACAATATAAGATATATCGATTTTATCATTTTTTCTTTTAAAATAATTCAAAACATCTTCATCCGCGACATTAACACCTGTGTACAATTTTTCAATAAATTTTTGTATTTTAAGATTTTCTCTAACAAGCTCTTCAAATTTTCTGGTTTCCATATATAAAGTTTTTGTAACTATCATTTCATAAAATCCTTTATCAAAGACTCCATTTCTAGCGAAAAGAGGGTGCTTTGAAATAAAAGAAACTAGTTCCTCATCAGACACTTTTATCCCCTGTTTCTCAACGCCTGCCAATAGCACGCATCTTTCCCATGCCATACGGTTCATCATTTCACGATTAGCAGTCATTTCATTAAAAACTTTCGAATTCCCATAATAATTAAAAAGAAGATGCACCTTTGTCGCCTCCAAACTTTTCACGAAATCATTGGAAAATATTTTTTTATTTCCGACTGTTCCTATTAATTGCTTTTGCTCATCAAAACTTGCTGTCCCCCAAAGAACAAACGCGGGAATAATTAAAATCGCCAATATAAGAAAAGTACGTTTCGCGAATTTTTTGCTACGAAGTATATGCAACATAGAAATCTCCTTTTTTGTTAAACACGGATAATATAATAAAATACTTCTTTAGTACGATACATCTTAAATTATAGTATTTTTGCCAGCTATGACAAGTTTTTTATATGAAAAGTCTAGACCAAAAAAAATATAATAAATTTTTATAGCAAAAATACCTGCGGTAAATTATAATTTTAACATCAAAAGGGGCGTCGTCCCTTTCAATAAAAACTTTTGTAACCCGGAAAATTAGAGATACAATAGTTGGCATGTTAAGATCTTGATTTTTAACAAAAATCTAGTAAGCTTAATAGTAGAAACGTACACTTGCTCTTTTAAAAATTTATAAGAGATTCTATTGATTACCGCAACATAAAATTAGCGGTATCATCCCCGCTAAAACCAGCGGGAAAAGGACGAAAAGGCAAACTATTTGAAAAGATAGGACGCAAAATCATGGACCTCACGGCCTAACAAGGCACAAGGTTGCCAGATTACCGAAACTAAATAATCTCTCAAATGTCGCGCGTCTAAAAAAAACGCGAAAGTCCATCTTTCCAAATAAAAGCCAAAAAAAAACAGCTGAAGAAAAAACATCTTAGGCTTAACGCTCTTTGGGAAGGAGGTGCGACATGAAAATACTATTAAAGCTTTTAAAACAAACTGCCAATATAATAGTTCTCTCTTTTTTAATGGTGAATATTATGAATACCGCATCAAATTCCCTTATCGCCGCTGAATTTCAAAAAGGCATGTGCTATGCCACATGGGATAAAGATTCCTTTGGAACGCCTCAATCGGAAGAAGCATTAAAAATGCTTAAAAATATGGGTGTCGAGTATGTCCAGATAAACGTAACCGAATATCAAAACACCTACAATTCAACCACTATAAAAGCCACAGATTTAACCCCGTCTGTAGAAAGTATAAAAACAGCCATAAAAGTCGCCCATAAACTCGGGCTTAAAGTAATGTTAAAACCGCACATAGATTTAATAGACAATGTGGACGGCACATATTGGCGAGCTGACATCGGTTTCAACACAGAAGAAGATTGGCAAACATGGTTTAAACAATATGAACAATTTATAACAAAATACGCGCGCATTGCCGCGGAAACAAACACTGAAATTTTTTCTGTCGGCACAGAACTCTCGTTTACAACACAAAGATCTGACCACTGGAAAAATATTATAGCCAGCGTCAAAAAAGTTTATAACGGTAAATTAATTTACGCGGCAAATTGGGATGAATACCGTCAAATTCAATTCTGGGAAAATCTTGATTATGTAGGTATAGACGCCTATTTCCCTCTAACTTACAAAGAAAATCCAACAATCGAAGATATAAAACAAGGATGGGAAAAATGGCGTATAGAAATAGAAACATTCGCGACAGAAGTGAGTAAACCCATTATTTTTACTGAACTAGGTTATGCCAGCACATTAACTGCCGCGAGCGAACCTTGGGCAAATGCTAAAACAGGAAACGCGGACACTATTTTACAGGCAAACTGTTATAAAGCATTCTTTGAAACAATTTGGAAATGTCCTTGGTTGAAAGGCGTGTATTGGTGGCATTTTAGCCCTACTGTTAATGGCGGCGGAATTAATAACCGTCAATTCACTCCATTAAATAAACCTTCAGCCGATATTCTAAAACAACACTACACTGACCGTACATCTAGTATTAACGCCGGACTTACAAAAGAAATAGATTCTAAATTTGATATGCTAAATAAGAAAACGTCTTTCAATAAAGACGGACTTTATTCCATAAAAGAAAAAAAAGACAAAGACAGAAAAATCAATAATTAATTTTCCGCCTCAGTAAAATATCCGAGGCATATCCCATAAATAGGTTCCAAAACTATGAATACTATCCCAGTAGACAATCTTGGCAAACCAGCCATACAATCACCATTAGCATTAAAAAAACAAAAAAGTTTTATCTCTGATACTGCCAGCATAATTTATCATGTTCATAAAGAAGAAATCGCTAAAGAACTAGACGAAAACGGACTAACATTTTTCGAACTGGCAGGACCTAGAGAAACTATCTACTTTAATCCTAAAGAAATAACATGCGGAATCGTAACATGCGGCGGGCTTTGCCCGGGCATAAATGATGTCCTCAGGGCTATTGTAATAGAATTATTTGAAAGGTACGGCTGTAATAAAGTTTTAGGATTTCATTACGGATATAAGGGCCTAACTTCTAAATCCGAATTAGAGCCGCTCTTCCTTAACCCTGATAATGTTGACAATATCCATACCACAGGCGGCACAATTCTTTCTTCGTCTCGCGGGCCGCAAGACCCGGAAGAAATGGTAAATACACTTATTAAACGCAATATCAAAATATTATTCGTAATCGGCGGAGACGGCACAATGCGCGGAGCGCAAGTATTGGTCGAACATATAAAAAAAAGAAACCTAAAAATATCTATAATCGCTATACCAAAAACTATAGACAATGACCTCAACTATGTTGAAAAATCTTTTGGTTTTGAAACAGCGGTTGAAGAAGCCATGCGCGTAATAGATAGCGCTCATGTTGAAGCAAAAGGCGCGCCTAACGGAATTGGGCTAGTCAAGCTAATGGGCAGATTTTCCGGATTTATCGCGAGCCACGCGAGTTTAGCCAGTAGTAACGTTAATTTCTGCCTAATCCCTGAAGTACCTTTTAAACTTTATGGAGAAGACGGCTTCCTCGCGTGCCTTGAAAACCGCGTAAAAAACAAATCAAAAAGGCATGCGGTTATAGTTGTAGCCGAAGGCGCTGGACAATCAATTATTGAAAAAACTATGGATAAAGAAACCCAAGACGCTTCCGGTAATATTAAATTTAAAAATATCGGCAATTTTTTAAAAACAGAAATAGAAAAATTTTTTAGCGAAAAAAATGTGGAAGCAAACGTAAAATATATTGATCCAAGTTATATTATTAGAAGCGTTCCCGCTAACGCGTTCGATTCCGCGTATTCCTTAGTCCTCGCGCAAAGCGCGGTACATGCGGGTATGGCAGGCAAAACAAACATACTCATAGGATACTGGAACCATCACTATACCCATGTTCCAATAAATATGACAATAGAAAAACGCAAACAAATAAACCCCAATAGCAGACTTTGGCAAACCGTCATGGAAACCACATTACAGCCGGAAAGTATATTTTTATAATTTTCAAGTTGAACAAAAAAATAAAAACGCCTCTCTAATGAGAGGCGTTTTTATATTAACTGAATAATATATTTTAATTTTCTTTTTCTGATTATTCTTTTGGTTCTGAACAACACTCACAAGGTTTTTGTTCATCCAATGATGAAGTAAGTGACATATAAAAAGACATTAAAGAAATCATCATAACTAAAGGTATATAGGATTGAACTACCGCATTTACTACCGCGAGTACAATTCTCCCTCCCATCTCTCCCATCGGAACCGTCGCAAGACCGGCAATAAATCCTATTAAAAGAGAAATACCCACACTGATTAAAAGCATTAACATAAAAACGCCAAGAGTTCTCGCGAAATTTCTCCACGCGACAAGAATACCTCTTCTAAACGCGGCAATAGGTCCCATATCATCAACCACTATAGTATAAATCGGATAAATTAAAAGTGTTATACTGACGACAGCTGTAATCGTAACAATAACCGCTACAATACTCCTTGTGAAAACATTATCGCCAAGAAGAAGAACACCCGCGCTTATAAGCGCTAAAATAAGGACTACACCTATCGCTATTAAGATATATAACAATAAAAGGCCTAAAATTCTTAAATAATATTTAGCTCCATAACTTAAAAATTTTCCTAAATTTATAACGCCTGTTTTCATTTCATCTTTCACTATCCCCATTGCACCGCCCTGAAGAAAAACAAATATCACAAAAAATATCAAACTCATTCCTACTGACGCCCACAGCATAACAGGATTCCCCGCGTTCGCTGGATCTGTTAACGGCAAACTTAATAAACCAATAATAAGATTAAAAAATAAAAAAATTCCTATTACCCCGCCCAGTTTGAAAGATTTACAAAACCCTTGCTTTACTGCTTGAAAAATTCCCATATTTCCCCCTCCCGTTTTATAAAACTAGCGACTCTCTCGCCGATAAAAATACATCCGCAATTATTTCAACATTACCTCAAGTATACCAATTATCTTAACCGCGTCAAGTTTAGTGTCATATTTTTACGCAACAAAAATACTATTTTCTATCAACGTCTTATAAATAATCATTATTTTTAAGATACCCCGCGTAATCTTTAATAGCGTCTTCCAAGCTCATAAATTTATGCGCGCATCGGGCAATATTACGCAAATTGTCCAAATTTGCCTGAGTAAAATATTGATATTTAGGTCGTAAATATTCAGGCATATCAATATATTCTATTACCGACGCTTTGCCCAAAGCCTTAAAAACAGCCCGCGCAAGGTCATTCCAAGTCCGACTCGCGCCTGTTCCTAAATTAAAAATACCACGCACCGGATTATTAAAAAAATAATTCATCACCATAACTACATCTTTAACATATACAAAATCCCTTTTTTGTTCGCCATCCGCGTATTCCGGTTTATATGATTTAAAAAGCTGTATACGGCCTTTGTATCGGGCAGAATTAAAGGTTTTACACACAACACTCATCATATCAGCCTTATGATATTCATTCGGGCCAAATACATTAAAAAATCTAAAACCTGTAACTTTTTTCGCGCTGTCAGTAAAATTCTTCGTTTCATTTAATATCCAATTATCAAATAATAATTTTGAATAGCCATACATATTTAAAGGCATGAGGAACGGCGTGGCATCGTCATTATCATTATATCCTTTTTCTCCGTTACCGTACGTAGCCGCGCTTGAAGCGTAAAAAAAATACGCGCCATGTTTAAACGCCCATTTCGCAAGGGTTTTAGAATATTCATAATTATTTTTGATAAAATAATCCGCGTCGAGTAAAGTGGTAGAACTACAGGCTCCAATATGAAAAATTGCCTTAGGCTTAGGTAACTTCTCTTCTAATACCAAAGACAAAAATTCATCTTTTTGAAAATAATCTTTAAATCGTTTGCCGGTTAAATTGCGCCATTTTTCAGTATTGTCTAAAATGTCTACCGCGACGATATCTTCTATTCCCGCTTTATTCAACTGCCAAAGAAGACAGCTTCCTATAAAACCAGCCGCGCCTGTAACAACTATCATACTACTCCTTTACGAACACCACGAATACTGTTTGTTATACCTTTTTATTTTTGCGCAATCCCGTCTGTAGTCCTCTGCGTAGATTTTGTTTCTAGTTTTAAAAATTTTCCTAGCGGCGTAAATTTTAACGCGTCATGCCAAGAAACAAAAAGCACAAAAGATATAAGTAAAACAAACGCCGCGTTTGTTAAAATTTCCTGAATGCGAATACTTAAAGGTGAACCTTTAATTTTTTCAATTAATAAAAATATAATATGCCCGCCGTCAAGTATTGGAAACGGTAAAAGATTAAATATCGCTAGCGCCATACTTAAATGAGCGGTCACAAGTAACACTGGAATAAAACCCATATGCGCCGCTTCTTTTATAAAATACACTATTCCTATTGGCCCTGATAATGAATTTTTCGCTGAAACTCCGCCTGTAAGAATAAGACCTAACATCTTATAAGTCATCGCGGTAAGCCCCAAAAGTTTTTGTCCCGCGAAATATAAAGCCTGTGCCGGATTGTATGAAACATGAAGAATTTCATTTTGCGGCGCGACTCCTAATAACGGCTTTTTTATAGACTGTCCAAATATGTTTTTACATTCAGATAAACTGGGCGTAATATCAAACGTCTTATTATTCCCATTTCTTTCTACTTCAATTTTAAGTACATTATTTTTTAATGATTCGTCTTTTGTCGCGGATAAAATATCTTCCCAATAAACCGTTTTAATGCCGTTTATAGAAACAATTCTATCGCCTTTTTCTATACCGGCATTTTTAGCCGGGTATCCTTCAAGAAGGTCTCCGACCTTATTTGTAACAGTTGGCGCGCCCATCATGAAAATAACCCAAAACAATAAAAAAGCGAAAATATAATTTGTTAAAGCGCCTGATACTATTACCCAAAAACGGGACCCGACAGATTTTGAAAACATTTCATTTGGCAGGCCTTTCGCGTCATTTGGGTCTTCTCCCAGCATTTTACAATATCCGCCGAAAGGAAAAAGCGATAATCTGTATTCTGTCTCGCCGATTTTCACGCCGAAAAGTTTTTGCCCCATCCCTAAAGAAAATATTTCCACGCATATACCCGCGCGTTTAGCGGCAAATAAATGCCCCGCTTCATGTATCAAAATAAGCACGCTAAAAATGACCAAAACTATAATTACAGTTAACAATTTTCTAATACCTCCCTAAACGCCCATTTTTCGGCATTCATAATATCTCCAAGCAATGGTTCTGCAATAACAGTATGTTTCCCCATCACTTCTTGAATTTTTTTTATAATCTCATTAAACTTAATTTTACCTTCCAAAAATAATTTCACACTAGCTTCATTGGCGCTATTTAAAACCGCCGGCATTGTCCCTCCGATATTCAAAGCGTTAAACGCCATATCAAGTGCCGGAAACATTTTTCTATCAGGCTCATGAAACGTCATTTTGCCAATCGAAACAAAATCAACTCGGCTAAAACTAGACTCGAAAATTTCAGGATATGAAAGCGCCTTTAAAATGGGAAATTTCATATCCGGATAAAATAAACTTGCCTGAATTGTACCGTCCAAAAATTCAACCATAGAGTGTATTATAGCTTCAGGATGTATGACAACATCTATTTTTTCAGCCGCTATATCAAAAAGCCACTTAGCCTCAATAACTTCAAGCCCTTTATTCATCATGGTCGCGGAATCAACCGTGATTTTTTTCCCCATATCCCATTTAGGATGAGCCAAGACTTCATCTAAAGAAATATTTTCTAACTCCTCTTTTTTTCTAGTCCTAAGCGACCCGCCGCTCCCTGTTATATAAAATTTTCTAACATCCGCAATATTTCTGCCGTATAAACATTCATTAAGCGCGCTATGCTCCGAATCCACAGGAATAATTTTAGCGCCATATTTTTTTACTAATGCGGAAATAATCCTGCCCGCGGATACTATTGGTTCTTTACTCGCGAGAGCTATTGTTTTCCCTTGTTTAATGGCGCGGATAAGCGGGTTAAGCGCGGCTATCCCGGAAATAGCTATAAAAATAATATCGGCGCTAGGATGTTCCGCTAAACAGGCCATTTCTTCTTCGCCCGCGGTAACATTAGATATGCCGCCCACCTCACTGACTAAATCTTTATAACAATCAGCATTCTTGACAACTGTTACGGAGGGCCGAAATTCCCGGGCTTGTTCCGCGAGAATAGATATGTTTTCATTTGACGCTATTGCTATAATCTTAAATTTATCAGGATATTTACGCGCCACTTCTAAAACATTTTTTCCAATAGAACCGGTCGAACCTAATAAAACAATGTTTTTCATTTATCTCTTTCTAAGATGAATTCTTACGTTAGGACTTTTCAGATTTAAGGATTATTACATATTTATGATTTGAAGATAAAAATAAAAAATCGGAGCTGAAAATAAAAGGCTGTCTACCAAATCCAATATGCCTCCTATTTCCGCGAAATAAGCGCCGGAATCTTTTACCTTACAATTTCTTTTTATAAGACTCTCGGCTAAATCACCGAACTGTCCGATTACCGCGAAGAAACAGCTTAAAAGCGCGATATGCGCCATAGAAAATCCTGTTAACATTCTGCCAAGCGCGAGAGATAAAATTATACTCATCAAAATCCCGCAAAAAAAACCTTCCCATGTTTTGTTAGGGCTTATACGCGGAAAAAGATCATGCCTTCCAAATTTCCGTCCTCCTAAATACGCTCCGATATCCGCGCCTTTAGTAACAATAATAATAAACGCCACTAAATTCGCGCCGTTCGCGAGAAACCTAATTTTTAAAAAAAATGACATCATAACGCTGATATAAAAAATAGAAAATAAAAAAACACCCATCTCCACAAGATGATCCGCATTATTCCCATTTCTAGTAAACTGAATAATAAAAACAAAGAAAAATACAAGAACCGCTAAAAAAAATTCATATTGTTTTACGGCAGGGTATATCATTCCTAAATATAAAATGGGGGGAAAAAGAGAACCTATAAAAGTACCTACATGCCTTGCGGCGACAATACCACGATTTTCCGTCATCCTAAAAAACTCAATCAAAGCAACTGCAACAAAACCTGTAACAACTAACGTAAAAAGCCATAATGGGAAAACATATATAACCACCCCTATACACGTTATCATCAACAAGCTTACAATGGTTCTTCTTAAAAATTTATCCGCCGAATCTTCTCTCCCGTTTCGCATATTCCTCTAATGCCTCTAATAATTCTTTTTCTCCAAAATCAGGCCATAATGTCTCAGTAAAATAAAACTCGCTGTATGCCGCCTGCCACAATAAAAAATTACTTAGCCGTTTCTCTCCACTGGTTCTTATAATAAACTCTACTGCCGGCAAATTCGATGTATAAAGAAAATCCTCTACCAATTCTTCCGTAACGGCACTAAGATTGATTTCCCCTTTTTCAATTTTTCCGAATATTACGCGCATCGCGTCAGTTATTTCCTGCCTAGAACCGTAATTTAACGCCAAGGTCAAAATCATACCGGTATTTTTTGCTGTCTTTTCACGGGCTCTCGCTATCTCATCACACAAAGTTTTACCAAGGTTTTCAACACGTCCAATAACATTAAATTTTATATTATTGGCAACTAAATGCTCTGTCTCATTTTTTAAACCTTTTGCCAATAGTGCCATAAGTTCATTTACTTCTTCTTTTGGCCGTTTCCAATTTTCAGAAGAAAAAGTATATAATGTCAGCGCTTTTATACCTTGTTTCGCGCATGCTTCCACAATTTTCCGCACAGTTTTTGAGCCTTCTATGTGACCGGCGATACGCGCTAAACCCCGCTTTTTAGCCCATCTGCCGTTACCATCCATTATAATAGCGATATGTTTGGGCAATACGCTATTATTCTCTTCTGCCGTGGAAATTATTTTAATATTTTCAATCATTATCTAAACAAAATAAATCGCGCAAGGCCCTCCTAAAAAGAGAACCTTGCGCGATTTGGGTTAAACTTATTTTTCGTACGTAGTCGATGTATCTTCTTGTTTCTCTTTTTTATATTCCGGTAAAATCATTATTTCGACTCTCCGGTTTTGCGCGCGTCCGCGCGCAGTATCATTTGAAGAAACAGGCCGGTATTCTCCATACCCTGTCGCGGAAAGCCTTTCAGACAATACGCCTTGCGACTCTAAATAATAAAGAACTGTTGTCGCCCTTGCTGTAGAAAGTTCCCAATTTGACTTCCAATTGGAATATTTTATCGGGACATTATCCGTGTGCCCGCCGACTCCTATATTTTTATCAGGCACTTCACTTTTTATAATAGCAGAAACTTTTTGTAAAATAGGTAATGCCTCATCACGTAATTCCGCCTTACCTGAAGCAAAAAGAATATTATCAGAAAGAACTATAACAAGCCCTTCATCTCTCATTTTTAAACTTATCTGATCATTATCTATTTGATCACGTAATTTTTGCTCCAGCATATCTTTCACATTCGCAAATTTATCCTGTTCTTCTTTACGCAAGCGCTCAAGCTCATCAACCTTAGCTTCTAACTCATTAATCTTTTTCCTGCTCTTTGGGCTTTGCTTATAATAATTCAAAGCGCAACCCGACATAAGAAATTCAGCCATAAAAATTAACGCCGTAACCATGACAAAAAATTTTTTACTTCTCATACTCGCCTCCTAAAATTGGTTATTTTATATTACAAATTAATGTTTGTTTTCTGGATTTTCCAACTGAGACTATCATTATCTCAGTATCTATAAGCTCTCTAAGACGGGAAACATATTTACGCGCGTTTACCGGCAAATCATTATACTGTTGAATTTTTGAAGTATCTCTCTGCCATCCCGAAAGTTCTTCATACATCGGTTCACATTGTTCCAAAAATCCCGGAATACCCGGAATAGTCGTATATATTTCACCTTTGTAACGATAAGAAACGCATACCTTTATGGTTGCGAGTTCATCAAGGACATCCAGTTTAGTAATAATAACTTTATCAATGCCGTTTATTATAACAGCATTGCGAACAAGGACCGCGTCAAACCAGCCGCATCTTCTTGCTCTTCCTGTTGTAGAGCCGAACTCCGCGCCTTTTTCTCTTATTTTTTCCATTAGTTCATCATTAAACATTGTTGGAAAAGGACCTTCACCGACACGGGTAGTATAAGCCTTAACAACGCCTAAAACCTCATCAATACGCGATGGCCCAACGCCGGCTCCGATACACGCGCCGCCCGCGGTCGCGTTAGATGATGTAACAAACGGATACGTCCCGTAATCCACATCTAAATATGTGCCCTGCGCGCCTTCGCAAAGAACAGATTTGCCTTCTCTTATGGCGTTATTCAATAACGTTATTGTATCACAAACATATTTTCTAAAATATTCCGCGTATTTAAGATATTCATTAAAAATCTCTTCTACTGAAAACCCTTCTGACGCGTAAAGATTTTTTAAAATAACATTTTTTTCTGCGATATTCGCTTCAAGACGGGTCTTAAAATATTCTTTATCAAAAAGATCCGCGACACGTATACCAACTCTTGATACTTTATCCGCATAACAAGGCCCTATGCCTTTTTTTGTAGTACCGATACGGCCTTTCTGTTTGACTTCACGGAGTTCGTCAAGTTTACGATGATATGGAAAAATAACATGCGCTTTCTCGCTTATTTTTAAACGATGCTCAACATCTATCCCTTTTTCTTTCAAAAATTCTATTTCTTCAATAAGTGCCTTTGGATCTATTACAACGCCGTTACCAATAACACAAATTTTCCCGGCATGCAGTATTCCTGACGGAATTAAATGAAGCACATATTTATCCTGCTCAATAACAACTGTATGCCCCGCGTTATTCCCGCCTTGAAAACGCGCCACATAGTCAACATTCTCAGTAAGGATATCAATAAGTTTTCCTTTTCCTTCATCTCCCCACTGAGCTCCTACTAAAACTGTAACTTTACCTTTTTTAGACATTCTTTTATCATCCCTCATAATGCTTACTTTTATCTCCTTGTTCCGTTTGTATTCTGCGGCGGTGTATTCTGCTGATTAGCTTGTATTTGCTGTTGTATCTGTTGCTGATTTCTTATAATCTGCTGTTGTTGCGCTTGATTTGCCTGCTGTTGTCTTATATTCTCAAGAGTCGCGGCCTGTTGCCTTATCGCCTGATCCTGCGATTGTTGCTGAGTTATCTGACGCATAAGTTCATTATGCTGTTGTATTTGCTTCATCAACCGTTCTGTATTTAACCTTGTCCCTTCATTATTAATTCTCACATACACATCATATAAAGTCTCGTCATCAAGGTCTATTAATTTAACAATTTTTCCGTCTCCCATATCATAAAAATATTCTAATTCTCCTGTGTCTAATTTCTTAGCCCTTAGCCCGCTAATAGTATAAATAATTTGAGGAAAAATTTTTAAACGCCTCTTAATAACCTCAACCATATCCTCTCGTTTAAGCGGCAATTCTTTTTTATCAGTTTTATCTATTTCCGCTTCCAGCTTTTCTATATTAGAAATCTCCTCTTCTATTCCTTTAGGATTTTCTGTCTCAACTGACAAATCTTCAAACCATTCATCTGAGTCTTCATCGCCAGCTGTTTCGCCTTTATCAAGGTTCTCACGTTTAATAACATATTTTTCAACTGTTTGGTTTTCAGGCGCGCCTAATTTTCCCCAATCATCCGTACCATTAGTTTTGGAAACATCTTTCTCTACTGCTTCTATTTGAACCGCGCTTGATTTCTGTGTTGCTTCTGTTTCTACAGAAACTTTATTGTCAGCAACTTTTGGACTAGCCTGTTCTTCTTTTTTTACCGCGGTATCCTTAGACGTTGTCTCAATAACATCTGATACTGTTTGTTTTTTAGATTCTTTACGTTCAAATAACTTTGCTAAGAATCCTTTTTTTTCAGCTGAAAAAACAATCTCCGTAAAAGAAAGAATAAAACAAACTACAATTATAAAAACAACTGCATATCTTTTCACAATCCCACCTTTACCTGTGTAACACTGTTAACATCCGTAATATTATTCAAGGCTTTCAACACCTCTTTTGAAACTTCACTGTCAACATTCAAAAGACTTATGGCTTGGCCTGTGGCTTTATCCCTGCCAAAACTTATACCCGCGATATTTACTTTTGATTTACCAAGAATTGTTCCAATTTGTCCGACTATACCCGGCACATCTTTATTTGAAATAACGAGCATATATCCGTCAGGAATTGCCTCAACATAAAATTTATCCATCTTTACAATTCTCGGTTCTTTGTTTGAAAAAAGAGTTCCCATAATAAAATGTTTTGCCTCGCTAGTTTTTATTTCAACACAAATAAGATTTGCGAAATCAGTTATATCCGCTGTTTTCTGTTCTGATACTTTTATTCCTCTTTCTTTCGCTATAAAAAGTGAATTTATATAATTCACATGCTCTTCAAGAATCGGATCAAAAACTCCTTTCATAAGGGCTCTAGTTACTATGCCGGTATCTAATTTAACCATTTCACCTGTGTATTTCACATTTACTTCTTGAATCGGCGCGCTGATTAACTGTGCTTGTATTGAACCAAGTCTTTCGGCCAAATTTATATACGGTTGCATAACATCCAATAGTTCTGCGTCAATTGTTGGAACATTTACCGCGTTACGATACCCCTTTCCTAAAAGCGCGTCAGATACACAATGCGCTACATCTATCGCCACGTTTACCTGTGCTTCTTCCGTGGACGCGCCTAAATGCGGCGTTGTTATAATATTTTCCATAGGGATTACAACACTGTCTACGGGCGGCTCTTCATCGCACTCAAAAACATCCAATGCCGCGCCCGCGACTTTACCTGACTTAATATTTTCCGCTAAAGCTTTTTCATCGACAATCCCGCCGCGCGCGGCGTTTATTATCCTGACGCCTTTTTTCATTTTTTTAAACGCGCTTTCACCTATAAGATGTTTTGTCTCGTCTGTCAAAGGCGTATGAACTGTTATAAAATCAGATTTTTGAAAAAGTGTATCTAAATCAACCGACTCGATATTTAAACTTTTAGCTTTTTCTTTTGAAAGATATGGGTCAAACGCTATTACTTTCATTTCAAAACTCTGCGCTCTTTTCGCGACTTCTCCTCCGATTCTGCCGAGCCCGACTATACCAATCACTTTTCCGTATAGCTCCACTCCCATAAATTTTTTGCGTTCCCATTTGCCTTGTTTAACGGATTGATTCGCCATTGGAATATTCCTAGAAAGAGACAACATCAAACTAAACGCGTGTTCCGCGGTTGAAATAGTGTTCCCTGTGGGAGCGTTCATTACGACTATTCCTTTTTTAGAAGCGGCTGACACATCTACATTATCAACACCTACGCCCGCTCTCCCTATAACTTTCAACGTGTCGCTTGCCTCAATAATTTTCGCGGTAACGGTTGTACCGCTCCGTATTATGAGCGCGTCATATCCTTTTATTTTTTTAGCGAGATCATCTTCGGTAAGTTTTGAAACTTCTTCAACAATAAACTCTTTATGACTCTTAAGTATTTCAATTCCTTCTTTTGCTAAAGGATCGCTTATCAATATTTTTATAGCCATGGTATGCCTCCTTAATTTTTAAAACCAAAAAACGCGATTAATAGTGAACCCTTTTCTTTTGTAAAAATATTAAGGCTTTCTAGCTCCCGCGTTTCTTAGCTAATATTTTAAATTTTTTATTTCGCGCTTTTCGCGAACATCTCTATTGCCTTGCCCACACCTTTTCCAAACTCAAATTTATACCCGAGCTGACTAAGCACTATTTCAAGACCTGCTATCGCGGAAATAGTGTCATATTCATCCATATAACCTAAATGAGCTATTCTAAAAACCTTTCCGGTTAAAACATCCTGACCACCGGCAATGGTAATGCCCTGTTCGTCTCTCAACTTTTTAACTATCGCGGCACCGTCTATGTTCGACGGAACTTTCACAGTTGTAACAGCGTTCGACGGACTCTTCGGATATAACTCTAATCCCAATGCTTTTACCGCGCTCCTAGTGGCTTCTGCTAATTTAGCATGCCTCGCTAAAGTAGCGTCAACACCTTCTTTTAAAATCATGTCTAATATGCTATCAAGCCCCATTATGAGCGATACGGCCGGAGTCCATGGGGTGTCATCTTTCGCGTATGCCTTTAACGCTTCTTTTAAATTAAAATAAAATTTTGGCAAATTAGAAGTTTCAATAAATTTTTGAGCCTTTGGGCTTACGCTCATAAATCCTAACCCGGGCGGAAGCATGAGCCCTTTTTGAGAACCCCCAACAATAACATCAACGCCCCATTCATCAGCTTTCATCTCATCCGCTGTTAAACCGCTTATAGCGTCAACTATAAGAATAGCGCCTGTTTTACTAACGATAGCGCCCAATTGTTTTATGTCATTAACCACACCGGTAGAGGTTTCAGCAAGAGTAGAATAAACCGCTTTCACTCCCGGATTTTTTTCTAAAAGACCGGCAACAACCGTAGCATTACATCCTTCTCCCCAAGGAACATCATAATTTATCGCTTCTACGCCGTATGCTAAACATATCTCTCCAAAACGTTCTCCGAATTTACCGCCGCGTATTATTATCGCCTTATCCCCTTTTGAAAGAAAATTAACAATCGATGCTTCCATCGCGCCTGTCCCGCTTGAAGCAAATGTGCACACAGGATTATTGGTACCAAAAACTTTTTTTAATTTTTCATTCACACTCTTCAGAACCGACACAAATTGCGGAGTTCTATGATGTATGATAGTATCTGCCATTTTTAAAAGAACTTCTTCAGCAACGCGTGTTGGACCCGGTGACATTATAGGATATATTCACATGACCAGATCTCCTTTGAATTACCCTTAAGACAAATTTATAAAATGAAACTATTCCTTTAGCATCAAAAATAATCTAGTTATTCCTTGGCTACCCCCTTTTTTTGGGCTAATAATAGCTTTTAGACACGATTATAAAGCAGTAATAACTTTATCGGCAACGCCGTATTCTTTGGCTTCTTCGGCGGTCATAAAATAATCTCTTTCTGTATCTCTTTTAATACGCTCAGCACTCTGCCCCGTATGTTTAACCAAAATTTCTTCAAGCCTCTCCTTTATTCTTATCATCTCTCTTGCTTGAATATTTATATCCGCGGCTGTACCCTGCATTCCCCCCCAAGGCTGATGAATCATAACTCTCGCGTTTGGGAGAAGATATCTTTTCCCTTTTTCTCCGGCGGCAAGTAAAACCGCGCCCATGCTGGCGGCCTGCCCGACACAATATGTATTTACATCCGGCTTAACAAACTGCATAGTATCATAAATCGCCATCCCGCTTGTAACACTTCCGCCCGGTGAATTTATATAAACATGTATATCTTTCGCTGAATCTTCATTTTGTAAAAAAAGAAGTTCCGCTATTACGATATTAGCTACATAATCATCTATCGCTGATCCTATAAAAATAATCCGGTCTTTTAACAGGCGTGAATAGATATCATATGCTCTCTCGCCCGCGCCTTCTTTTTCTATAACCATAGGAATTATACTATTAATCATTTGCGTCCTCCCAAATTTACAAAAAACTATTTTACGTCTATTTTTGCCTGCGCCAATAAAAAATCCAATGTTTTATCTTCTCGTATCTGTTCTTCTAATCCGCCTAAAAGATTTTTTTCTTCGTAATACTTTCTGACCGTTTCATAATCTTTACCGTATGTAGCGGAAAGCTTAATTAATTCAGATTCAACATCTTCGGCTACAACAGCTATATCCTCTTGTTCCGCGATTTCAAATAAAATAAAATATTTCATAACCTTTTTGCGCGCTACTTCTAAAATTTCTTTTTTTGATTTTTCTTTGTTTTCTTCTATGGCTTCTTTACTAACGCCTTTTGCCTCAAGGTCTTCTTCTATTTTTTTAGCTATAAAAGAACCCTGCCGTTTTACCATTGATTCAGGCAGATCAAAAGAATGTTTCTTTAATAAATCATTTATTATCTGATCTTTCATCGCGGATTTATTTGCCCGCTCTTTATCTTCAAGGATGTGATCTTTTATTCCATTACGCAATTCTATTAAAGTTTCTTTACTATGTTTTTTTGCTAAATCGTCATTCAATTCAGGAAGTTTTTTTTCTTTAACTTCTTTAACTTTAACTTTAAAATTTACCGCCTTACCCGCGTATGTTTTGTCTGTATAATCATCAGGCAAAGTAACTGTAATCTCTTTTTCTTCTCCCTGTTTAAGCCCGACAATCTCTTCGCCTATTCCAAGAAGAGACGATTCTTTTTCCGCGATTATCCACATTGTTTCACGTTTTGTCACAAGCTTTGCGCCGACAAATCCTTCCAAAAAACAAACAGCAACATCGCCTTTCTGAACAGGCCTATCCACATTGAAAAATTCAGCAGAAGCTTCTCTAAGTCGTTCCATAACTTTATCAATCTCTTCATCTTTAACGTCTATCTTTTTCGATTCTACATGTATCCCTTTATAATTCTTTAATTTTACTTCCGGATGTATATCAACTTTCACGGTAAACGACATTCCTTTTTCAGTACACACATCAAGAGACAAATTAGATATCTCAGGATAACTGACAGGATCAAGTTTATGTTCAGACAAAACATCTTCATAAACATCAGGAACTAAGCGCTTTTTCACTTCATCAATAATAGTATCTTTAAAACGCGTATGTATCATATCTATAGGAGCATTACCTTTACGAAACCCCGGCATAACCGCTTCTTTTCTTATATCAAGAACAACCTTGTCAACCATGTCTTTAACACGGTCATGCGGTACTGTTACATTAATTTCTCTGGCAGTTCCTTCAATCTTTTTTACGCTACTTTTCATTTCTGTTATCCTCTATAAATATTTTTAATTTATCATGAAAAAATCGCAAGAATACACTTGAACCGAAAAACTGCATTTGTCCATAGCGAATAATGCGAATCTGTTCGGCTAAAAGGCTTAAAAAAATCTTTGACGCACCTCATCAAATGGTGCGCCTACAAATTTTTTTAAGCCTTTTATCTCAAACATCTTAGCATTCTTCATCTATGTCCAAACGCAGTTTTCCGGTTAAAACTTCGGTTCAACCAACCCAAAATTTCCGTCTTTTCTTTTGTAGAGAACATTTACTTCACCTGTATCCGCGTTTTTAAACATAAGAAATTCCATATTATTAACTTCTACTTCTAACCGCGCTTCTTCAGGAAGCATTGGCTTATCTGAAAACGCGTCAACTTTAATTATTTTGCCAGTTTTTTTACTTTCGGCTTCTCCGTCTAAAACGCCTGTAATTAAACGCATTGGCGACATAATATTACGGATAATTGTTCTACGTCTTTTAGACTGCACTTTTTCATGTACCTTTGTAAGCTGTCTTTTAGCACTTCCAAGGGCAATATCAAACGCTGAATGCGCGTCTAAGGCTGTCTCTTTAGAAACTATTTTATTTCTTTTTAAAGATAAAATAATTTCAACTTCTTTTCTGTTCTTCTCTTCCTTCACTATAATCTCAATTTTGAATATACGAGAATATAATCTCTCTAATTTTTCTATCCTATCCTGTATGTACGTCCTAAGTGCATCCTCTACTGTACACGCCCTCCCTGTAATAATTATTTCCATACTTATTTTCCCCTTCCCTCATATTTAAATAATGTTCTCTTAAAAAACACTTTTCCACCGTACCCGCAGGCTAATAATCCTAATTTATATAGCCTTTTTTTCTAAAAAATAGAAATAAGAATATATCATTATACCCGATGTTTTTCAATATATAATATTTTTTTACATAGTTAGCCAAACACCGCCTTACTGCTACTTATTTTGTCCCGCGATAAAAACCAAAATTATCTTAGCGAAATATTTGCTTTTAAAAATCCTATTAGGTATTCTTAAAAATACTTAGGGTAATGTAGAACGCGTATTCCCGTGTTCAATTTTAACCTGTCTTGTAATTTGGCACGGGAATGCCGTTCTATCTAATAATCATTTTATAACCAAATTAAAGGTTACTATTTATGCCTCAAATGTCAAGAATAGTCAAAGCAGTACACGGGCTTGGAACACCTCCTCAAGATTTAAATTTTGAAATAGAGTTTTCCGCGTATTTAAAAGAAAAATACGACCGCCCATATATCACCGAATTATACGGCCGTTTTATTAACGGTTTTAGTGATTTTGACGCGCTTATGCGAAGGGCGATATGGCGCGCGCTTGCTAGTAAATTCGGACATGGCGTAAAAATAGAACCCGGCGTATATTTTAAATATCCGGAAACTTTTGAAATCGGAGACAATGTTTTTATAGGAACAGGCGCTTTTTTGCAAGGCAGATTTGACGGAAAATGCGTTATCGGGAATAACGTGTGGATCGGCCCGCACAGTTTTTTAGACGCGCGAGACCTTATCATTGAAGAATATGTCGGATGGGGCCCGGGCGCGCGAATACTCGGCTCAAGCCACACTGCTATGCCTATAAATATTCCTATTATCAAAACAGATTTGGAAATAAAACCGGTCAGAATTGAAGCATGGGCAGACATCGGAACCGGAGCCATTATTCTGCCGGGTGTAGTAATCGGAAACAACAGTATAATCGGTGCCGGTAGCGTTGTAATAAAAGATATCGAACCTTTCAGCGTCGCGGCAGGTGTGCCCGCGCGTTTAATAAAATTAAGAAATAAGGAGACGACCGATGGCAATAAAATGCAATAAAGCCCTTGTAACGGGCGGAGCAGGATTTATAGGCTCTGAACTTGTACGGCAGATTGTCGGCAAAGGGATAAATGTTACAGTTGTTGATAATTTAATTAATGGCAAACAAGAAAATATTGAAGGGCTTGGCCCGCTATTAAAATTTGAAATAGAAGATATTAGAAATACACCGCGAATGGAAGAATTGATGAGCGGAGTTGATATTGTATTTCATCTCGCGTGCCTTGGAGTAAGACACTCAATCCATTCACCTAAAGAAAATCACGAAGTAAACGCGAGCGCCACGCTATCTCTTTTAGAAACAGCGCGGAAAGCAGGCATAAAAAGATTTGTTTACGTTTCTAGTTCCGAAATTTACGGCACAGCAAAGTGGGTGCCGATGACAGAAGAACATCCCGCGTTCCCGATGACTGTCTACGGCGCGTCTAAACTTGCTGGAGAATGCTACACCCGCGCTTATTACAAAACTTACAATTATTCAACCGTCGTTGTCCGTCCGTTTAATTCATACGGGCCGAGAAGCCACCACGAAGGGGATAGCGGAGAAGTAATACCAAAATTTTTATTAAGATGTATGGCAGATATGCCGATGATACTTTTTGGAGACGGGAAACAAACCCGTGATTTTACTTATGTCTCTGATACCGCGAAAGGAATATTTCTCGCGGGTATAACCGAAGGAATAGACGGTGAAACTATAAATATCGGAAATGGAAATGAAATATCTATCGGCAGTTTATCCGAAGAAATAAAAGAAGTCTTAGCCCGTCCTAAAGGGAAAATCGCATATGAAATCCCGCGTCCGGGCGATGTTTTAAGGCTTTACGCCGACACATCCAAAGCAAATAAACTTTTAGGGTTCAAGCCTGAAATTTCACTTAATGACGGATTATCAAAACTTAGAGACTGGTATATGCGTATGGGAAAACCCGCGCAGGAACTTCTACAAAATGAAAAAGTAAAAAATTGGGAAAAATAAAAAAGCCGCACATATACGCGGTTTTTTGAAAAAGGCGCTTTAAAAACATAGCTCGCGCGGAATAAAAAATTTTTAATTTTTTATTCTGCGCGAAAACATAAAAACGCAAAAGGAGCAATTTAAATGTCTGAACCAAATGAATTTATTCCAATTGCAAAACCTCTTTTAGATTCAAGAGAAGCTACCGCGAGCGCGCGGGCGATACTTTCAGGATGGGTTACGCAAGGCCCCTTAGTCGCGGACTTTGAAAAAATATTCTCAGATTTTACCGGCGCGCCTTACGCGTGCGCGGTTTCAAGCTGTACAACAGCTCTACACATAGCTTTTTTAGCGCTCGGAATTGGTGCCGGCGATGAAGTCATAACCGTAAGCCATTCTTTTATCGCTACCGCGAATAGCATCAGATACTCTGACGCCAAGCCTGTTTTTATTGATATCACTCCGGAAACATTTAACATAAATCCATCTCTAATTGAACAAGCTATTACAAAAAAAACAAAAGCAATTCTATGCGTTCATCAAATAGGAATGCCGTGCGACTTAGAAAAAATTATTGAAATAGCAAAAAAACATTCCCTAAAAGTTATAGAAGATGCCGCGTGCGCTATAGGAAGTGAAATTAATTATAAAGGAACCTGGTCAAAAATCGGCGCGCCACACGGCGATATCGCGTGTTTTTCTTTTCATCCGCGTAAAGTTATAACTACCGGTGACGGCGGCATGCTTACAACTCGCGATGAAAAACTGGACAAAAAATTCCGCTTGTTACGTCAACATGGTATGGCTGTCCCTGACACAAAACGCCATAACGCGAAAGAAGTTATATTCGAAACTTACGATATTCTCGGTTACAACTACAGAATGACAGACATTCAAGCGGCTATGGGTATAGAACAAGTAAAACGACTTCCTGAAATAATAAATAAACGCAGAGAAATAGCTGAAAGATACCTCGCCGCTTTAAATGGCATTAAAAAAATTATTTTACCTAAGGAACCGGCATGGGCAAAAACAAATTGGCAGAGTTTTTGCGTGCGCGTGCCGGGCCTAGCGCAAAAACCTATCATGCAATATATGCTTGATCAAGGAATCGCGACACGACGCGGAGTTATGTGCGCGCATCTTGAAGAACCATATAAACAAACTAGCGCCTGCATTATCAACGGGAATCTTTATCAAAGCGAACTCGCGCAAAAAGAAGGAATAATCATCCCGCTATATCCGCAAATGACGCGAAAAGAAGAAGAACGGGTGCTTTCTGTTTTTAAATCAGCGATTAACTCTACGCAAAAAGAAAAGAAAATAAATTGTTCCGCGAATATAAAATAAATTTCTTTTTCGTAATAAACTTTTTTAAAAAATAATTTTTAAAAGGAGAAAAACAATGAATATGAATATTCCTTTAGTTGATTTGCGATGGCAGACTGACCTTATAAAAAAAGATTTTCTTAAAGAAATCGGCGGAATCCTTGATTCCAGCGCTTTTATACTTGGCCCAAAAGTAAAAGAATTTGAAAAACATTTCGCTGAATACTGCGGGACAAAATACTGCGCAGGTATTAGTAGCGGCACAGACGCTTTAATCCTAGCGCTTAGAGCGGCGGGGATTGAATACGGCGATGAAATTATTACCGTAAGTAACACTTTTATCGCGACAAGTGCTTCTATCTCGGCGTGCGGAGGGAAACCGGTATTTGTGGATATTGAAGAAGATAGTTACAATATAAATCCATCGCTTATATCACGCGCGATTACCGCTAAAACAAAAGCGATTATGCCTGTTCATCTTTACGGCCAATGCGCGGATATGACTCCGATAATGAAACTCGCCAAAAATTACGGTCTTTTTGTTATAGAAGACGCGTGCCAAGCGCACGGTGCTGAATATACAGGAAAACGCTCCGGTTCTTTTGGAATGGGCGCCGCGTTTAGTTTTTATCCGGGAAAAAATTTAGGCGCGTGGGGCGAAGGCGGAGCGGTTGTCACAAATGACCAAAAAATTTTTGATGAAGTAACGGTCCTCCGCGACCACGGCTCGCGCGAAAAATATATACACCTTAAAGAAGGTTTCAATATGCGCCTTCATGGGATACAAGGCGCGGTACTTGACCTAAAATTAAAAATGCTTGATGAATGGAATGCTTTACGAAGAACAGCCGCCGGCATATATAAACGAGAACTTTCTAATGTCAATGAATTAATCCTTCCAATAGAAAAACCTTACGCGAAACATGTTTATCATCTTTTTGTAATACGAGTGAAGGACCGGGAATCCTTACAAAAATTTTTACTAGATAAAGGGATCGGTGCGGGATTTCATTATAAGTATCCGTTACATCTTCAAGAAGCTTACGCGTATTTGGGATATAAAGAAGGCGACCTGCCTATAACAGAAAAAATAATGAAAGAAATTATTTCGCTCCCCATTTACCCGGGCATTACTGAAGAACAAATTATTTATATATGTAAAGCAGTTAAAGAATTTTTTGCCGGGAAAAAATAAATTACAAAAAAACGAGGGGCGCGCGGAATAGCTTTTTTTAGCGCGCCTTTAAAATGAACGGCGCGCCAAAAAAAACATTTAAAAGGAGCCTCATGCCAATCACTAACTGCAAAATCGGCTTTGACGTAAAAATTCCACAAAAAGAACTTGTAAATCTTTACGGTTGTGAAATCGGGGACGGCACAAAAATAGGAAGTTTCGTTGAAGTCCAAAAAAAAGCCTTTATAGGAAAAAATGTAAAACTCTCCTCACACAGTTTTGTATGCGAAGGCGTGACAATAGAAGATGATGTGTTTATCGGCCATAACGTGAATTTTATTAATGATAAATTCCCGCGCGCGACAATGGACGGAAAAATGCAGACAGATTCTGATTGGAACGTAATCCCCTCTCGCGTTAAAAAAGGCGCGTCAATTGGGACAGGAAGCGTCATTATGTGCGGCATAACCATAGGCGAAAACTCTATAATCGGCGCCGGAAGCGTTGTCACAAAAAATGTGCCTGACAAAGAAATCTGGATAGGAAATCCAGCGCGGTTTTTTAAAAAAATATAAATAAAAAAATAATTAGGAAGAAATTTTTATGTTATCTTTTTATAAACGCGTGACTAGCTCTTTCATGACTTTTTTCTTTATTCTAAATACTATATCCGGTGATTTATGCCTCGCGCAAAACAATACCGCGAAGGAAACCCAACCCGATACCGCGGGAGAATTAACAATTGCCGCTCTTGAGATCCCTTCAAATCTGGGCATGATAAAACACGCGTGGCAAGGGAATGGTAAAAAACTTGTTATTCACATCCAAGACGCGCACTGTAATTATTTCGCGCAAAAACAAATCTTCGAGCTCCTTAACTATTTAAACTCAAAATATAATATAAACATCGTTAATCTCGAAGGCGGAGCAAAACATTATGATCTCTCGCTTTTCACGGGCATAAACGACTACACAATTAAAGAAAAAGTATCTGTCTATTTTATGAAAACAGGAAAACTAAACGGCGCTGAATTCGCGGGCATTATGAACCCGGAAAACCTTTTTTTATGGGGCGTTGAGGAACCAGCCTTTTATATTGAAAACTTAAAAATTTATAGAGACTCTCTTTTATACAAAGAAACTGCCTTGCGCCTTTTGGGATGTTTAAGTAATATCTTAAACCCTCTAAAACAACACATATTCTCGCGTCAACTTCTTCTTATTGATAATAATTACGACGCGTATAAAAACGGTTCTCTTGAATTTAAAGAATATCTTACATTTTTAATTCATCTCTCACAGGAACATAAAATCAATATTTCAGATTTAACGAATATCCTCCTTTTAAAACAGACGCTTTTAGAAGAAGAAAAAATCAATTTCAAAAAAGCCGACAACGAAAAAGAAGCATTGATAAAAAAATTTAAAAAAATTCTTTCCACTAAAGAATTTACTGAAATTATCGCGAAAAGCCTAACCTTTAAAGAAAAACAAATTTCTCAAAACGCGTTTTACGAATACCTTACAAAAAAAGCTGAAGCATCATTAATCAATAACAATGAATTCTCTGAATTAAAAAAATATTCAAATTATAACGCTTTATACGAACAAGTAGATAAATCCGAGATTACAGTGGAACTCGCGTCTCTTGAAACACGTTTAAGACAAATATTATATAAAAACGATGATGAAAAAACACTCGCCGAATTATCAAAAACACTCACTCTAACTAAAAACATGTTTAATCTATCAATGGTTAACTTGGATTATGATTATTACAAAAAAAATACCGCTAATTTCAGCGTTAATAACTATACGGCCTTTATAAAAAAACACGCGGATAAATATGGAATCAATACCGCCCTTCCAAAAGACATTGAAATGCTGGACACATTCCGCGAAAAAATATCTAAATTTTTTGACCTGTCATTTAAAAGAGATGACGCCTTTATCCAAAACATAAAATTCTCTAAAAATATGGATACTGAAATATCTGTAATTATTACCGGCGGATTCCATACAGAAAACCTCTTAACCATTTTAAAAGAAAAAGATATTTCTTATATTTCAATAATACCTTTATTCATAAGCCCTGAGGGTTATAATTCCCCTTATTTTTCTCTTCTTTCCGGAGGGATGAATATTTTTGAAACAATGCTGAATGAAACATTATACGCGTTACAAGTGCCCAGCAGTTTAACTTCTTTGGCAACTAAAATCGCGGAAATGGAAGGCGCGGAAGGTATTACCAAACAAGAAATTTTTCGTATGGGAGCTCTGCTATCAGAATGGATGTTCAGAAACGAAACCAAAGGAGCGCAGGCATTACAAATGTCTGACGGAACATATATTATTTTTGAAATAAAAAATAATGAGCCGTCGGTACGAATTAGCCCTATAATTACAAAAGATATCAATTTAGTTAACTCTGCCGCCAAATACGCTCTTACAAAAGAAGGATTTAAAGCTATAGCGAGTGAAATCATTCAAGATAGATATATTCGCGTGAACGAAAAAACATATCTTTTGGCTGATAATATTTTAATTAAAAAACTTGCGGCAATCCTCAACAATCTACCTGAAACAAACGAAAAAAATATTCTAACAAATACACTTGAAACGCTCTTAAATAAAAAATCATATGAAAATGAAACAGGCGCTATTGAAGAACCTATAGGATATTCAGGAGTCATTATAATCGAAAACGAAAACTTTACACCTCACGCGGGACAGGCATTATATCTTAATCCCGCTAGTGATGAATTTACCGCGTTACACGAACTTCTAGCGGGCACATTTAATGGTAACCCGCGGTTAAATCTTGACAGCCACGGCCTCGCCGAACAAATAGAACTAGCAATAAAAAATAATGATACGGCAACAATCACTAACCTTCTTACAGGCGCTGAAAGACACATGCTAGAAACAATTGACGCGGACGGCAAAGTGACGCGGGAAGAAAAAACTCTTTTTGAAATGACACGCGCGGAAAGACAAAAACTAGAACACAGAGATTTCGCGGCAGGGGATATTCATCAAATATTTTTATGGGGGCTTGGTGCCACGCGATTCTTAGGACAAGGCACTGTTAGTACTGTACGGCTACTCGGACTAAACAAATTCGCGGATATATTAGGAAAAGATATCGGGTTGGAAAATATTAAAAATGTCATCCATGAATCAAAAACTCAAAAAGAATTTATTAATAATTTTTTAGACTGTCTAAAAAAATTGGAACAACAGATTAACGCAAAATTTAGTGACAACTTCTTAAACAATTTAAAAGAAACCCTACAAACAACTTATCAAATACTCCCTGAAACTAAAAGAAACAATCTCAAACTCTCTCTTATAAAGTCCATAGCGTATTTCTCTAGAATTTTTGATATAAAACAAAATCCTAGTAATCTCACGCATCTCGAAACAACTTTAGAATCCATATTATCGCGTTTGTCAAAACTATCCTCGTATGAAAAACTCGACACAATGTTTGGAAGCGCGGAAAATGTCTCAGACATTCTAGGATGGACAATTTTACTATCGGACGCTACCCAAAACAATCAAATTAAAAATTACAAAAAATTCGCTTTTTGGGTAAACAAAATTTTATCAGATAAAAATTTATATCCGGCTATGGATATATTTAAAGATACGCGCCTTCTTTTAAATAATAAAATGCCTCTCGAAGATTTTATCCAAAAATTTATGCTTAACGATGAATATACCAAAAAACTCAAGAAGCAAAACGTTCGCCCAGAAGGAATAAGCATCGTCGCGCAAATAGCTAAAGAAGGAGAAATAACTCTTCCCGATACTGTTAGCTTTGCTAATACAGAAAACACACGGGTACCGGCTAATGATGAAACCGAAGAAACAAATTTATTTACCGGCATGGGAATAGACAGCAATGACAATATTTTGCTTGGTGAAGCTGATGGACAAACATTTTTTCTCAATACTAAAACTGGCATTATTACAACGCGGGACAACAACACAACCTCAATCTATTTAATTAATGGGGAAAAAGTCATCATGAAAAACCTTGACGGAGATCTCTCCACACTAGAAGATACTTCAATTAAAAACCCGGAAAGTATTTTATTATCCCAAACCTACACGAATACCAACATCCTTTTATTAGAAATTTCAGCGATTAAAAATAACGCGCTCAAACACGCGGCATTAAAAACTTGGATAGACTATCGGAAATCCACTGGAGCTACGGAAGAAAAACCAGAACTTGCTAAGGAATACACTGAACTTTTGTCTGAAACACCTCCTTCTATCCAACCCGCAACTATTTCAGAAGAAACAATAACAAAAATAAATACTCTCTTACGCGATAACAAGTTGCCTGAAGCTACAAAATTCACCCTTATAGCATCTGGTCAAGAATACATAACATATACAGCGCAACTCGGAAAACAACAAATACTAATAAAAGTAGGAAGTAAAACTGTAAAACCTATCGCGCTTAATCCCGCTGAAAAAGAAATAACAAAAGAAGAACAAGAAATCAAAACATTACTCAACAAAATATTCATAACCAACCCCGAATACTCCACGCGAACAATCACTGAATACAATAATCTAAAAGAACGTTTTACAAACATGAACATCGCAAATGAATACCATGATTTTAGGCATACTATGGATGATGTCCGTCTTGTCCTGCAAGGACTAATAGCAATGCGAAAATATCAATCATATACTGAAAAAGACGCGTTAAAAGTTATATTAGCCGCGCTTTTCCATGATTTTGCTTACGGCGACGCGAAAACACAAACACATGACCATGTTGAAAAATCATTCTTATTGGCAGGACAACTCCTTGTAGATATCCCTTCCTTCACAAACCAAGATGTTGACGATATTTTAGCCATGATATCGGCAACAAGTATAACGCCTTTACAATTTGAAAGCCAACCGCTTGTCAAATCTTATCGTGAAGGAATAAGCAAAGGGGATTATGTTAAAGAACCGTCTTTAAAAGAAATGACAAATATTTTACTTACAGCTGATTTAGCAGGCGCCGCGACAACAAATAGATATTTTTCTAATCTTATCCAACTATATAGAGAAATAGCGGAAAGTAAAAACTCCGACATGTTCGGCTCAGCATTACAGCTTGTATCCGGCACTTTTGGATTTCAAGAATTTTTCGCGAAAGGCCAAGTCCTTGCGGACGCTTATGGAATAACATCAGAAGAAACTGATAATTTTAAAAAAATGCAAGACCGTTCTCAAAAAACATGGGAAAAGATACAAGAAAAACAATTATTCACCCAAAAACAATTAGACACCTTTAGTACCCACATGGAAACAAGTAAAAAAATAGCCGCGGCATACAATAACCTTAAACAAGGAAAACCCGCGGATACAGAAATCGCGAAAATAAAAGATTCCTTCGCTGATTTTATAGGCACAAAAATGGATGAAACAAAAATAACAGATTTTACAAAAATGATTACAATGCTGGAGCTTTTAAACCGCATGGTTAAAGGAGATATAAAACCCTATGATAAGTCTAATTTAGAAACATTAAAACAAGACCCCGCGTTTATTACTGACGCGTCAATTGCTTTATTATACGGAGCCGCGATCGGGCTCTGGAATTTCACAGAAGAAGAAGTAAACGCGTTATTTGATACAATGGATACATTATACCAGCGTAAAAAAACAGCCGGCACAATTGATTATGGTTTTAATAAATATATTACTGCCATACGCGCGTGGAAAGATTCATATTCTGAAAGGCTACTCGTGGCAAGACAAGAAGAAATTTTAAGCCAAATCAAAATTCATAAAAAAAATGAAAACGCGCTAAACCAACAATTATCAGAGTGGAAAAAAGTAGCAAATGCCGGAAGAATAGGAAAAATTTATGATAAAAACGGCAATGAATACACTGGCCCGGTTGAAATAACAGATAAAGATAATACAATACAAATTTCAAACTCTAATACCGGTGAAATAATTACAGAAATAGAAAAAGCCCGTGACTCGCGAGGTGTTATAACAATGCCCGTTGAAACCGCCAAACAAAAACTAAAAGACGCGTTTGGAAATTTTTTAAAAAATTCATCAATTTTAACTACCGCTGAAAAAACTTTTTTAGAAAACCGCCTTATAGAAAACTTAGGGCTTGGCAATACAAACATCAAAGAAATAACAGCCTTAACCCTAAAACAAGGCCAAAAATTATACGGAACTTTTGGAGACACTGCTCTATACATTGACGCTCGTCTTCTTGACACGTCAAGCCCTATTACTTTTATGAGCATATTGCATGAAGAGGGAGAACGAATTTTTAAGGATATATCTATGAAAGAACTTAGCGGCATATTAGGCATAAACGCGGATACTTTTATCATACAAAATACCGGAACTCCCTTTGACGGACAAACACTCAGTACCGCGTGGAATACTTTAATAGAAACCGGATTTATTCACACACTCCTACGCGGTATTGGCGATAAAGCTATGACCGGATTAGAAAAACTTATCAATAAAGAAGGGATCTCGGTAGTTGATGCGATGTCTCCCCTAGAATTATTTAACGCGCTTAATAATGGTTTTATCATAAGGCCCGCGACAGATAATAAACTTACTACAAATGAAAAAATCTTATTACTAATAAACCGCGAAAGAAGAAGTGATTACGGCACGCGTGAATCACAATACAAAATCGAAGGGGAAGGCCTTCAAGGAAGAATAAACCCCGCGCTCAATTATCTATTCACAATGGAAATAAAAAATCTATCGAGTGATTTAAAGAAAAACACATTAGATAGGTTTATTTTGCCCGCGACTATAGAAATAGAACAAAAAATGAGGCAGGCAGGCAACATTGTGTCAAAAAATTTGGAAAAGACAGGCATCTCTTCAAAAGCCCTATTTTTCTCATCTGACACGGAAATAGAACAAGCCATACTGCTAGCGGCTAAAACAATGTCTACTAAAGAAAACACAAATAAACTTCCGCTCACGCTTATAGTCACTTTAACAGACACGCAAAAAAAAGAAGCTGAACGTATTGTTAAAGAAAAAATCTCACCGGAATTAATTGAAAGATTTTTAATAGTAACATCCGGATTAACTGAACAAGAAGCGCGGGAAGGCATTATAAATGCCGCTAAATTCATGGCAATTGGAACGCATATGCTTAACTATAAAAGAAAAAGAGACGACTATAAAGAAATAGAAAATCCTGACGCGAAGCCGGATTTAGATAAATACGGGTTATCTATAATTAACGTAATGGGGCAATATGGAATGCTTCGCGATACAGACAAACTCTTACAAGCAAAATCTCCTGATGAAATAATAAACGCTATTTTCGCGAGAGAACTAAACATCAATGTCCTCGACATCTGGAAAAATACTCAAGACGCGATAAACAGCATGATGGAAGTAGCGCGATCGCTGTAAGGCAAAAACTTTGATAAAATTTTTAAGCTCAAATTTCCGTAATCACTAAGCGGTTAGTAATAAATTTTTCTATAATAATTTATAAAATTTCATCCTGTCATTCCCGCGGAAAGAGGCTGTGTCATAACTAAAGCCATATTTTAAAAGTGGAGCGAAACTAGTAAAAATAGCGTCAACCCGCTGTCATTCCTGCGCAAGCAGGAATCCATACAGGTGGGATAAGATTTCAGAAAAATAATTTTTTAAAATCTAAAATAGAGATTAGATTTCTAATCGAGACTTCCATGGATTTCGGATATTTGCCTACGGCAAATTCCGAAATGACAGTTTGTTAGCTGAGACACTCATGGATTCACGCTTTCCGGGGGAATGGTAAGATGGGGGCAAAAGGACATATAAAGGTTTATTACTAACCGCTTAGTGATTACCACATTTCTAGGCTATAGGTGATAGGTTATAAGGTCACGCAACCTGTTTCCTATCACTTACGCCGAATAAATAATCTTCGCATTGTTTTTATAAAGAGAATTCATAAAAAAACTTTCAACTTTTTCCGCCTTAGGGATAACTATAATAAATCGTGAATTCTTTTTTTGCACCATTACTCTCGCGCTATCCGCTATAAGCTTCGGCTTACGCGCCATTTTTATTGCCATAGCTAAAATTTCAGATAACTCTGTTGTTGTATCTTCTCCCATATCACGTATATCGCGCGCGTCAACGCCTACCACAAATGGTTGTTTGAATTTATCAATTGTATCTGAAATAAATGTTTTTAATTCTGTACTATACAATAATTCTCTCTCTGAGATAAGAATCACATTTTTATAATTTGTTATTTTCTTCTCTTTTATCATGTCTTTAAACTTTGTTACTAATTCTTCTCCATTGCCGGTAATTAACTCAAAACTGCCGGTTTTTTTAAGCTCCTTAAAACTTGTTATAAATTCTGAAAATCCTGACACCTCCGGCGCGCTTTTCCCCATAATAGTCTCTTCGCCATCTTCTACCCAAATAAGTGTCCACGGTTCTAATTCTCTTTGTTCTTTTGGTATCCAACTCGTATCAAGAAACACATAAAGTTTTTCTCCCTTGGGATTTTCTTTAGTTTTAGTCGCAATGTTATACTTCTTAACTTCTTCTATTATTTCCTTCACTCGATACGGCTCCATCAGCATTATCAAAGATTCTCTCACTTTGCTAATCGCTTCTTTTGACGCTTCCCAATATATATCATATGACGTATTAATTTTATCTTTTATAATATCCTTTTCCACTTGTTTCATTAAACCACTAGGTAACGGGATTAACTTATACACCTTTTCATCATCAAGACCTTTACTTTCTGGATTATCTTTTACAGTAACTATTCCCAGTTTAGTAAAAATATCAAGATATCTTCTGGCGCTACCCTTATTATTCCATTTTTTTTGAATATCTAATATTTCAAAAAAAGTAAGCGGCTGTTTCTGTCTTGCCAAAAAATAAAATAAACTTTCAGTAGTAATGTCTTCGCCATATAAAAACTTCTCATATTCTTTTTCCGTATAACCTGTTTCACGGTATTTCAAATTTCCCGAATAGATATGTCTGTCAAGAAATTCTAAAAATAACGACTTACCAACCCTCTCTTTCACCGCCATTATCGCCTCTCTTGTAATATTTCTCGTTAAATACGGCGGATATTCATCCACTTCACCTTCTATCCTCATTCCCCAAAATTGATAATGTTTCCCCACTATTTCAAACCAATAATAAATTATCGACAAAATATTAATAAATCCATATTTATTTCCCCTTTCTCCTTGCGCCCATGCTTCATACGGATTAAAAACTACACTACCCTTTACTATTCTAAAATGCCCCCTTATTACATGTAACGCTGTTGAATATAAAAGGGTTTCCCACATATTCCCTAACCGCCGAGAACCTCTTTCGCCTCTATCATACGGCGTTTCATAAATATCTCCGTCTGGCCCTGCCATCCCTATTTCTGATAGCTTACACATTACCTTCACAAAATTATCATTTAATATAATTTTATTTTTTCCGCCTTCTATTTCCACTATTTCTGTAGGCAATAAACACGGCGTTAGTTCCCGAACATCTATATCTTCCGCGCTTTTTATTACCTTAGGCGCGAATTTTATTGTATTCTTTTCCTCTTCTGCTTTACTTAATATCTCAAACACCTCTTCCTTGATTTTCGAGAATTGCTCAGGCAATACCAATTCCTCATACCCTTCTAATTTTATAAACTTCTCTTCTATCTCTCCATTCTCGCCTATATATCCTTCTTTTTTAAGCCACGCCCATAAATCCTCCACTCTCTTTGTGTCCATTCTTACTACATCCAAAAGGTCTACCTTCCACAACATATTTTTATTTTGATATCTTTTTGCCTCATTATTTGAGACCGCCATAAAAATATTTTTTATTTTTCTCAATGTGTTTTGATAAAGCGCGCTTTCATGTTTAATGTCATCGAATACCGGAACATATTCATATACCGACGAATCAAACGCTAATGTCTTTTCATTACCAGCCTTCTGCAAAACTTCCGTCAACCCTTTTATCATTATCATTAAATCACTATGCTGTGCTAAAAAAAATTCACTGGCAAAATTTGCTCCGTCTTTTATAAAAGCCTTAAACAATCCTTCCATTTCTCCTAATACACACGCGGAAATCTTAGAATCTACCTGTCTTATCAATCCTTCTATTATTTGCCATGGCCTATCTTCTTTTTTTGTCTCTTCTGGAATTACTATTCCTCCGGATATTAAAATCCCTTTTGGCTCCACCCAAATCCTTCCGTCTTTTATTGCCGCGCGATTAAATATCTTTTCTCCGTCTGCGCCAAACAACTTACTAAAAAATAATTTTGCAGTTAAAACACTCTCATCCATGCTATCTAAAACCATTGGCGCGCCGCTTCTCTGCGCTACGCTAAATATCAAGCCATTTCCCTGTTCCCTGCTTATAAACCCTTTATCTAAAAGTTCTTTAACTTGTCCTAAATGCTCTTTTTCTTCAAAAACATCAATAGAAACTATTTTCTCTTCCTTCATTTTAAGATATATATACAACCTCACGTTATTAATTATCGCGGGGATAACTGTAAGAGACGCCTCGCCAACCATAGACTCTATCCCTAGTTTACGTTTCTTCGTCCAAACTAACGGAATAGTCACTGCCCTTGAAAACTCAAGTATTGCCTTTATTCCCTTATATTCTGAAGAGCTATCTATTTTATTAAAAAATAAATCTATATAATCACTATAAGATTCTTTAAGATTATAAATTAAACGGGCTTTAAGAACTTCACTAGAAAAAATAACAGCATCCGCGCTACTACCCGTATTAAAGGGCGCGACGCGGGTTATAGGAGAAATATAATTTTGCGGAATCGCAAGACTATTTCGTGATTGGAAATCATGCGGACATTCAATACTATCACTAAGACTTACTTGCGTAATAATCATAAATACAAAAACAATCTGTAGCAGTCTAAAAACTTTTCGCCACTCACCTTTTAAAAATCTAAACATTGTTTATATACCTCTCATCCCTCCCTTATTTTTCAGTTTATGCTAACGAGACCTTTTCCGCGAACAAACTAGAATTATTATATCAAAGCCTTTCTTAAAATACTATCCCCAAAAAACAAAAAATATCGCTAAATTCTCATTTTTATATCGCGCTTTTCATTATATTTATGTAAAATGAATTTTTTATAAAATACGCGGCTCTTCGCGCTAACAATCGAATCACCGCGAAAACATTTTTCGCGCTAAACTCTAAAATAAACCATTATTTTACAAAACTAGGATAAAAATTCATGAAAGCATTAGCATTACTTTCAGGAGGACTAGATAGCTCTCTAGCCCTAAAAATGATCAAAGACCAAGGCGTGGATGTTACAGCGCTTCACTTCACTTCTCCTTTTTGCAGATGCGACGGCTCAAAACCATGCGGTTTTTCAGCCAAAGAAATATCAGCGCTAGTCAACGTTGAAATCAAAATAAAATCCGCCGATGAAAGTTATCTTGAAATAATAAAAAATCCACGATACGGATATGGACAAAATTATAATCCCTGCATAGATTGCAGAATCTATAAATTTAAATCAGCAAAAAAAATAATGGAAGAAATAAACGCGTTGTCTATTGTTACCGGTGAAGTATTAGGACAACGACCAAAATCTCAACAAAGAAATACTCTATTTTTAATCGAAAAAGAAGCAGGCTTAACAGGACTCATCGTCAGGCCGCTTTCAGCGCAACTTCTCCCTGAATCAATTCCTGAGCGCGAAAAATGGATAGACCGGTCTAAATTTCTCAATATTTCGGGAAGAGGCAGATCTAATCAAATAAAACTTGCGAAAACCCTGTCGCTAAAAGGCTTTTCATGCCCTGCCGGAGGATGCCTCTTAACAGACCCTTCATTCTGTAAACGTATTAAAGATTTGTTAGAAAGCAATATGTTTAATTTAAACACAATAAATTTAGCAAAAAAAGGCAGATACTTTAAACTTTCCAACAATACAAAACTTTTTGTCGGCAGAAATGAACAAGACAACGAAATTTTAAAAAATTTAACGAAAAATAGCGACATAATTCTTACCCCTTCACCGCTCATCCCCGGCCCAACCGGCATAATAAGAAGTTCAACTAACATTGATACCGCTGATATCAAAACATCTGCCCAAATAATTGCTAGATACATCGCCCCGCTCAACCCAAAAACAGATGTGCACATCTTTAACAATATCAATGGAAAGATAACCCCGCTTGAAATAATATCTTCTCAGCTAATAGATGAACAAAACCTAAAACTTCTACAGGTTTAAACGTTCCCCTCACCACGCGCTTTCACATCAAAAAGTAATCCTTCATAAATTTGTCTTCAGCAAAAAAACCATGTAAACTTATAGCAAAATAAAAAATTAAATTTTTTTTATTTTTGCGCGTAAAAAGCCCAACAAAAAGACTTTTTGTGCTAAGTCATATACCTATATATTTAAAAATTTTATGCATAGGAGGATTCTATTCATATGAAAAAAATTTTTCTATCTATCGCCATATACTTCTATTTTCTACAACTAAACTCAGGCGCGGACACTCTAATTATGCAAGACTCCCAAGAAATAAAAGGAGTAGTTGTCGAAGAATATGATGACCGTGTAATCCTATCAACAATTGACGGGGAACAAGAAATAATGAGAGAAAAAATTAAAGAATTAATATTTGACCGTGACGACCAAAATTATATAAACCTTGCTGAATATTATCAGGAAAGAAAAGCATATGAAAAATCTTACTACTACTATAAAAAAGCTTTAGAAATAAATCCCTCTTTTAAAAAAGCGAGAGAAGGCATTCTTTACGTGAGCAATAAAATTAACAACTCTGATGAAGTATCAAAAATATCTCATGTAAAAAAACTCAATGAAACAACCATTCTTCTTGAAAAAGGCCTTGATGCTGAAACATCCGCTGGAATAACCGAAGAACTCAAACATCAAATAGGCATTACGATTGAAGAAAAAAATGGACTACTTTTATTTAAACAAATTCTAGCAGGATCCCCGGCAGATAAGGCAGGCCTCCGCGAAAGGGACACACTAATCGCTATCTGGGCAAAAGCTACAAGGTATATGAATCCTACGGATATTTATTCTAAATTTTTAAGTAACAGCACTAAAGGCCTGCATATAACTTATGGCCGTATTATCAAAGTTAAGCTACCTAACAAAAAAATATTTTTAGGGGATTTACTCGGCGCGCGGCTCGAATTTATTTTACTGGAAGGGCTGACAGTAAAAGAAGTGAAAAAAAATAGCCCGGCAAGCCTTGCCGGTATTTGTAAAAATGACATTATTTTAGAAATTGATAAAACACCCATACGGTATGTCCCAATAAATACCATTCTAGAAAAAATAGCTAAAAAGAAAGGCGCTACAGTGGAATTTCTTATAAAAAGAGATACCATTATATGGAAATAAAAAATTAACTTGTGTTTAAAGATATGGAGGATTTAAAATGAAGAAACAGAAAACTTTCCGCAGACGTAAATATTTAATAGCGCCAAAATTTCAATTTAAATATGTCGGCTATATAATAGGTTTTATATACCTCGGCGCTTTAATTGCTGGATGCACTGTATATTACACGCTCTGGAACACCTTGGGCAATAAACTTGCGCTTGTTTATCCAACAGATAGGCTTTTAGATTTATTCAACAATACTAAGGCTGTTTTAGCAATAAGACTTTTAGCGATTACACCAATTTTTATCATATTAGGAATACGGCTATCGCATAGGATTGCGGGACCGATATACAGAATGGATAAATACATAGACGCTCTTATCCGCGGCGATTACTCTATCGGATTAACACTGCGCAAACATGATGAGCTTAAACCATTAGCGCAAAAACTTGATACTCTGTGTGCACACTTAAAAGAAGAACAAGAATCCCGTGAAAAAGCAGTAGATGAACTTTTAGAAGATTTAAAAAAAGAATCAGTAAGCGACTCCTTAAAACATGAAATAGATGAAAAACTCAAAGAAATAACTAACACTAAAAATTAACACAGGAAACAATGTTACAAACTCGCTATTTTTTAATCATAATATTTTTTTGTCTCTGTCTTTTTTTGAATTTTAATAAAACTTTTGGGGCTAACCAATCCGCGTCTTCAAATTCTAATAACTCTTATAATACCGCAAACGACTCCTCTGCGACTAACACTGAATGGAAAGAAAACATAAACGAAAAACTCAATAAAGCCATGCAAGTGCTTGACGTAATAAGAACAGAAGTTAAAGATTCTATAGAAAAAGACAATACAGCATTTGTACAAAATAAAAATAATATCTCTAGCGCTACTACTGATACCGCGTGGGGAAAAGATATAAAAGAACAAAGCAGTTTAGCTGTAAAAATATGGAGAAAAATAAAAGATATCCTTTTCCCTCCATCGCCAATAACCCCATCACAACAAAAAAATATAACTTCCCAAAATAAAGAAGAAGATTGGACTCAAAACTGGGAAGAAAATCTTGATAAAATACTAAAAATAGGTGATAAAATTAAAACCATTACAGCCGCTTACAGTACAGACGCTCCACCTGCTACGCAAACCACTGCTACTACCGCCACTAATTCACAAAATAACGAAGACGTATGGAAAAATTCGCTTAGTTCTAAACTCGATAAAACAATACAAGTTTTAAGCGCTGTTAAACAAGAACTACAAGAAGATTCTGACAATAAAAATCCTAAAAATAAAAAATAAACTTCATCCGGATTTAAATATACATAGATGTAAGCCTTGCGGCTTCACGAGCCACAGCGTTACGCGCGTCAAGTATTTCAAAATTTATTTCAGGATTCTCGCGCCCCATACGTTTATAATAAACAAAATATTTTTCAACCCGCGCTAACAAATCTTTCATAAGATCATGCAATTTTTGGCCATCCTTTGGAATAATTGTCACATGCATCGCTTTATTATATTCATTTATAAGAATATTTACCCGCTCAAGCGCGGAACCATAATCTAAAAAGCTGTCATTAAATTGTAAAAAAATATCTTGAATATTATAAGAAGTCTCAGTAGAAATATCTATTTGATACAAAATTATTTTTCGATCTGTTTTAGAATATTCTGTCGCGTAAACCTTCAATAAAAAATAATTATTCTCAAAATAAAAAAAGAATAATATAAAAATAATTATACATTTACAAATTCTCACCATAAACACTCCTTCTAAATAATTATAGCATATTTTTTTCTATTCTAAAAAAATTAGGTATACTATAATTAAACAGAAAAATAGATAGTATTGTATTTTTAATGTAATAAAAACAGGAGGGGAAAATGAAAAAAATAATTTACAGCTTAACTATTATCTTTATTTTAGGCTTATTAGCAAACGCCTCTAGTTTCGCTAATTGCGGAGCATGTGGCGGAGGAAAAGGATGTCAAACATCAGCAATAATAGAAGGCTCCGACGCCCAAAATATGGAATCAACAGGAACTGATGAAACTACTGAATAAACCCAAAAAAACTATCCAAAAAGAAAAAGGCAGGATTATGAAAATCCTGCCTTTTATTTTTACTAGAAATTTTTATTAAATCGATTTGCGTCTAAATCTTTTAAAGAATCCTTGCTCTGCTACTTTCTTTGTTTCAACCCTTGCCTTTTCTTTTCTGACATCTTCAACCACATGCTCTTCCTTCTCTTCAATAGCAATTTCAGGTGCTGAATGATGTGCCGCAGTCCCACTAGATCCCTTTTTACGTGTTGCTTCTTTTTTCACTTCTGGTTTTTTATCTTTAGATTCTTGTTTAACAGTTGGCTTCCTAGATAAAACTTTCAAAATAGTATTACCTAAAAGATCTTCTTCCGGTCTTGTCCGTTTTGTAAACTCTAAAATAACCAAACTAGCTCCATCGCCTTTTCTATTCTTAAAAGGAATAATTCTAGTATATCCGCCATTTATGTTTTTATATAATGGCGCGATTGTTTCAAAAACAATCTTAACCACATCCCTATCGCACAATTTTTTACAAACCAATCTTTTAGCGTTTAAAGCATTCTCGCTTTGCCTTGCTACTGTTATTATAGGTTCAACGAATGCTTTTAATGCCTTTGCCTTAGCTAGCGTAGTAACTATTCGCTGATATTTAAATAAATTAAGCGCCATATTTTTTAACGTTGCTTTACGATGACTAATGTTCCGGCTTAAAAGTCCTCTTTTTTTCTTATGTCTCATTATTTATTAACCCCTAATCTCTATTTTTGATTATATTAAAAACTCTTCGCTTACTCTTTATTTTTTAAAATATCTTCGTCTAATTCCATACCCAACTCTAATCCCATAGAAACCAAAATATCGTTAATTTCTGTTAAAGATTTTTTACCAAAATTTTTATATTTCAGCATGTCTGCTTCTTTTTTATAAACCAAATCTCCTATTGTCTTTATATTCGCCTCCGCTAAGCAATTTGAGCTTCTGACTGATAATTCTAATTCTGAAATAGGCTTCGCGAGTTTTTTTAGAAGCACATCTCTCTCTCTTTCATCATCCTGTTCATCTTCTACCTCTTCTGGCAATTTACCTATAGACAAAAACACATCTAAATGCCTATGCAAAATATTAGCCGCGTATAAAATTGTATCCTTTGGCTCCATGCTTCCATTAGTAAAAATTTCTAAAATTAATTTATCATAATCAGTAAGATGCCCGACTCGTGTCTCCACAACATTCATATTAACTTTTTTTACAGGTGAAAATAAAGCATCTATTGAAATAATGCCGATAGGCTCTTCAACTGCTCTATGCCTTTCCGCGGGAACATACCCAAATCCACGTTCTACTATCAATTCCATTTCAAATTTAACATCTTCTGTTAAGGTGGCTATATGTTGTTCCGGGTTAACAATTTCAACTGTTTCATCAACCTTTAAATCCTTTGCTTTTATCGGCCCCTTTTTACTCATTGAAATAAACATTGGTTTGGGCTCTTTAAAATGAGATTTTAATACTAAATTCTTAATATTCAAAATTATCTCTGGCACATCTTCTAATACACCCTGAATTACACTAAACTCATGAACAACTGTACCAAATTTTATCTTTGTAACTGCAGTTCCTTCAATCGAAGAAAGCAACACTCTTCTCAAAGAATTACCAATAGTAACTCCATACCCTTTTTCAAAAGGCTCTGCAATAATTTTCCCATAAAGAGGGGAATACGTTTCTTGCTCAAAATCTATTTTTTTGGGTAATTCGAAATTTTTCAGTTTGAATCCCATTTCCAATAATCCTCCTATTTTCTCCACAGTCATGCTGAAAAATACATGTATCTATTAACAATACTATATAAATTTTTTATTTAGAATATAATTCAACTATAAGATTTTCTTCTATTGGCAACCCAACATCTGCTCTTACTGGTAGTCTTTTAACTTTTATTTTCAATGTGTCGTCCGCAACCTCTAACCATTCCGGAACACTTCTATCTTCTAAAAGTTTTACAGTGTCCTTTATCATTTTAATTTGCGCATCTGTTCCAAACATTATTATCTCATCTCCTTCTTTAATTAAAAAAGAAGGAATATTGACTATATGCCCATTAACCTTTACAAATCTATGCCCAACAAGCTGTCTCGCTTTTGCTCTTGATTCCGCGAATCTTGCTCTATAGATAATATTGTCTAATCTCATTTCTAAAAAGCTTAACAATGTTTCACCTGTAACACCTTTAGTCTGTTCTGCTTTTTTGAAATAATTTTTAAATTGCCGTTCAAGTAAGCCGTAAATTCTTTTTGTTTTTTGCTTTTCTCTTAACTGCACTGCATAGTTTGATGCCTTACCTTTTCGCTTTTTCCCTTGACCATGTTGCCCGGGTGCATAATCTCTCTTGTTAAGAATACATTTATCGCTTTTACAGCGTCCGCCTTTCAAAAATAATTTTTCTCCTTCTCTACGACATTGCCGGCATTTTGCACCTAATGTTCTAGCCATTTACTGCTTCTCCTTAAAAAATATCTTTTAATAAATACTAAACTCTTCTACGTTTTCTAGGTCTACATCCGTTATGTGGCATGGGCGTCAAATCAACGATACTCCTAATATTAAACCCCTCTGATCGCAAGCTTCTAACAGCACTCTCTTTGCCCGGTCCCGGACCATTCAAACGAACAACAATACTCGTAATACCATGATCTTTTGCTTTTTTAGACGCCTCTTTTGCCGCAACGCTAGCCGCAAAAGGAGTAGATTTTCTTGACCCTTTATAACCACTAGTTCCTGCTGAACTCCAACATAAAACTTTACCAGCTTCATCTGACACCGTAACAATTGTATTATTAAATGTAGAGTGTACACTAAAAATCCCATCGGATAATTTTCTAAATATTTTTTTCTTTTTTGTTGTTGGCTTGTTTTGCACGTTTCACACTCCCCAGTGTCTAAATAAGTTTATTCTTTATTATTTATAAATTTTAATTTTTTATACCTATGCCGCAGGTTTCACTGCTTTTCTCTGAGCCTTATCTTTAAAAGCACCTATTGTTTTTCTAGGTCCTTTACAAGTACGCGCATTAGTTTTTGACCTCTGCCCACGAGCAGGCAAATTCCTTTTATGTCTTATTCCTCTATATGCGCCTATACTAATAAGTCTGCGAACATTAGCTGATTCTTCCCTGCGCAAATCTCCTTCTACCTTATGCCGTTCCTGAATAATATGTGTTATTGCATTAACTTCACTATCAGTTAAATCTTTTGCTTTCTTGTCTGGAGAAATCCCAACTTCTGCTAATATTCTGTTGGCCAGTGTACGACCTATTCCATATAAATAAGTTAAAGCAATTTCAACCCGTTTTTCATTTGGTATATCAACACCTATTATACGTGGCATATTCTCTCCTAATTAAAAACACAAAAATAAATTTCAATAAAAACACAATAGATTTAATATATAAAAATTATCCCTGTCTTTGCTTATGCTTTGGATTTTCACAGATTATCCGCACTACGCCTTTTCTTCTAATTACCTTACATTTTGCACATATTGTTTTTACACTTGGTCTTACTTTCATGGCTATTTATCTCTCCTAATAATTCTTCCTCTAGTTAAATCATACGGCGACAACTCAACTGTTACTTTATCTCCGGGAACTATTCTTATAAAATACATTCGCATTTTACCTGACACATGCGCAGTAACGCTATGCCCATTAGCTAATTTTACTTTAAAAACCGCATTTGGTAAAACTTCTACAACTTCCCCTTCTACGGCAATAGCCGCTTCTTTCGCACTCATGTAACTATCTCCGCTTTCCCTTTACCAACTATAATCGTGTCTTCAAAATGACACGCAAGTGATCCATCTTTTGTAACAACAGTCCATCTATCGTCTAAAATTTTTACTTCTCTTTTTCCCATTACTACCATTGGCTCGATAGCTAAGACTAATCCTTGCTGTAGTATTTCATCATCCATATTTTTATTATACCAATTTGGCACTTCTGGCTCTTCGTGTAACTCTCTCCCAACCCCATGCCCTACATAATCTCTAATTTCTTCAAATTTTTCTTTTCTAATTATTTTTTCTATTGCTTTAGAAATATCCGATATCTTACTGCCGGTTACAGCTTTTTTTATACCTTCTTCTAAACTTTTTTTTGTAACTTTAATCAATCGAGAAACATTACTCTCTACACTACCTATTGTATAAGTCCTTGCCGCATCTGTAAAATAACCATTTTTTAATACACCGACATCAATGCTTACTATATCGCCTTTTTTTATAATTCTTTTTTTATTTGGGATACCATGTATAACTTCATTATTCATCGATATACAAATTGTAGCCGGATATCCCTTGTAACCTTTAAATGCGGGGATTGCTCCATCTTTTATTATTAGTTCTTCAATGAATTTATCTAACTGTCCTGTTGATATATTCTCTTCTATATTAGCTTCAACCCATTTAAAAATTTTTTTTATAACCTGTCCGGAAGATCTTAATTTATCAATTGCCGCTTCATCTGTCACTAAAGTCATTTGCAATAAACCTTATTTTTCCAAAAAACATTTTATATTATTAAAAAGTTTATCAGCGGAACTATCGCCATCAATTTCTTTAAGCAATTTTTTTTCTTTATAATATTCTATCAATTCTTTAGTGCTTTTTTCATATACCAATAATCTATTTTTTATAGTATCCGGCTTATCATCATTTCTTTGAAATAGCTGTTCCCCGCAAATATCACACACATTATATCTTTTAGGAGGCATATTCGTTTCATGATAATTCTTGCCACATTTTTTACATACTCTTCTGCCGGCTAGCCTTTGTATTACAACCTGTTCTGTAGCTTTAAAATATAAAACCATTTTTAATTTTTTCCCTAATTTTTCTAAAGATTTATCCAAAGATTCTGCTTGAACCTTGGTTCTAGGATATCCATCTAAAATAACACCTTTGCCCGCATTTTTTTGACTCATACGATTGATTACAACTTGATTAACAATAGAATCTGGTGCTAATTCACCCCGATTTATATATTCCGCTAATTTTCCACCCAATTCACTACCACTTTTAATTTCTTCTCTTAGCATATCTCCTGTTGAAATATGAAGTAATCCAAATTCTTTAGCAAGAATTTCAGCCTGAGTTCCTTTTCCAGCACCCGGAGGGCCCAATAAGACAATATCCATCATGACATCCGTCCTCTTATTCTGCCTCTCTTCATAAAACCTTCATAATGCCGCATCAAAAGATGAGACTCTATTTGACGCATAGTATCAAGCATAACTCCAACAACAATCAACAATCCTGTTCCGCCAAAAAAACTAGCAACTAAATAAGGCACCCCTAATTTACTATTTATAATCGTCGGTAAAATCGCTATTATGGTCAAAAACATTGCCCCCGGTAGCGTTATTCTAGTCATTATAAAATCAAAATATTCTGCTGTTTGTTTCCCCGGACGTATTCCCGGAACAAATCCTCCAAATCTTTTCATATTATTTGCCATTTCTATCGGATTAAAAGTTATCGCAGCATAAAAATAAGCAAAAAATAAAATAAGTAAAGAATAAACAACATAATATAACGGTTTTCCCATAGTCAAAGCATTTGCCATACCATAAAGTGCTTTATGCGGAACAAACCCAGCAATAGTAGCAGGAAATAAAATAATCGACTGCGCAAAAATTATAGGAATAACTCCACCCTGATTAACCTTTAAAGGGATATACGTACTTTGCCCGCCATAAACCTTTCTCCCTACCACTCTTTTTGCATATTGAACTGGTATTTTACGCTGTCCCTGTGTTATCAAAACAACAGAAACAACAACTATTATAAACATTGCTATAAGAAATAGCAGTTTAAATAAATCCATCTGGCTCTCACCCTTGCTACCGGGTGTTAAAAGCGTCACTATTTGAAAAAACGCCTCAGGTAATCTTGATACAATACCCGCAGTAATTAATAATGACATCCCATTTCCTATGCCTTTTTCTTGAATTTGTTCTCCGAGCCACATAATAAAAGCAGTACCCGTAGTTAATGTAATTACTGTAAGAAATCTAAACCCCCATCCCGGGCTAGCAACTATCTGCATTCCCTGAAAACGTGCTGGATTCTCTAACCATAAAGAAATAAAAAATGCTTGTATTAATGCTAATACTACTGTTCCATATCTAGTATATTGCATTATTTGCTTTCGTCCTTCCTCTCCTTGTCTTGCAAGTCTTTCTAATGCAGGAATTACGGTGGTTAAAAGTTGTATAATAATTGAAGATGAAATATATGGCATTATCCCTAGAGCAAAAATAGTTAATCTTTCCATAGCACCGCCTGAAAACATATTCACTATCCCGAATAATGTTCCGCCTTGTGTATGTGCCATATTTGCAAAAAACATTGCTAACTTTGCGCCATCAATCCCCGGAGTTGGGATAAATGTGCCAATACGATAAACAGCCATTAATCCTAACGTAATTAAAATTTTCTTTTTTAAATCTTGTATCTTAAATATATTAATAAAACTTGCTAACACTTTGTTACACTCCTTGCTATAAGAACTTTTCCACCTACATTTTCTATTGCCTTTTTAGCTGAACCAGAAAATGCTTCAGCTTCTACATTAACAGCTCTTTCCAATTTCCCATTGCCAAGTATTTTTATAGGCAGTCTCTTATTTCTAATAAGCCTATTTTTATATAAAATGTCTCTATTAACTATGGCATCTTTTTCTAAATTACTTAATTTTGCAATTGATCCAATATTTACTATTGCCCATTCTTTTTTAAATTTATTTGTAAAGCCTCTTTTGGGGAGTCGCCTTACTAATGACATCTGCCCACCTTCAAAGCCTAAATAAAATCCGCCACTACCGGAACGCGCCTTTGCGCCTTTACTTCCACGACCAGATGTTTTACCTCTTCCGCTTCCAATACCTCGCCCTTTTCGCTTATTTTTTTTTATGATGCCTAAAGGTTTTTTTATATTACCTATTTTTACTTGCATAATTTATTTCTCCTACAAAATTACCATCTATTTTTAAGCTTTTCTTGTCAACCTTAATTGTTCAAAACAATTCATCGTTGCCTTAACCACATTAATAGGATTTCTCGAACCTAAACACTTACTTAAGATATTTTTAATTCCTGCCGCATCACATAAAGCTCTTACGGCCCCACCAGCGATTACACCCGTTCCGGGACTAGCAGGTTTCAATATAACTTTGGAAGCTTTAAATTTACCGATTACTTCATAAGGAATAGTATCTCCACGCATATTAACTGTTTTAAAATTTTTCTTAGCATCTAGTGTTCCTTTGCTGATAGCACCTACTACATCATTCGATTTCCCAAAACCAATTCCAACTTTTCCCTTACTGTTTCCGGCAACAACTAAAGCATGAAAAGAAAAATTCTTACCGCCTTTTACTACCTTAGAAACCCTACCAATCTTAACAACTCTTTCTATGCTTTCTTCTTTTTTTTCACCCTGTTGTACAATATTTTCTATTGCCTGTTCTACAGAAATATCATCACCTTGTTTAGAATCATCTTTCGGTATATTTTCTTCCATTTTTTGTCCATTTTTTTTCATTAATCCTCCTAAGCAAACCATAAGCAGTTTTAAAACTCTAACCCGCCAGCTCTAGCCGCTTCAGCAAAAGCTTTTATAACACCATGATACTTATATCTAGATCTATCTAATACAACTTTTTTTATACCTTTTGGAATAGCGATTTTGGCGATTTCTTCACCCAAAAGTTTTGCACTGGTAATATTTTTTTTTGTATAAGATTTTATCTGCTTACTAATTGTCTCTGATTGTGTTGATAACCCCACCAACGTTTTGCTAGCCATATCATCTATAATCTGACTATACAAATTCTTTGAAGTTTTAGTTAAACACATACGAGGTCTCTCGCTATCACCAAAAATTCTTTTTCTTATAGATTTTTTTCTCCGTTGCCGTCTTAATTCTCTTTTCATATTACCCTCTTTTTACTAGCATATATTATGCTACACTTTTCCCTTCTTTTTTACGCACATACTCCCCAACATATCTTATCCCTTTACCCTTATATGGCTCAGGCGGATAAAATTGTCTAATTTCTGCAGCAACTGCTCCAACTTTTTGCTTATCAATTCCACTAACCACTATAGATGTTTGGGTTGGTGCTTGAATTGTAATGCCTACAGGTGTTTCATATTTAATAGGATGCGATTTGCCTATTTCTAATTCCAAAACTTTCCCTTTCATTATAGCTTTATACCCAACACCCTGAATTTCCAATTTTTTTTGGAAACCTGTCTTAACGCCTATAATCATACTTTGTATTAAACTTCTTATTGTGCCATGCATAGTTCTATCTTTAACAATGTCAGAAGGCCTTGTTATTAAAATTTTATTATTTTCAATAACAATCTTAAATTTATCAGGAACTTTATATTCACATGTTTTACCACTACTTTCAATAGCGATTGTATTCCCTTTTAAGGATGCCTTTACTCCGCTTAAAATTTCTATCGGCCGTTTTCCAATTCTAGACATTTTCTAACTCCTAAAAATTAAACATTCTATCATTACCAAATATGACAAATAACCTCTCCGCCAACACCTTGCGCCCTAGCAACTCTATCTATCATTATTCCTTTATTTGTTGATAATACTGCTACTCCAACTCCTCCCCTTACAGCCTTTATTTCACTAGCTTTAATATAAACACGCCTGCCGGGAGTTGATATCCTAGATAAATTTTCTAAAACAGATTCTTTTTGCGCAGTACACTTTAAATATATTTTTATCTTTCCGCTCTGTTTGTCCTCAATCTTTTGATATGCATCAATAAAGCCTTCTTGTTTTAAAATGTCAATTATCTCTTCTACCATTTTTGATCTTTTTATTATTACATATTCTTTTTTTGCCATTATGGCATTTCTAATCACGGTTAATTGATCCGCTAAAAAATCCGAGATACTCATTTTGATCTCCTTAAAAATTAACTAAAATTTTATCTACCAACTAGCTTTGTGAACCCCCGGCAAATCACCACGAGAAGCCATCTCCCTGAAACAAATTCTACATAATTTAAACCGTCGCATATATCCTTTTTTCCTGCCACAAATCTGACATCTAGTCACTACTCTAGTGCTATATTTTGGTTGTTTCTGCGCTTTATTTATAAGAGCTAATCTAGCCATACTCTTTAATCACCTACCTGTTTTTTTGTAAATGGCATCCCCATTGCTTCCAACAATACAATTCCCTCATCTTTTGATTTTGCTGATGTAACAATACAAACATCTAACCCATGTATCTTAGGTGCTTTATCTAAATTCAGTGTAGGAAAAATAGTTTGCTCTTTTATTCCCAAAGAATAATTCCCTTGTTCATCAAAAGCTGATTTAGAAACACCTCTAAAATCTCTAATTCTTGGCATAGCAAAGTTTATCAACATCGCTAAAAATTCATACATACGCTTGCCTCTTAAAGTTACCTTATACCCAACAGGAACTCCTATTCTAATTTTAAAATTAGATATAGCTTTCCGTGCTCGCGCTAACGCAGGCTTTTGCCCAGAAAGAAGAGCCAATTCATCTCTAACGCTTTCAACTAAATCTTTTTCATGCGCCATCGCCCCCATCCCAATATTTATTACTACTTTTTTTATTTGGGGAACTTGCATATTATTTTTGTATCCCAATTTTTTTTTCAAATCAGGAACTACTACGCTAAAAAAAATTTCTTTTGTAATAATCATATTTTATATCCACCTGTTTACAAAAGCTCTTTACATTTTTTGCAATATCGAGCCTTTGTCCCATCTTTTAAAAGTTCTATACCTATACGTGTAGCTTTATTGCATCTGCCACAAACAATATTCACTTTACTCTGATGTAAAGAAGATTCCTTTGAAATAATTCCACCCGGTTCATCTTGTCGTCTTTTTTTAGTATGTTTCTTAACAAGATTTAACCCTTGCACAACTAATCTATTTCTCTCTGGGATTACCTGTATAACTCGCCCTGTTTTCCCTTTATCTTTCCCTGATAAAATCTTTACTGTATCATTTTTTTTAATACCCAACATATTATTTCTCCTACAACAACTATATATACCTAAAAAATCAAAACCATTGCTTTAAACAACTTCAGGGGCCAAAGAAATAATCTTCATAAAATTCTTTTTTCTTAATTCTCTGGCAACTGGCCCAAAAACTCTTGTACCTCTAGGATTCCCATCTTTATCTATGACAACTAATGCATTGCGATCAAACCGCAAAACAGTTCCATCTTCTCTACGTATTGGTGCTGCTGTCCGCACTATAACAGCTTTTACAACCTCGCCTTTTTTAACATCTCCTGTAGGTGCGGCTTCTTTAATATTGCATGTTATAATATCCCCTATCTCTGCTGTAAATTTACCAGATCTACCAATTACACCTATCATAGAAGCTTTTTTTGCCCCTGAATTATCCGCTACATCTAAAATTGTCCGCATTAAAATCATAATGTAATTACCCCTTTTGTCCTCTTTCTATTATGTTCACAACTCTCCAACATATTTCTTTGGAAATCGGTTTCGTTTCCAGCAATCTAACTGTATCACCTATTTTAACATCTTTATTTGTATTATGCGCTTTTATTTTTTTATGCCTTATTACAAATTTTTTATAAATAGGATGTCTTTTTTTAACTTCTAGCTGTATGGTAACAGCATTCGTCATTTTATTATTTATAACTTCACCAATTACTTGTTTTTTTTTTATCTCACTTCTCACGTTGTATCTCCTTTAATACTGTATAACATCTTGCTATGTCTTTTTTAAGCTTTGTACCTTCTTGTGGCCTTTCTATACGACCACTAATTTTTTCCAATCTGAAATTAAAATATTTTTCTTTTAAAGAAGAAATATTTTGTTCTATTTCTGCTGGTGTCATATTGCGAATATCTTTTGCCTTCACTGCATGCCCCCTCGCATAATAAATTTAGTTTTTATAGGTAATTTATGTGCACATAATCTCATTGCGGTTCTTGCCATATCAAGCGGCAACCCTTCCATTTCAAAAATAATTCTGCCCTTCCTAACATTCGCTACCCATGATTCAGGCGCACCTTTACCTTTTCCCATTCTTGTTTCTGCTGGTTTTTTTGTTATTGGTTTATCAGGGAAAATGCGTATCCATAGTTTTCCGGCTCTACCTGTTTTTCTCATAATAGCAACACGCGCCGCTTCTATTTGCTTATCTGTAATCCAAAAACTTTCCAAAGCCTTTAAACCACATTCGCCAAAATTTAATGTGCTTGCAGCCAAACTTATTCCTTGTCTGCGACCTTTTTGTTGTTTTCTAAATTTTACACGTTTTGGCATTAATGCCATATTTACTCCTTAACATTTTTTTTACCAGTGCTAACAACTGTTCTTTTAACATCTCTGGTAAATTTGTCACCTTTATATACCCATACTTTTATACCAATGATTCCATATGTAGTCCTAGCTTCTGAAAAACCATAATCTATATTCGCTCTAATAGTTTGTAATGGGACTTTACCATATTTCATAGTCTCAACTCTTGCTATTTCTGCGCCACCTAATCTTCCTGAACATCTTATTCTTATGCCTTCCCCTCCGGCGTCTTTTACTGATTGAACTGTTTTTTTCATTGTACGTCGGAATGGAGATCTTTTTACTAATTGAAAAGCAATATTATCCGCAAGTATTTGCGCATCCAACTGTGGCTCTTTCACCTCTATTATATCAATTGATATTTTATAGCCATCTCCAACAATCTTACCTATCGCGCTTTTTAATGTTTCAATCTGCGCTCCTTGCCTACCAATAATCATTCCGGGTCTTCCAGCATAAATTTGTATTCTAATATGTTTACTAGCGCGTTCTATTTCTACACGGGAAACCAACCCTGTTGTAATTTCTTTGTGAATCAATTTACGAATTTGATAATCTTCATTTATAAATTTTGGTATCTCATTTTTTGTAGCAAACCACCGTGAATTCCAATCACGTATGGCCCCTAATCTAAAGCTTATTGGATGTACTTTTTGCCCCATAAAAAAACTCCATTCAAATTAATAAATTATTTAGAATTATTGTCTAGTTCCACTATAATATGCGTAGTCCTATGCCTAATAGGAAAAGCTCTCCCCATTGTGCCTGCTCTAAATCTTTTCAGCATTGGTCCGCCATCTGCTTTAGCTAAAGAAACTATAACATCTTTTTCTGTTAACTTTTGCTGTCTTTCAAAATTCACGTTAGCAAACGCGGCTTGTAATACTTTTTTAATGACCTCTCCAGCTCTTTTATTAACTGTGTCCAAAATATAATTAGCTTTTTCAACATTCTTACCTTTTATCAAATCAAGAACTAGTCTTACTTTTCTAGTAGATATTCTCACATATTTAGTCTTCGATCTAGCCAACATATAAAATCCCTTCCAATTTTAATAACTCTCCACCAAAAATTACACCGGTTATGTCTTCTCCATTGAAATTTTTGTTGCTGCACCATGACTACGGAATGTCCTTGTAGGTGCAAACTCCCCCAATTTATGTCCAACCATATTTTCTGTTATAAACAATGTTTGAAAAGTTTTTCCATTATGTACCATAATTGTCAATCCAACAAATTCTGGCAATATTGTAGAACTTCTAGCCCATGTTTTTATTGGTTTTTTAACTCCCAATTTACGAACCTGATCTATCTTTGCCGTTAAACTTGGGTGTACATATGGACCTTTTTTAATAGAACGTGCCATTACGACTTCCTCCGCTTCACAATTTTTCTATCTGATGCTTTCTTTTTATGTCTAGTTTTTAAACCTTTAGTTATTTTTCCCCAAGGGGTACAAGGATGTCTTCCGCCAGAAGATTTTCCTTCACCGCCTCCCATAGGATGATCTACAGGGTTTTTAACAACAGCTCTTGACTTTGGACGGACACCAAGATGTCTTATCCTGCCTGCATTACCATAAACAATATTTTCATATTCAATATTCCCAACTTGACCTATAGTAGCATAACAAGCTTCGCTAACTAAGCGAACTTCACCACTAGGCATCTTAAGATGCACAATCCCATTATCTTTGGCAAGAACAATAGCACCCATACCTGCAGACCTTGCTATTTTTGCCCCCTTACCCGGGATAAATTCAACACAATGAACCATCGTTCCTAGCGGAATATTTTTTAACTCCGTAGAATTACCTATTTCTATTTTTGCCGTATTAGAACTTTCTATTTTAGTCCCGACAGCAACACTCACAGGAGCAATAATATATCCTTTTTGGCCCACATCATATTTAACGAATGCAATATTTGCTGTCCTGTTTGGATCATATTCGATAGCTTCTATTATCCCTGCCTTACCTTTATTCAGATAGAAAAAATCTATAATTCTATATCGTCTTTTATGTCCGCCACCTTTAGAGCTAACTGTTTTTCTACCATTATTATTCCTTCCGCCAGTCTTTCTTAGCGTAGTGGTTAAAGATTTTTCAGGTTTAGTCTTAGTTATGTCTGAAAAATCTAAATTTGTTGCCCATCGACTAGAAGGTGAAAATGTTCCATATTTTCTAATACCCATAATATTATGTTACCTCTATTTTACTTTCTGGTTTCAATGTTACTATAGCTTTCTTCCAATCTGCCGTTCTTCCCTCACTCAATCTCATTCTTTTTTTCTTACCGGATACATTAATTATATTAACCGCCGCTACTTTTACTTTATAAATTTCTTCTATATCACTTTTTACATCCATCTTATTAGATCTTTGATCTATTTTAAAAATATATTTATTTTGCTCTAGTAAATTAGTGCCCTTCTCTGTTCTTAGAATATGTTTAATTATATCGTATGCTGTTTTCATTTTAACCTTTCCGTAATTTTCAAAAATGCCTCTTTTTCTATCATAAAATTCTCATTAACTAATATATCTCTCGCATTTATATTTCTGCCTTCCATGAAAGTAACTGTTCTTAAATTTCTAGCGGCAAGCTTTATATTAGAATCTTCTGAAGCCATAGCAAATAATGTTTTCCCTTCTAATTTGAATTTATCTATAATATTTTTAAACTCTTTAGTTTTTGGCGCTTTTATTTCCGCTTTTAATAAAATATATATTTTCCCTTCAGTCAACCGTGCATTTATACTTGAAACTAATGCCTTTTTTAACATTTTTTTAGGTAATGCATAGCTAAAACTGTGTGGTTTTGGACCAAAAACAACTCCTCCATGCCGCCATAAAGGATTTCTTGTGGACCCGACCCTTGCTCTTCCTGTCCCCTTTTGCTTCCACGGTTTTATGCCTCCACCAGCAACTTCTCCTCTTCTTTTCGTTGATGCTGTTCCTCTTCTCGGATTCGCCTCATACATTTTAACTGCTTGATATAAAATTTCATTATTAATTTTTCCATCAAACAGCTCTTTGTCTAGCTCAAAATAATCAACTACCTGCGCATCTAAATTATATATTGGAACTTTTGTATTTATCTCTTTCATTATTTTACTTTTTATTCTTGCGCCGTTTCTTCTGTTTTCTTTTGTCTAGGCGCTATTGTCTTTTTTTTAGCAAATTTTACTACAACATATCCCCCGTTAGCACCCGGTATTGATCCCTTTACAGCAAGAATATTCTCATCCGGAATAATATCCATAACTTTTATATTTTGCACAGTAACTCTTTCATTCCCCATATGCCCGGGCCCCGGATGACCTTTTGTTACCCTTGAAGGAAAAGAGCTAGCACCTATTGACCCCGGTGCTCTATGAGACATCGAACCATGCGTCTCGCATCCGCCTCTCCAACCATGCCTTTTAACACCACCTTGAAATCCTTTACCCTTAGATGTCCCGATTATGTCAACAAAATCTCCTATTTGAAACATTTTTACACTAATAGCTTCTCCAACTTTCTCCGTAAAATCTTGTACAATTCTTATTTCTTTATTAAATTTTTTTGGAGCTACACCATTTTTTTTCAAAGTGCCTAATTGCGGTTTTTTTATTCTGCTTTCTTTTGTTTCATCAAAACCTAGTTGTACCGCACTATATCCATGTTTCTCTTTTGTTTTTATTTCTTGCAATGTGCATGGCCCAACTTTTAATATTGTAATGGTCTGCCTTGTACCATTCTCATCAAAATTTTGCGTCATGCCTATTTTTTTACCTAGAATTCCTGTTATCATATTCCCCTCTTATATCTCACTGCTTAATTTCAACATCAACTCCAGCTGGTAAATCCAACCTTCTTAACGAATCTATTGTTTTACTAGTAGGCTCTACTATTTCTAATAATCTTTTATGTGTTTTTAAAAAAAATTGTTCTCTTGATTTTTTATCAACATGCGGTGACCTTAAAACAGTAAAAATTTCATTTTTAGTAGGTAATGGAATAGGCCCAACTGTCGTCGCTCCTGTTTTTTTAACTGTTTCTACTATTTCTGCCATAGAAATATCTAACAGCTTATGATCGAACGATTTTAGTTTTAGCTTTATCCTTTGTTCCTGTTTTTCTTTTTTTGCCATAATGGCTTACTCCCATGTCGCTTGTGGTTATTCCTGTTTTTTCACTATTTTATTAACTGATTACTTCTGATATTACTCCTGCTCCTACCGTATGTCCACCTTCTCTTATCGCAAACCTTAATTCTTTCTCCAATGCTACCGGAGTAATTAACTCTACTTCCATCGCTACATTATCTCCCGGCATTACCATCTCAACTCCTGCCGGCAGTTTCGCCACTCCCGTTACATCCGTTGTCCTTATATAAAATTGCGGCCTATATCCAGTAAAAAACGGCGTATGCCTTCCTCCCTCTTCTTTTGTCAATATGTATACCTGCGCCTTAAACTTTGTATGCGGTTTTATACTTCCCGTCGCACACAACACTTGCCCTCTTTCTAAATTGTTTTTATCTATACCTCTTAACAATATCCCTACATTGTCTCCGGCTTGCCCTACATCCAATAACTTCCTGAACATTTCTATACCTGTTACTACACTCTTCTTTGTTTCTCCCATTCCTACTATCTCTATTTCTTCATTTACCTTTACTTGCCCTCTCTCTATCCTTCCGGTTCCTACTGTTCCTCTTCCTGTTATACTAAACACATCTTCTACTGGCATCAAAAACGGCCTGTCTATATCTCTCGCTGGATCAGGCACAAAACTATCTACCGCATTCATCAACTCTTCTATCGGCTTACATGCTTCATTCTTTATGTCTCCATCGCACTGAATTACTTTTAACGCGCTTCCCTTCACTATCGGTGTCTTGTCTCCAGGAAATCCATACTTGCTCAACAGCTCTCTTACTTCTAACTCTACTAAATCCAATAACTCAGGATCGTCTACCATATCTACTTTATTCATAAACACTACTATCGCTGGCACGTTTACCTGTCTTGCTAACAATATATGCTCTCTTGTCTGCGGCATCGGCCCATCCGCTGCTGATACCACCAATATCGCTCCATCCATCTGCGCCGCTCCTGTTATCATATTCTTAATGTAATCCGCATGCCCCGGACAATCTATATGCGCATAATGCCTCTTTACTGTTTCATATTCTACATGCGCTATCGATATTGTTATTCCTCTCTCTTTCTCTTCCGGTGCTTTATCTATTGTGTCAAACGCTCTTTTTTCTGCGTATCCTTTATTCGCTAAATATAACGTTATCGCTGATGTTAATGATGTATTCCAATGATCTACATGCCCTATCGTTCCTATGTTTAAATGCGGTTTTGTCCTCTCAAATTTTGCTTTTGCCATTTTGTCCTCCCTTAAAATCTTTTAATTTATTTGGGATGCTTTTTATTTTAATACACTATCGCTCTGCTTCTACGGGTTTCGACTTATTTTTACTATTGCTAATTTTTAAAAACATCCACAATACAAAAAACTCTAAATAACTGGAGCCCACGGCCGGATTTGAACCGGCGACCCCATCCTTACCATGGATGTGCTCTACCGCCTGAGCTACATGGGCACTGGGGCTTTTTCTCATATGCGGTAAGCAGTAATAAAAAATACGCAAAAACACTACTACTTTACAAATCGCAAAGTATAGTGTTTATATAAAAAATTTGCACTTAAATAAAAGAGTTATAATTTTAACAAAAAAAAATATTATGTCAAGTGTTTTTAGATTAACATTTTAAAATTTTTAAAAAAATTTTATTTTGCTCGTTGTCAGAATTTTTTATTCCTCGAAACTTTAATGTCTACTACCCAACACAAAAACTGCGTTAGTAAAAAAATATTTAGTTATATAGAATTGTACTACTGTTTGTTTCTTGCTATAATATCCTTTATAAATAACACCCTCAGATATTTCGCCTTGGTCTATAATTTCTATAAATTATTTTTTTGAAAGCTTTTTTAAAATTGGAGGTATTTTTATGAAATATTATAATATACCTTTAGCGTTATTATTTCTCTTTCTTTTAGCGCAAACTACTCCCGTATCGGCAAAGACTGATTCGTACCCGCAAAAAGGTGTCTGTTATGTTTCGTGGGAAAAAGATAAATATCAGTCAATCTATTCCGACCAATCTCTTGAATCTCTTGCGCGTGTAGGCGTTGAATATATCGCCATTGTTGTAACATATTATCAAGAAACTTGTTCTGACACACAAATCAAAGCCACAAAGCTAACACCCAGTGACACTAGCATAATTCATGCTATCAAAAAAGCTCACAGTCTTGGATTGAAGGTTATGTTAAAACCACATATAGATCTCATAAATCCGACTAAAGATGTTTATAGTATAAACCAATGCCGCTCTGACATCGGCTTTACAAATGACCAAGAATGGGAGAAATGGTTTAAAGAATATCAAAAATTGATTCTTCATTACGCTAAAATGGCAAAAGATTTAAACGTTGACCTTTTTTGTATAGGCACGGAACTCTCTTTTACAACACAAAAAGATTCTTTATGGCGTACGGAAATAATTAAAAAAGTCCGCGATGTTTATCCGGGAAAAATTGTATATGCCGCCAATTGGGATGATTATAAAGATGTGAAATTTTGGGATGATTTGGATTATATCGGCATTGACGCATACTTCCCGCTGTCATCCAATACCAATCCAACGTTATCGGAATTAAAAAACGGATGGATTAAATGGAAAAAAGAAATTGAAAAATTTATTGCTAAAACAAATAAACCTGTAATTTTTACTGAAATCGGGTATACTTCCGGAATCAAAGCCCATATAACGCCTTGGGAAACACCGATGATCGGCAATGTGTCTTTAGACCTTCAAACAAAATGCTATCAGTCTTTTTTTGAAACCATATGGAATAGCCCTTGGCTTGAAGGGGTTTACTGGTGGAAGTGGTCGCCAAGCGTGTATGCTGGAGGAATAAATAACAGAGATTACACGCCGCAAAATAAACCTGCTCAAAAAATTTTAGAAAAATATTATAAAAATTACAGTAGCGATATCTCTGATAAAAAATATACTCTCGCCCAAAACTAAAACACTATAAATGATCCATCCCCAAAAAACAGATAGTCCTTATTTTTTGTTTTCCCGTTATGATAACAGCGAAACACTTAATGAATTTCTTTATTTTTCATCCCCTGTAAAAATTATCGCCTGCCATACAGCGGAAACAATAAACAATTGTTTTATTGAATTAGAAAATGCTCTGGATAGTGGTTATTTCGCCGCGGGCTTTCTCTCATATGAAGCGGGATACCACTTCGCGAATATTAATCATCAAAAAAAAACAGCTTTCCCTCTTCTATATTTCGGCATTTTTAAAAAACCCTTAACAATTTCTCTCTCCGCTTTAAACAAACTGCGAAACAATGCCGCAATAAAAATAACATCCGGTTATTATTCTTTACCTCTTAAAAAATACATCAATGATTTATCAAAAATAAAACACCACTTGCAAAAAGGAAATTCATATCAAGTAAATTATACTTTTAAATATAAATTTAATTGTGCCGTCCCTAGCACTCTTAATGATCTAAACAAAAAACATTCACATATACATCACGGATCTTCCGCATTAATAAATTTATTTTTAACACTGCTGGAACGTCAAACTGTCCCTTACGCGGTGATGGGAGAATTTGAAGATTGGGCTATTCTTTCCCTTTCGCCTGAATTGTTTTTTCAAAAAACCGGGAAGCAATTGTTCACTCGTCCGATGAAAGGCACTAAATCCCGAGGGATAACTCCTAGAGAAGACGCGTTTAATAAACAGTTTCTTTATTCTGATGAAAAAAATCGGGCTGAAAATATTATGATAGTTGACCTTTTGCGTAATGATCTCGGAAAAATTTCATTATCCGGCTCTGTCAAAACAGATAAAATATTCTCGGTTGAAGAATATGATACTCTTTTTCAAATGACATCTGACATAACTTCGACCCTTAAAAAAAACATAAATTTTTATAAAATTTTTCAAGCGCTTTTCCCTTCAGGATCGGTAACAGGCGCTCCCAAAAAACGCACTCTCGACATAATCCGCTCTTTAGAAAAAGAAGAAAGAAATATCTATACAGGATGTATCGGTTATATATCTCCAAAAAAAAATTGTCTGTTTAATATCGCTATACGTACGGCGCTTATCAATAAAACTTCAGGACACGGGGAATTAGGTATCGGTAGCGGTGTTGTGTTTGATTCTATCCCTAAAAAAGAATATGAAGAGTCTCTCTTAAAATCTTCTTTTTTTGTTAATCTGCCCGCGATTAAACTTTTTTCAATCATTGAAACTATTTTATGGGAAAATAGGCGCTATTTTCTTTTAACCCTGCATATGGAGCGCCTTAAAAAAACATGTGCTTTTTTTGGATATCCCTACGACAGCGCCAAAGTGTTAAAAAATTTAAAACTTTTATCTAAAAATTTTTATGCTGAAAAAAAATATAAAATCCGCTTGCTGATAGATAAACAAGGAAATATGGATTTATCCTATACACCGCTGGAAAAGCCGGCTACCTCGCCTGTAAAAATACTTCTATCAAAAAAAACCGTTCAATCCGATAATATATTTTTACATTATAAAACTACTAACCGCGATCTTTATGACAAGGAATTATCGCGCCACAAAAAAAATGGATTTTTTGACGTTCTCTTTTTGAATGAACGAGGAGAACTAACCGAAGGCGCGATTTCAAATATTGTTTTAAAATTAAATAATAAATTTTTCACTCCACCAGTTTCGTCAGGATTATTAAACGGTGTATACCGTCAAGTCCTTTTAAAACATAAAACCCGGCCGCATGTAGAAGAAAAAATTTTATACCTTGAAGATATTAGAAACGCTTCTGACATTCTGCTGATTAATTCTGTAAGAAAAATTACCAAAGCAATTTTGCAATAATAGTTACATCTCCTTACTTTTCGAATAGATGCCGCGCCTCCGTTAAAATTGACTGTTAATTTAGTATTAGTTTCATTATAATATGCCTCTATTACGGGCACTTAACTATTGTTTCTTAAATATAAATATTGTTGGAGAAAAATATGATCATATTACAATTATTTTTATTAATCGCGGTTATCGCGGCAACTTTTTGGGGTGTTGATTATTATAAAAAAAATCTCTCAAAACTTTCTTCTATGGCGTGGACTAGTTTTGCCCAAGAAAAAGGATATGAGTATAATAACGGTTCTATAACAGGTGTTTTTCACGGATTTTCATTTGTTATTGAGAAAACGCGGAATCAGTCATACAATAAAATAGGCGATAAAGGAACCGGAGATGTTGCTACTTCTATTATTTTTAAAATCCGGATTTACCAAAAGGATTGCAAATTTATTTAAAAAAAAATTTAAAAAATTTTTCAAGCAAATTACAACCCAAATACTCAAACCAACGAGTCTTCACGGGAAACATTGAAATTGACAATAATTTAATAGTCCGCGCGCTAACCCAACTACAGGCAACGCCTTATATTTCAGGAAAAAATGCTGACATAATTTATAAAGGACTTTCAGCTGTAAAAACTGTTTTTTTAAATGAAGATGGCTTATATTTCGCGTCCCGCGGTCTTATAAATGATAAGCTTGCTATTGAACAAGTGCATAAACATCTTGGTGAATTAGCTGTAGAAATAAGCAAGATGTCACGGCCTGCTTAAACCGAAAAACACCGCGGACACTAAGCAAATAATGCCGCTATTATGGATTAAATCCATTATTTTTCTTGAGCTACTGCCTCTTTATTCCCTGCTCTTTTTGGAAGAAAGATAGAGAAGCTACTGCCTTTCTCATATTCTGATTTAACTGTTATTTTCCCGCGATGCTCTTCCATTATATTTTTTGAAATTGAAAGGCCAAGCCCTGAGCCGGTATTAGCGGATACAACTTTTTCTTGTATTCTAGTAAAGGTGTGAAATAATTTCGGCAAGTCTTCTTTTTTTATCCCCACGCCAGTATCTTTTATTTCAATATAAATATTTCTTTTTAATTCTTTTGAATGTATTTCTATCCCGCCCTTATTTGTAAATTTTAAAGCGTTATTTATTATATTAACCAGAACTTGACGTATTTTTTCTCGATCAAAATTAATTTTACCAATGGTTCTATCCAGAAAAAGATTCATATACAATCCTTTTTTTCTGACTAAAAGAATCATGTCTTTGGCTGTTTCCTCGATTACTTCATTGATATTATGACTAGCGAAAGTCATCGGCATTTTACCGGCATTCATTTTTTGGTAATCTAATAAATCGTTTATAAGAGAAACCAGCTTCTCCACATTGCGTTCCGCGCTTTCTAAATAATTTTTTTGATCCGCTGTAATCGGCCCTTTCGCTCCAGACAAAACAGAAGATATATACATCCCGACTACTGCTAACGGCGTCCTTAACTCATGTGAAGCCATTGATAAAAAACGTGTTTTTGTTTCGGTTGTTTTCAAAAGCTCTTCTTCCGTTCTTTTGCGATAAGTAATATCTTCCACAAAAATTATCGCTTTTTTTTCTCCGCTTTCAAATAACGGGATTCCAATAAAATTATTTATAGTTTTTTTGCCGGAAAAATGCGAGGTATATTCTACTTCCTTCAAAATAAAAGACTCCCCGTTAAATACAGCCTTTATTTTTTCATCAAGCCCGATGCTCTTATTCCCCGGCGCCTCAAAAATATTTAAAGAAGATAATTCTTCATAACTATCTCCAGAATTTATAACTATATTGGCATTCGCGTACTCAATGTTTCCTTTATGCCCTACAATGTATATACCCACCGGCGCCACTTCTAATATCGATTGGATTGTTTCTAAAGTCGGTATCATTAAAAACTCCTCTCTAAAAAACAAAAACCTAAAAATATATTTATAATAAAGTATATCTCTCTTTATTTTTGTATGCAACGGGCTTTATGTTTTTATTTTAATTTTTCTATTTATCACTTCTACCTAAAAACATTTATCCCTTTGTTTATTATGCTTAAAAAAGATTGATTATTTGTATATTTATTTCATAATAAATATTTCTTTTCACTTTATTTGCTTTTCAAATGTTTATCATATATACTTTAAGCATAGGGCAATAAAATTGAAGATTTAAAACTTTTTTTAAATGGAGTAGAGATGAAATGTTTTATCAAAAAAAACAAATATTTAATACCGATAATAATAACGATTATTTTATTTGCTAGCCTTTATGTTTATGCCGCTGACAGAAATTGTTATTATTGTAGCGGTGCCGGCTATGTCCGCAAATGGCAGAGGTGTGACATTTGTTCCGGCGGAGGTTATGTCTCATGTCCTCACTGCCTTGGTTCCGGCCAAGCAAAATGCTCTGAATGCGCCGGTAAAGGCGGATTAGCGGGTGTTCTCTGTCCTAATTGCGACATTAAGAAAAGTACAAAGAGTTGCCCTAAATGTAACGCCTATCGGCCTTTTGTAAATCCTTGTGAACATTGTTCTGCAACAAGCTCTATTACTTGCGCTGATTGCGGAGGAACAGGAGTTATAATTTGTACAACATGTAAAGGATCCGGGGGGGCGTCTAACAAAGATCTCTGTCCTATATGCCGAGGAACAGGGACTTTCCGATAAACCGAAAAACTGCGTTTCGCCATAGCGAATAATGCCAATCTGTGCGGCTAAAAGGTTTAAAAAAAATCTTGACGTACCTCATCAAATGGTGCGACTGCGATTTTTTTAAAACCTTTTATCTCGAACATCTTAACATTCTTCATCTATGTCGAACCGCCGTTTTTCGGATAAAATAAAACTTAAGGAGGTGCGCTAAAAAGACTTATATTTTTTAAATTTTATAAACAAGATAAAAAATATTTTGCGAGTTAAAGAACCCTTCCAAATATAGCACATACCTAAAAACTGCTATTATGTGTATATTTTTATCATTTTTTCATCCTACATGAATAATTACGTCTTTTTTTGCTTATTCCTTTTTCTTATTGCATACTTGTTATCAATAAGTTTTTCTTTGGTGTAAAAAATGTTTTGATGTTTTTAAAAGGAGTCTTTATATGAAAAAAACTTTTTTTCTATTCGCTATTTCTGTCTCTCTACTTTTTACTCCAATAGCCCGCGCTTGTGTTGTCCCTCCAGATGTTCTTAATGTTCCTAACATGATAACTTGGTGTAGCCAAAAAGAAATGTATGTTCCAAAACAATTTTCTCAATACTGGTTTTTCCAAGGCGTTTCCGCAAAAAAAGAATATATTGACGGCGGAATATTTATAACCTTTTATGACCAAAATACTTTTCTTGTTTATATGTCTTTAAGTGAGAAATCCGATGCTGGCATGCGTTTAACGCGAGTGACTATGGACAAAATACCGGGGCTATCTTTCCCTTATGAAATTACCAGCTTTGGTTACTATCCGAATGACCCTGATTTGTCTTATCTTTTTACCACAAAAAATACCGGTTTAGGGAGCAACTATTTTCTAGACTGGCAAATTTACGCGGAGAACCCTATGCCGCACAAGTCTGTTTATCCGGGCGCGATATATGTAGCCGGAACAACATTATTCGGTAACATTGATTTAGAAGCATTAAAAAATACTTCATTAAACGTGGCTGTAAAAGGGCAAGGAAAAACAAGTCTGACCCTTACGGGAAACACTAACATTGTTCCAATAGAACCGTGTGAAACAGCGGTTCCTGAAATGCCGCAAAAATTATATTTAGTAACTGCTTTTATTTTGTTTGGTTATGTAGTCTATAAAAGAATGGCCCGGTAATAAATGACTAAAAATCGCGGCTTTTTCGCGCGGTTAAAATTGCGAAGCCCTGCGGCAACAAATTTTCACAGGGCTTCAAAATGTTTTAATATTCGCGCAAGTAATCTTGTGTTTTCACTGATATTGCTATAGCCTTTAATAATTTCTTTTGGGGGTTGAACATATTGTTCCGCCGTTGTATCTACTGCTAAATTTTTAATCCAATTATTTATTTCTTTTTCTCCAGCCTCAAAATGAAATTGTAACGCTAAAATTTTTTCTTTATATGAAAATGCCTGATTTTTACATGCTTTTGTTTCAGCAAGACGGCTAGCGCCTTTTGGAAGATCAAACGTATCATTGTGCCAATGAAACGGCATGAACTTTTCCGGAAAATCTTTAAAAAATCCCGTTTCTACTCCCTTCTTCGCAAGAGAAACCGTAAGCCAGCCTAATTCTTTATATTGATTTTTATAAACCCTCGCGCCTAACGCATCCGCGATTAATTGGGCTCCAAGACATACGCCCAAAATTTTTTTGCCCGCGTTAACCGCTCTTTTTATAAATTGTTTTTCTTCTTTAAGCCATGGATATTCTTTTTCATCATAAACTCCCATTGGCCCGCCCATTATAACTAAAAAATCAAAACTCTCAATTGCCGGAAGTTGATATTGTTTATAAAAATGTGTTCCTGTAAGTGTGTGGTTTTGTGTTTGCGCCCATGTTTCTATAAAACCAAGGCCTTCGAAACTCACATGTTGGAAAAAATGGATATGCATAAACTCTCTCTTTAGAATTATAAAAAATTTTAAAGTTTTCGCACTTCGGACACAGAACGAATACTGAAAAATAAATTATTTATCAAGTTCTTCCGGATGATGTTTTACGATTTTAGCACGAATCATATAAATAACTTCTTCTGCAATATATGTCGCGTGATCGCAAATGCGCTCTAAATGGCGGGATACAAGAATTAGCGGCACTGCGCGTGTTATAGTAGAATTATCTTTAAGCATATATTCTTCGATTAATTCTTTATATACGCTATCTCTCAAATTGTCTGCTTCCGGATCTTCACCAATAACCTGCCGGGCAAGTTTTTCATCTCTATTAACAAAAGAATCTATTGCTTCTCGTACCATTCTGCGGGATATATCCGCAAGCTTATTGATATTATCAACCGGTTTTAAATTCGGCATGTCCGCGATAGCAAGGACTCTCTGCGCGATATTTACTGAAAGATCCGCAATTCGTTCAAGTTCCCCGTTAATCTTCATTCCGGTAGTTATAAACCTTAAATCCACAGCTATCGGTTGCCTAAGCGCCAAAAGAGAAATAGCAAGTTCGTCTAGTTCTATTTCTAATTCATCTATACGTCTATCATTAACTACAACACATTGCGCTAGCTCCTTGTCCCTATCCTTTAATGCTTTTATGGAAATATATATTGATTCTTCCGCCAATGCCGCCATTTTCAAAAGATTCGCGTTTAATTGTTTTAGGTCTTCATCAAAATGTCTCTGCATCATCTTGCGCCTCCATTTAATAAAAATTTTTCATTATTTCCAACCACGGTAAAAACCTTTTTCTCTATCCAAACCGCCCTGTTATATAATCTTCTGTTATTCTTTTTGACGGGTTAGTAAAAATCTTTTGGGTCTTATCGTATTCTATAAGTTCGCCGTTCATAAAAAATGCAGTATAGTCTGAAATACGTGCGGCTTGCTGCATATTGTGCGTAACAATAGCGATTGTATAATTTTGTTTTAATTCATGTATCAATTCTTCTATTTTTAATGTTGCCGTTGGGTCAAGCGCGCTAGCGGGTTCATCCATTAAAAGAATTTCCGGCTCAACCGCGAGTGCCCTTGCGATACAAAGCCGTTGCTGTTGGCCTCCGGAAAGAGCAAACGCGCTTTCTTGTAAGCGGTCCTTTACTTCATTCCATAAAGCCGCGCTTTTAAGGCTTTTCTCAACTGTCGTAGCTATAATATTTTTGTCTTTCACATTATTAATTTTCAATCCATACGCGACGTTTTCAAAAATAGATTTTGGGAAAGGATTTGATTTTTGGAACACCATGCCGATTCTGCGCCTTAAACTGACAACATCCTGCTCAGACGCATAAATCTCTTTGCCTTCATACAAAATAGTTCCTTGTGTTTTTATGCCTCTTATAACATCGTTCATACGATTAAGGCTTCTTAAAAATGTTGATTTTCCGTAACCAGACGGGCCGATAATACCTGTTACTTTATTTTTATAAATATCCATCGAGATGTTTTTCAATGCCTGTGTTTTGCCGTAATAAAAACAAAAATCTTTAGAAGTTATAGCGATCTCTTCTCTCATATTGTTCAATCCTTTTTGATTTTTCTAAGTTTATACCTGATAATAATAGAAGTTAAATTCATTATAAAAATCATCGCCACTAAAACAAGCGCTGTCCCATACGCTATAGGACGGACTCCTTCTATATCATGATGTTGCGTTGCCATTATATACAAATGATACGGCAATGCCATAAATTGATCAAAAATAGATTTTGGAATATCAGGAAGAAAAAACGCGGCTCCTGTAAAAAGTATAGGAGCAGTTTCTCCCGCGGCGCGGGCAAGGCCTAGAATGGTCCCTGTAAGCATACCCGGAACCGCGTATGGTAAAACATTTGTCCTGATAGCCTGCCACTTTGTCGCGCCTAAAGCCAAGGCACCGTCCCGATATGCTTGCGGAACATTCTTAAGAGCCTCTTCGCTCGCGGTAATTGTCCATGGAAGTGTCATAAGCGCAAGAGTCGCTCCACTAGCTAAAATACATGTACCTATATGCATAAGCTGAACAAATAAAATGACTCCAAAAAGCCCATAAACAATGGACGGAACACCTGAAAGATTTCTTATTGCCATTCGAATAACACGCGTAATCGCGGTGTCTTTAGCATATTCATTAAGATAAATCGCGCAACCCATTCCAAGAGGGATAGAAAAAATTGCTGTTATTATTGTGACAAAAAAAGTGCCTATAAGCGCGGGGAAAATACCGCCTTCTGTCATGCCGTTACGCGGAGGCATAGTTAAAAATTCCCAATTTATTCTGCATATGCCTTTACTCGTAATATCATATAAAATTATCCCAAGAATAAACAAAACAACAACTACACACGCGATTATTATGCTGAATCCGATTATTTGCTGAATTTGTTTTTTGTTTATATTCATTTTGAATCCCATGGCTTATATAAAAAACTCTTACGCCCCAAAAAATGTGTTTCGGAACAATTTTACAATTTATGTTTATGCACTATTCTGTCCGCGAAAAAATTTACTATAAAAGTAATAACAAAAAGCACTAACCCTAATCCAAACAAAGCGTAATAATGCGTAGTGTTATATGGCACTTCGCCTAATTCGATAGCAATAGTTGATGTTATTGTGCGTACAGAATCTGTAAACGCCATGGGCATTGCCGGCGCGCATCCTGTTGCCATTAAAACAGTCATTGTCTCGCCTATGGCTCTTCCCATACCTAAAATACATGCCGCGAAAATCCCTGATATCGCAGCAGGAACTTTTACCCTTACTACTGTCTGCCAATGTGTAGCGCCTAAAGCAAGTGATGCTTGCGTATATGATTCAGGAACGCTATTAAGCGCGTCTTCTGAAAGGCTTATAATTGTAGGAAGTGCCATAACTGCTAAAAGAACCGCGCCGTTTATCGCGTTTAATCCATTTGGCAAGCCGAACAATTTTGCGATAAGCGGGCCGACAAAAACAACCCCTAAAAAACCAACAACAACAGATGGGATGCCGGCTAAAATTTCTATGATAGGTTTTGTAATCTCTCTTACTTTTTCGGTAGCGATATCTGAAAGATATATTGCCGTACCAATACCAAGCGGGATTGCGATAGCTAACGCGCCTAACGTAACCATCAATGTGCTCACAAGCATCGCAATAATGCCGTATGTCTCTTTTTCATAACCGGTTGGATTCCATTCTATGGTAAGAAAAAAATCTTTGAAAGAAATTTCTTTAAAGGCGGGAAAACTCGCGCTCACAAGCAAAATAAAAATACCAATTAATATCAAAACAACAATAATACCGTTTATAAAAAAAAGGCCATGAATAATATTTTCTTTTAAATGCCTGATATTTTTATTCATGGCCTTTTATTGTCGCTCCTTAAACCCAAAAACTGTGAATGATTAGCGCTAAAATTATAGTAGTCTGTTTTAAACCAGCTTATTTATTATAACCCAACGCTCTTTTTATTAAAATCCACATATTCTTGAGAAAGTTTAAAAAACCCTTCGTCTTCCACTACTTGCTGGCCTTCTGGGCTGAGTTCATAAGCAATAAAATCCCGGACTTTTTGCCCGGCAGTACTAGATATGTATTGATTCAAAGGCCTTGCTATAGGATACCGTCCGCTGTATATATTTTCTTTATCGCGCGGGCTAACATATTCTCCGCCAGCTCTCATGGCAACATCAACAACATTTATACCTTGCGCTGTTTTAAGATATCCGGCACCAACATACCCAATACCTGTTTTGTCCTGCTTAACCCCTTCTAAAATCTGGGCATTGCCGTTCATTCTTTTCATTTTTGAAGAATATTCACCTTTCAAAATAAACTCTCTAAGAAATTCATAAGTTCCGGAATTTGACTGTCTGCCGTAAAGACTTATTGGCGCGTTTTCTCCGCCGAGCTGGCTCCAATTTGTTATTTCTCCTCTAAAAATTTTCCCAATTTCTTCCACTGTGAGTTTCGTTACAGGATTATTAAGATTAACAATTACGCTTAATCCATCTATCGCTACAACAACTCTTTTTACTATAATCCCTCTCGACGCGGCCTCGGCTATTTCCTTCGGTTTCATAAGACGGGACGCGTTAGCGATATCGCATTTACCATTAGTTATCGCGGCTATCCCTGTTCCTGACCCGCCACCTGTAACCGCAATTTTCGCTGAAGAATTTTTGTTCATATATTCTTCGCTTAATTTTTGCGCCACATTAATTAAAGTATCTGACCCTTTTATTTGTATCATGTCTACTGCTAAAGAATTATTAATCCCAAAACAAAAAAGAGAAAATAAAATCATTATTATTTTTATATGTTTTTTCATATTATTAAACTCCTATTTTTGTAGCGGGAAGAAAAACCATTATCTTATTCTCTCCCCGCGCGCGTAACGTGCCCAAATTATACTATATGTTTCTTCTCTTTGTAAATCACGAAACTGTCCTCATGCTATCAAATCCTTCTAAAGAGTCCAGATTAAGAAGCTGTGTTATAACTAAGATTTGAGGGTTTGTATTCCACTTTTTCAAAGTGTCCTTAATTACAACACAGCTCAAGATTAAAACTTCACAGCGATATCTAATTGTAACAATTGATATGGTTCATCATATCTTGCCATCGAAGTACTGGATATGCTTACAGGAACGCAATAATACCATTCAACGCCTAAAAGAGTATTTTTCCAAATAGCGTATTGCGCGCCGATGACACAGCCTTCTCCATTAGTACCGCCGCCTCCGGGAACTCCAGCTGAAGTAAATCCGTAAAAATCAGAATCCGGCAGAAAATCAGGCACAGAGTCTGTTTCTAAATAACGGTATTCTCCATAAAGTTTCCACTGGCCCGGATCTTTTGGTTTCTTATCTCCTAGATACGCGCCAATCATCCATGCGAAATCTTCACTTGCCGCTGAGTCTGTATTCCATATAAAATCAGTATACAGCCCATGGCCAAGCTTAAAATCAAAAAACGCTTTACTGTCATAATTTAAAATCAAATCCACTAAATTAAAATCTGTGCGATAACGTGTGGTTCCCGTCCAATAAGTATTTGTAGTTGCCGCGCCAATTCTACTAAAACCGGGGTTATTTTCAACATGCGCCAAATCATAGTAGCCAATTGCCATCTCTGTTGTAGCATCCCAATCTTGTATTACATCCATCCGTGTTCCGCCTTGAATAACATACATTAATGGGTCTCTCTGCGATGTGCTTATTTCATCAAGCCATAAAAATCCAAAGTTACCGAATAATGTTGTTGGCGGCAAATAATCTGTAGTAAATGTTTTTGATTCATACTGAGCGGCTACTCCCGCGGGCAAAATATCTGTGTCCCATAATAATTCAGAAGTAACAAATGGATTATTAAATTTGCCAAGCCATACATCCGCGCGCCCGATTTCAGCAGGTATTTTCGGCGTCCAATCAATATAATACGCGTCAAGCCTTAGGTCTTCCATTTCAAAATTATTTTCTAAAGTTTGATTAGTAGACCTCGGATCTGTTGTGCCTGTTGCCGCTAACATTCCGGCAGTAATCTGATCATTAACTTTACCCTCAACACCCAATCGCGCTCTAACTCTATTACGTATTCTTTCATGCGCCGGATTAAGCCCTTTGCCCCAATCTATCTGGGTTCTAAAACGAACATCCCCTTTAATTTTAACATTCTGTGTCCAGTCCGGTGCTGTTACGGCTTCTCCTTTAGCAAGATCCTTAGCGGCATCTTCTTTTGCTTCCGCTAATAAAATCTGCGCTTCATACGGTGTTAAAATATTTTTTTCAACAAGTTTATTTACAAGAATATCCATTTCTCCCGCATGCGCGATAAGCTTAGGACTCGCAAACAAAATTAATGCTAAAAAAATTACAAATATTTTCGTTAGCTTCATTCTTTTTATTCCTCCTTCTTAATCATTATCTCTTCTGCTTTTTTGCCTGTTTATCTCTTATTTTTCTATATTATGTTCTCTAAAAATGCGCATCCCGCCAAAAACATTATGAGATTCTTTCTTCCCTCTATTTACACCTCCTTCCTAATTAAAATTTTTTAGCGTCGCACATTAAAAAATTTTCTCTTTCCACGCCAATAAAGATACCTATCTCACGTGACATAAAAATAAAAACAATGTGAACTTCTTGTGAATTGTTGTTGTTTAAAGAATAAAAACCTGCCGGCAGGGGGGCTGTCTTGGGGCCGTCGCAAAATAAAAAATTAAAATTTTTTATTTTTGCGGTAAACGCAAAACGAGTTTTTTCGCCCGCGCGCAAAGAAAAACGCACGGGCGAAAAAAATCGTTTGCGACAGCCCCGCCTCCGCCTTAGTTAAAAAAATAATAGTTGATTGTTTTTGCAAAAAATAATAAAATATGCTTTGTTTTTCATACGTTTTAATTTAAAAAATTTAATTATTGGAGTAAAACTATGCGCTACGCTAATCCCTTTATAAAAATCTTTACTATTTTTTTATCAATTATTTTCTTTTTTGAACAACCTCTTTTTTCTTCGTTGCCCCTAGACTCCGTCACTCCGTATAAAAAACATTCATCATGTCTGGCCACGCAAAGCGGATTTAAACCGCTCTTTGATGACAAAGAATCCCCTGCCAACACTATTGCCGCAACAAAAAATCAAAAAAACTCTTTTTTTGAAACAACCGAATTTCTTTTTTTATGGCAAATACTCGCGCGCGCGATGAAAAACAATATGGATGAAGAAAAGGTAAAACAACTCTTAAACGAACTGATAATAAAAAGAACAGAAAACAATCCGTCATTGTCTCTTTTAAACTTCCATGAACTAACCATAGAAGAAGCGCCTTATATTACGGAAAATAAAAAAGAATATTTATTTGTTATCCCGTTAAACAATAGTCCCATGGAATTAGTATTTTCTATAAATCCTTTGTTCGCGCCTAAACAAGCTAAAAAAATTCAATATGAAAATGAAAATTTTTTATATATCTGGGAAAGAAAAAGCACTGTCTCCGCCATTACAAACCAAGGAACAATACGTACCCTTTCTACCAGCGCTATCGGTAACGGCACGCCTTTAAAAGATTTAATTAAAGGCACTTTACCGCCAAGAGCGGACATTTCACGAGAAACAAACACATTATTTATTCAAGAACTAAAAAGAGCGATAAGCCAAATACTAACACTAGAAAAAAACCAGCCATTACAATATCCCAACAATGAATTTATTATACAAAATAAAAGAGTAATCCAGCATTTAACTGAAATATTTAATAGCCCCGCGCCCGGAAACTATTTTTATTTTTTCCACGCTATAGTAAACGGCCCTGAAGATTATTTATTAGGTTTTAGACAAGGAAAAATATTAGGCCTCTCAGTAGAACTTTTAGAAAAATTTATTATCAATTCTAGCCGCTTTTTTTTAGAACAGTATATTTATCATGAATGCGCGGATGAACAATATACAATATCCGCGGACGGCTATATATATAGAACCAGCCATCAACTTTTCTATATGGGTGTTCAGACTGTTTTTTGGGGGAGAGAAGCTTCGCGCTTATTTAAAATGATATTAAGAGATTTTATCAATACGAAACAACCGAACATACCGCCGATAAAGTCTATAATAAAAAAAACTCTCGAGAAATTAAATGCCGCTTTATTAGACATTTCTCCGGATCCGGACACTTTAAAAATAATAGAACTTAAATCTAAGAGCATTATTACTGCTAGTGCTGTTTATAAAGATTTACTGGTAACCAGCGGCACAGATAAAAAACTAACGCTATGGCGCGCGGATAGCGAAAAGGGTTTCATCCCTACAACGTCTTTTGATGTTAACTTTACTATCAATAATTTAGCTATCAATAAAAATATTATTGCGGCAACTGGAAAGAATCACGAAATCATGATATGGGACATATCAGACAATCTCGCGCCTATACAATATTCTTCTTTAACGCATAAAGACAATATCACTAGCATTGCCCTCTCTCAGAATTATCTAATAAGCACAGACGAGACTGGCATCATAAAAATATGGGATATAAAAAACCGTTATCTGCTTAGTACGACTCGATGCCATAAAGGCCGTATTTACAGTTCTACCCTGAAAGGGAACTATCTTTTTACCTCTGGAGAAGATTCATTAATAAAAATATGGGACATTTCGTTCCCTTATTCTTTAAAATTAATAAATATCTTTGTTAATAACCAAAAACAAAACACGGCAAACGTGGTAGTTAAGCTTGATATTGAACAAAACACTTTGGCCACTTTAGATATTGCTGGCACGGTGACTCTTTGGAACATCCAAAATCCAATCGAACCACAATTTATAAAAGTATTGCCAATAAAAGCTGTAAACGCAATACGCGTTTGCCTTACAAAAAATCTTTTAATCTATGGCACATCTGCCGGTATAATAGAACTCTGGGATATTGCTGACCCTGCCAATCCCAAATTTATTCAAAATCATACCGCGCATGACGATGCTATTACTTGTCTTGGGGTATCTAACGACTTTCTTATATCAAGCAGTTTTGATCAAACAATAAAAATAATCTCATTAGAACCCTTTCTATCAAAAGAATTCTCTAACAACAACTTCTCTCTTTTGTGGTCAATACAACATGCCGCGCGTTCGTACGAAAATAAAAATAATACTTTTATACACAGCCTGCAACTAGCTAATGAATATATAATACATGGGCTTGGACATAATAATATTTGTATTATCAATTCACGCGATTTTAAAAATTTAAAATTTTTAAAAAAAAATCCCCTGTCTTCACGCAAAAAAACTTTCCCGCTTATCAGTGCTTCCGATCAATTTCTTGCTATCGAAGACTCGCAATTTAATCAAATTCTCCTATTCAATAATCTTGAGCCCTCCATTGGCCCTACCCTGCCCAGCCAATCAATCAGCGCTATGCAACTCTCTCGCGGATTATTAATCTCCGGCCATAGAAACGGTGAAATCCAAATTTTTGAAACTCCCTCATTAAAAAGACTTAGCGTGCTGACTAAGCGTAGCCACGGACATACCACGGAAATAACTAAAATAATAATTAATAAAAATATTCTTATAACTGCCGATATACTAGATACTATTAATGTCTGGGATATAACAAACCCTAGCTCTCCCTTATTCTTAAAAACTTTAATTCCCAATAATAACGGAATCATCTCACCTTTAGAGCATCTGGTAGCGAATGATAATTTTATAGTATGTATTGATGCTATAAAGAGATTAACAATCTGGGATATTAAAAACTTAGCCGCCGCGCCTGCTGATCTTTTCATTAATAAAAGAGAAAAAATTACATGTACAGCTTTAGAAGAAAATCTACTATTTCTAGGATACTCTCAAGGATTGTTATTGGTTTATAATATAAAAAACCATTCTATTTTTTTATCGCGGATAAATGACACAGAGATATCATCGCTTGCCGTAAACAATAATATCCTCGCGATTGGCGATATTTCCGGCACATTAAAAATATTTAAAATACCTGAAAGCGTCTTAAATAATAATGATGACGCGGATATTTCCGCTATTGGCAACGGCCCTTCATTAAAAAAAATGTTACAAGGCTCTTTACCGAAACGTCTCACACTCGAGCCGCGAGAAAAAAAAATACTTTTAAAAAAATTCTATGAGGCATTACAAATAGCAATAGATATAACAAAAAATAATAGCACTAACTCTGAAAATGCCGCTGTACTTGCCAAACTTAACTCTTTACTAGATATAAAACAAGCAAACAACTTTCTTTACTTCTTTCATGCCGTTATAAAAGACCCGGAAAATTATCTATTAGGCTTTCGTTACAAAGAAAAAATAGGTCTTTCAGTAGAACTGATAAATTATTTATTCGATATTTCTCCTGTCTTATTAGCTCAATATATCTATCATGAATGCCTGCCAGAAAAATATACTCTTTTTACATCCGTAGAAATAAACCGCTCCAGCCATAAAATAAATTATGAAAATCAATCCGCTATTTTTGGAGCTATTGAACAAGAACATTTAGGTAAAACCTTACGGAATTTTATCATGCAAAACCTAGACTCTTTTGCCGGGCTAAAAAGACGTATTTCTGTAATTAAAAAAAACGCGTCCTTTAATATAAAACTCCTTTTTAAAGAAAATCAAAAACAAAACAACCGGTCGATCATTCTTTATTCAGATGATATTTTAAAAAATGCTGTACTATTAGATTTTCCAGCTACTCTAAATCTACTAAAAAAACAAAACGCGCTCGGGGAAGGAAATATTCTTTTATTCACAAAAGATAAAAAATTAGAAGACCAAACCAAACTCCTTGCCGACTATATCCAATATACTTTAGGTGGACAAATAAAAATTCTTATCGTTAAACAATGGGACACTGCCTCTAATTTTATGAATATTTCTAATCCAGCGATAGAAGCTAAAAAGCTGATAAAACTATCTAAAAAAGAAGGCGCTCGCGATGTTATCGCGATAATAAGAGGTAATGGAATAAATTGGATTGAAACTTTCAAAGATTACAAAATGAATGTTCCCATTGTTATCATGAATGACAATACGCGTGGCGCGTTCTCTTTTAGCGACGCGCTTAATAAAGCGCTAGAAAGACGGCTAGGGATTGATTATATAACAAATACAGGTTTCGCCAAATGGATAATCTGCTTAGAGCCAGTTGAAAAACTAACAGAAAAAATGTATGAAGAATATCTATTTTATCGAGAGAAACTTTTAAATATGGCGTAAACCCTAAAATTTTCTAAAATGCCGCCCTCCAAAAATAAAAACTAATAAAATTTTCAACATTATGCTCTTGGATGCGCCTTATTATAAATATCTCTCATTCGCCTTTGCGTCATGTGCGTGTATATTTGAGTTGTGGATAAATTTTTATGCCCCAATAATTCCTGCACAGTTCTTAAATCCGCACCGTTATCCAGCATATGCGTGGCAAAAGAATGCCTTAAAGAATGCGGAGAAATCCCTTGCCCTGCTTCACTTCTAGTAGCATATTTTATAATGAGACGATGAACGCTTCTCGCAGAAATACGCGCGCCGTTTTTATTCAAAAAAACCGCGCGGGAATCTCCATGACCGGCCTCTTTTTTAAGCCGCAAATATTGTAAAAGCATAGTCAATGCCGGATTTCCAAGAATAGTAAGCCTTTCTTTTTTCCCTTTTCCCCTTACCTTAACTGCCCCTGAAATCAAATCTACTTTATCCATATCAAGCCCTGAAACCTCACTAATACGCATTCCTGTAGAATAAAACATTTCCATTACAGCACGGTCCCGAACCTTCATCAAATCTCTTTCATCCGGAGACAACAAAAGTTTTAGCGCTCCTTCTTTATCTAAAACTTTTGGGAATTTCTTATCTAATTTAGGAGAAAACACACTATCCGCGGGACTAGTATCTAAAAATTTTTCTCTAACCAAAAATTTTAAAAAAGATCTCAAAGATGCTATCTTGCGAGCTATTGTCCTCTTACAAACACCTCGCGTCCTTAATTCAACCAAAAAACTTCGTATATCTATATTCGTTATTTCTTTTAACTGCCTTCCATTTAAAAACAAAAAAAATTCCGACAAATCTTTTCCATACGCCCTTAATGTATGCCCTGAAGAATTTTTTTCTATTTCAAGATATCCCATAAATTTTTTAACAAGCTCTTCCATATAAATGATCCTAAAACTCCATTTTGCGGATAAAAAAATTAATATTATCCGCCAACGGATAGTATCTCTTTTTGAATAAAAAAAGGTAAGACATTTTGAATAATTTATTTGCAGGCGGGAATAGTATTTATAAGAGCATACGTATCTTTAGCTATCAGTAATTCTTCGTTCGTTTTAACAGTTAAAAATTTCGTGTTCGGCAACATTTCTTTTAAATGCTTTTCTATTTCTTCTTTAATTTCAGGAACATTTTCACCGATACCCGCGGAAAAGGCCACCGCGTTTACTCTCCCTAATACTGCGGAATAAGCCCCTATATATTTTTTTATGCGGTAAACAAAAATATCATATGCTAAACGCGCTCTATGATTGCCCTCTTTTATCGCGTCAAGCAAATCTCTCATGTCATTACTTACGCCGGATACACCCAAAAGACCGCTTTTTTTATTCAAAACATCATCTATCTGTTCCACTGTAAAATTTTCTTTTTTCATTAAAAAGAAAACAACCGCTGGATCAATATCCCCTGCCCTTGTCCCCATTAAAAGGCCTTCCAATGGAGTAAACCCCATTGAAGTATCAACGCTTTTACCGCCTTCTATCGCGGAAATACTGCATCCATTTCCTAAATGAACAGTTATTAAATTAACTTCGGCAATCGGTTTTTTTAATAGTTCCGCCGCTTTTATTGAAATATATCTATGGCTTGTGCCATGAAAACCGTATCTTCTTATTGCGTATTTTTTATAAAATTCGTATGGAATGCCGTAACAATAGGCATATTCGGGCATTGTTTGATGGAATGCTGTATCAAAAATCGCGACTTGTTTTACATCCGGAAATATTTTCAAACATCCTTTAATACCGGCAAGCGATGGGGGATTATGAAGAGGGGCAAGTTCACTGAATTTTTCTATATGATTTATAACATCTTCTTTTACAAGAGTAGCTGCTTTAAATTCTTCTCCGCCATGAACAACCCTGTGCCCAATCCCTGCGACATCTAAAAGACTTGATAACACGCCCTTTTCAGGATGTATAAGAATATTTGCTATTATTTCTATCGCCTCATAATGATTTCTACAGGAAAGTTGTTCTTTTTGTAAACTCGCGCCATTTTTTTTATGATCTAGCGACGCGCCTTTCTGTCCTATCCGTTCAATAACACCCTTACAAGGCGATTTTTCGCTTTCAACGTCAAACAGATTATATTTTACTGAAGATGACCCGCAATTTATAACTAATATAAGCATGATTGGTTCGCTTCTATTTTATTTTTTGGGACGCGTAAGCCCATAATAAGCTACGCGCGCAAACTAGTAATCGTAACAGCATCAACAATATCTTCCCAATCGCATCCGCGCGAAAGATCGCTGCAAGGTTTTTCTAACCCTAGCATAATCGGGCCTACCGCTCTAGCATTTGCTAATCTTTGCACAATTTTATAGCCAATATTTCCTGCTTCAAGATTAGGAAAAATTAAAACATTTGCTTTCCCCGCGATAACGCTTTCAGGACATTTAATTTTAGCAACTTCCGGAACAATTGCCGCATCAAGTTGCAATTCACCATCAACCATAATATCGGGCCGCTTTTGTTTAACTTCTTCCAACGCACCTCGTATTATATTTATTGTTTCACTTTCCGCGCTCCCTTTTGTGGAATAACTTAAAAGCGCAGTCCGCGCCTTTACTCCAAACAATTTATAAAACAAATCGCTCGAAGATATCGCGATACCGGCCAACTGCCGAACCGACGGAAGAGGAATTATCCCGCAATCCGCAAAAATAAATAATCCATTTTCACCATAATTAGAATTTTCAACTTCCATTATAAACGCACTGGAAATTGTCCCTACTGCTTTATCAATTTTTAAACACTGTATCGCTCCCCGCGCCACATTGGCAGTAGTAGTACTTGCTCCCGCAACAAATCCATCCATAAGCCCCGCGTTCACCATCATCGCCCCAAAAAATACAGGCATTTCTTTTAATATTTTTTCAGCTTCTTCCTGTGTCATGCCTTTATATTTTCGCAAATTATAATACGCATCCGCGAGCTCTTTAAATTTCAAATGTTTCACGGGATTAACAATAGTTACGTCTTTAAGTTCTATGTTATTTTCATCGGCTATATTTTTTATTTTTTCATTATTTCCTAAAATTGTGATTTCCGCTATCCCCTGAGTCGCTAAAAAAACGCCTGCGCGCAAAACACGTTTATCATCCCCCTCAGGTAAAACAATTTTTTTCTTAAAATTTTTTGCTTTTTCTCTTAATTCCAAAATTTTACTTTTTTTCATCATGCGCCCATTTTATTTTTTATATTAAAAATAACATTTTGAGGAACAAATTTTGAAATATCCGCGCCCATAAACGCCGCTTCTTTTATTAAACGGCTGGATATATAAGAATAAGATTCATGCGGCATCATAAACATTGTTTCAACTTTATCAGAAAATTTTCTATTGGTTAGCGCCATTTGGAATTCATATTCAAAATCTGAAATCATCCGAAGCCCTCTTATAACAACTCTGGCACCCTTCTTGTGGGCGTAATCAACCACAAGCCCTGAAAAAAAATCTACTTCTACATTTTTGTATTCAGAAACAGCTTCCCGTAGCATGACAACTCTTTCTTCCAAAGAAAAAAATGGATTTTTCAAATCACTTTTGGCGACAGCAATAACTAGCTTGTCGCATAAAAGAGAAGCGCGTTTTATAACGTCTAAATGACCAAAAGTGACGGGGTCAAAGGTTCCGGGGTATACAAAGATAGTGTTCATGGTTTTATAAAAATAGAAATTTTTATATTGTTATAAGATTTTTGACGGATAAGAGTATAATAGCTACTATTATCAAAAATAACTTCTTCCGCCGAATGTTCAAAAACTAGCAAACTAGAACGAGTTAGTATATCAGATAGAATCTGGGTGTTCAATAATTTTTTCGCCATATTTTGTTTATACGGCGGGTCAGCAAATAAAAAATTATATTTTTTTTCTTCGCGGGATAATTGTTCAATAATTTTAAAAACATCTCCTTCTATAACCTGTGTTTTACTTTGAACTCCTAAATGTTTAATATTACTATGAATTGTCTCTATCGCTTCTTTGTTATTATCCACAAAATCCGCTGTTTCCGCTCCGCGCGAAACAGCTTCCAACCCATACGCGCCGCTACCAGAGAAAAGGTCAATAACTCTAGCGCCCTGCACATTGTCAGACAACATATTAAAAACAGCTTGCCTTATTCGATCTTTTGTCGGCCGAACGAGCTCTGAATCAGGAAAGATTATTTTTCTTCCGCGGTATTCTCCGCCTATAATACGCATTAAAACATATCCTCTTTTTCACGCGCGTAAAATAAAAATTTTTGAGACCAAAAGATTCGCGTTATTCGCCATGGGGAACTGTATTTTTCTGGACAAACCGTTCCGTTATAATTTTTTTTATTTTCAAATTATTTTCTGATTTTAATTCCGGGTCATCATTTACAAGATTAAAAGCTTCTTCTCTCGCGACTTCCATAATGTCAAAATCTTTAACAATATCTCCAAACTTAATTTCAGGTAAACCGGTTTGCCGTTTTCCTAAAAACTCTCCGGGACCGCGCAAATCTAAATCTTTTTCTGAAATATCAAACCCGCTGTCCGTACTTGCTATTGTTTTTAGGCGCTCTTCACTCGCGCTATTCATGGCCTGTCCCATTAAAATACAATACGCCGCTGATTTGCCCCTGCCAATTCTTCCTCTAAGTTGATGCAATTGCGCAAGGCCGTATCTGTCCGCATTTTCTATAAGCATTATCGTGGCATTTGGCACATCAACTCCGACCTCAATAACCGTAGTTGAAATAAGCACATTATATTTTCCATTTTTAAAATCCATCATTACTTTATCTTTTTCAACTGTTTTCATTTTCCCATGAATCAGCGCAATCGGCAAATCTGTAAAGACTTCTTTTTCTAAATGTTCTTTCAACCCGCAGACAGATGTAAGATTTTCTTCTTCACTCCCCGCCACACGCGAACAAATTATATAGGCTTGATGCCCTTTTTTTATTTCATTTCTTATAAATTCATATATTTCCCATCTTTTATCTTCATTTGCCCACCACGTTGTAACAGGCTCTCTTCCTGCTGGTTTTTCATCCAAAATAGAAATATCCATATCGCCATACATAGCCATTGTTAAACTGCGCGGGATTGGCGTTGCCGACATAACAAGAACATCTGTCCGTGCGTTTTTATTGATAAGCAAGTTTATCTGTTCTACTCCGAATTTATGCTGTTCATCTACAATCACAAGACCAAGATTTTTATATTCCAATTTTTCATGAAACACCGCATGCGTCCCAATTATAAAATCCACACAGCCTTCTTTTATATCAGAAATAATTTTTCCCTTTGATTTCTGGCTAATGCCGCCAATTAAAAGCTGAACGTTAAACCCACGCGGCATCATAATTTTGCTGGCATTAAGATAGAGCTGGCGCGCTAAAATTTCTGTAGGAGCCATTAACACTGCTTGATAGTTGTTATTTCCTGCGATAAAAAGCGCGTAAAGCGCTACAATTGTTTTTCCGCTCCCAACATCACCCTGTAAAAGCCTGCGCATGGGACTCGCGCTTGCCATATCAGCTTCTATTTCCAACATGCATTTTTTTTGGCTTTTAGTAAATTCAAAATCAAAAAGAGACTCGAAGTTTGTCCTCATCTCTTTATTTACAGAATGCGTTAGGCCAAGTTTTAATGTCTCACGTTTTTTCATAGCCATAACAATCTGCAAAAGAAAAAATTCTTCAAACACCACTCGTTTATACGCACGTTCGAGATTTTCTTGAGAATGCGGGAAATGAATATTTTCCATAGCAAAACGGATATCGACAAGCTTTTGCCGCGCGCGCACGCTAGTTGGAATGACTTCCTCAAAAAAATTAATATACCCCTTAATAAGGCTAAAAACTATCGTTCTCATTTGCCGTTGCGCAAGATCTTTTGTAAGGGCATACACAGGCACAATACGGCCGATTTCAAGAGACTCCCCCGGTTTTATTATTTTATCATCGCTAGGTAAAAATTCATATGCCGGATGCGCCATTTGTAATTGCCTAAAAAGCTCCACCTTTCCAAAAAAAACAACCCACTGCCCTAGAGTAAATGTTTTTCTCATAAACGGCATATTGTACCAAACAACATGAAGACGGCCTGAGCCGTCTTCAATAAGCATATCAAAAATATTTGTGCCTGTTTTAGCAGTAAAAGCATTTATTTTTAAAATTTTACCTATAATAGAATATTCATTTCCTATTTCAACATCCTTAATCCGTGTAATAACGCTTCTATCCTCATACCGCCTAGGCAAATGATAAAAAAGATCAAAAATAGTCCTAATACCCAAGTTGCCGAAAAGGATAGCTTTTCTGGGACCAACGCCCTTCACGTATTGTATAGACATTTCATTTAAATCGTTTTTTGCTTGCATAATTAAACTATTTTGTGTTATTATTGCGATAAATTTATAAATTTGTTCTTATCTTAAGGAATTATAAAAGAAAGGTTCTATCATGGCAAGAGAATGTTATATATGCGGGAAAAAACCTATAAGCGGCAGAACATTTACCCGTCGCGGAATGCCTAAAAGTAAAGGTGGGGTCGGAGTAAAAATAACGGGTAAAACGTTACGCAGATTTGCGCCAAACCTTCAAAGCGCAACAACCGTTATTGAAGGAAAAAATAAAAAAATAAAAATTTGTGCCAAATGCCTTAAAGCTGATAAAATTGTCAAGGCCTAACCATACAAACTTACATACTAAATTTTCATCATTTAAACTAAAAGATTTTTTATTAGGAAAAATTATTCCTTTCATTAAACAATCCTTCTCAATTCAAAAAATCTCTATTAAAATCTCATATTCTCTAGCAATTTGGGTATTCTCCATTCTTACTATTTTTATAATTTTTCAAACAACCCCTGCGCATACCGAAGATTTATTTGCCGTAAATCACTTAAAAATCACTCCGCAAGATAGAATCCTTATTTTAGCACCACATCCCGATGATGAAGTACTTGGAACCGGAGGAGTAATTCAAAAAGCCACCCAGCTTAATGCCTCTGTAAAAATAGTATTTTTCACATACGGCGACAATAACCAATGGTCATTTCTTATTTATCGTAAACGCCCTATTTTTACTCCAAAAGGAATTTTACGGATGGGAGAAATACGCCGCAATGAAGCAATAAAATCATCTATAACGCTTGGGGTGAAAAAAGAAAATATATTATTTTTAGGATACCCTGACTTTTACACATTACAAATTTGGAAACATTATTGGCAGGCCTCCATACCGTTAACCATTCCTATGACCCGCGTAAAAGCAGTGCCATATAATGACGCAATAAGGCCCGGCGCGCCATTCAAGGGGCAAGAAATTTTATACGATATAGAAAAAATTATACACGAATACCGCCCGACAAAAATTTTTGTTTCTCATCCCTTGGATCATCATCCAGATCATCAGGCATTATACCTATTCACAATGGTGGCGCTATGGAATTTGGAAAACAAACTCGCATGCGAAATATATCCGTATCTTATACATTACAAAAACTGGCCTAGATATGAAGGCTTTTCCATAGATAAAAAACTTGTTCCTCCTCCAATACTAAAAAATAGACTTCTCTGGACAGAAAACGATCTATCGCTCGACGAGTCTCGTATAAAATATCGTGCGCTAAAAAAACATAAATCACAATATAAAACTAACAAAAAATATCTTATGTCTTTTATTAGATCCAATGAATTATTTGGTGAACCCTCCGCCTTAGTAGAAAAAGAAATAAACACTTCATCTATCATCGCATCTCTAGAAACAACCCAAGAAAAATTTCAGGAGTCTCCTTTTATAGACCCAAAAAGTATAGAAATAAAAAATGGTTTTTTAAAATTATTGATTATAAATAAAGACCATACTAAACAAAAAAATATTTCTTCTTTATATATTTTTGGATACAGAAATGATATGAATTTCAACATAATGCCAAAACTCCACATAAAAATTACTTCTTCAAAATATAGCGTTTTCAACAATAATCTTAGTATCCCCTCTACTCTCATTAGCATAATGCGTATTACCCCGCAAAAAATGCTTATACAAATTCCTCTACATGTTTTGGGATATCCTGAAAAAGCCTTAGTTTCTATATCAGCGCACAATAGTCCAATATTAAGAGGTTCTGAATGGGGCGAATGGGATAGACTTGAAATTATTTCCCCGATAAAAATGTAAATCAAAATCAGGGTTGAACGTTCTACCGAAACATCATTGCAAAAAAAACGCCCAATAAAAAGTATTTTTATTGGGCGTCAAAATTAAATGGAGCATCGTTCTACTCTCCCACGCCGTTGCCAGCGCAGTACCATTGACCACGTAGGGCTTAACTGCCGTATTCGGAATGGGAACGGGTGTTTCCCCTACTGTATGGACACTCCAAAAATATCTAAAAATTAAACCAATCCCAGATAGGCTAAGAATTACTTAACCTATCCAGAAACCAGTTTTATTTTACAAATAATAATGTTCAAGATATCCCCGTTTAAAAATTATAAGGCCAAGCCAATCGGCAGATTAGTATTTCTAAGCTGAAATCCTTACGGATCTTACACTTGAAACCTATCAACCTCGTAGTCTACAAGGTGCCTAATTGGGATATCTATTCTTGGAGTAGGCTTGGCGCTTAGATGCTTTCAGCGCTTATCCTTTCTGGATGTAGCTACCCAGCTAATGCTCTTGGCAGAACAGCTGGAACACCAGAGATCCAACAACCCCGGTCCTCTCGTACTAGGGATTGCTCTCCTCAAATATCCTACGCCCACAGCAGAGAGAGACCGAACTGTCTTGCGACGTTCTGAACCCAGCTCACGTACCACTTTAACCGGCGAACAGCCGGACCCTTGGGACCTTCTCCAGCCCCAGGATGTGATGAGCCGACATCGAGGTGCCAAACCTCACCGTCGATATGAACTCTTGGGTGAGATAAGCCTGTTATCCCCGGAGTACCTTTTATCCGTTGAGCGACGACCCTTCCATACGGTATCGCCGGATCACTAAGTCCTACTTTCGTACCTGCTCGACATGTACGTCTTGCAGTCAAGCTCCCTTATGCCTTTACACTCGTCGCGCGATTGCCGACCGCGCTGAGGGAACCTTTGAACTCCTCCGTTACTCTTTAGGAGGAAACCGCCCCAGTCAAACTGCCCGGCTGGCACGGTCCCTGCTATTGATTCAAATAGTCAGGTTAGAATCTTAACGCAACAAGGGTGGTATTTCACCGTTGGCTCCACGAAAGCTAACGCCCTCGCTTCAAAGCCTCCCACCTATCCTACACATGCGGAGTCAAAATTCAATACCAACGTACAGTAAAGGTTCCGGGGTCTTTTCGTCCCGCTGCGGGAAACCGGTATCTTCACCGACACTTAAATTTCACCGAACCCCTCGTTGAGACAGTCCCCATATCGTTACACCATTCGTGCGGGTCGGAACTTACCCGACAAGGAATTTCGCTACCTTAGGACCGTTATAGTTACGGCCGCCGTTTACTGGGGCTTCGAACCGCAGCTCATCTGCCTTACGGCAAAGTCACCGAAGTTGTTGACCTTCCAGCACCGGGCAGGTGTCACTCCCTATACTTCCTCTTACGAGTTAGCAGAGAGATGTGTTTTTGCTAAACAGTCGTATGGGGCTCTTCAATGTTACCCTCTCGCGCTCCATTTGAAAAAACTTCACGCGAAAAGGCACCCCTTATTCCAAAGTTACGGGGCTAATTTGCCGAGTTCCTTAACGAGAGTTAGTTCGAGCGCCTTGGCATATTCTGCCTGTCTACCTGTGTTGGTTTAGGTACGGTCACCCTGACAATTGGTTACAGGAGTTTTTCTGGGTAGCATAGCGTCAGTCAGTTCATCCTCTCCGTAGATTGGACTCCCATTTGCCCCTTATCCGCCAAAGGCGGACTACAGACTTAGACGCGCTCATCCAAACGCGCGATGACTTAGCTTTCTACGTCATCCTGCACTCGTAACACTATCAAGGTGGTTCCGGAATATTGAACCGGATGGCCATCGCCTACGCTTTTCAGCCTCAGCTTAGGACCGACTAACCCTGAGAGGATTAACCTTCCTCAGGAAACCTTCGACATTCGGCGAATCCGTTTTCCACGGATTTGTTCGCTACTCATACCGGCATAATCACTTCCATTTCGTCCAGATGTCCTTACGGTCATCCTTCACACTACCATAGAACGCTCCCCTACCAATATATATTTCCGAAGAATTATATATTCCACAGCTTCGGTAATAGGCTTGAGCCCCGATCATTTTCGGCGCGGAATCACATTGACCAGTGAGCTATTACGCTTTCTTTAAATGATGGCTGCTTCTAAGCCAACATCCTGGTTGTCTAAATGACTCCACTTCCTTTACCACTTAGCCTATATTTGGGGACCTTAGCTGATGGTCTGGGCTGTTTCCCTTTTGACAACAGACCTTAGCGCCTACTGTCTGACTTTTATAGCATGGTACAATAGTATTCGGAGTTTGATTGGGTTCAGTAAACTGGTGAGTCCCCTAGCCCATTCAGTACTCTACCCCTATTGCCATCTACTATAAAGCTAGCCCTAAAGCTATTTCGGGGAGAACCAGCTATCTCCAAGTTTGATTAGCCTTTCACCCCTACCCACAGCTCATCCCATAACTTTTCAAGATTAACGGGTTCGGGCCTCCGCACGGTGTTACCCGTACTTCACCCTGTCCATGGGTAGATCACTTGGTTTCGGGTCCACTCTATTCAACTAATCGCCCTGTTCAGACTCGCTTTCGCTACGGCTCCTCTGCAGATACAGATTAACCTTGCTAAATAGAGTTTCTCGCCGGTTCATTAATCAAAAGGCACGCAGTCAGCCATTCTCTGACTAAATCAGAGCATAGGCCTCCTACTTCTTGTAAGCTTATGATTTCAGGTACTATTTCACTCCCCTCACCGGGGTTCTTTTCAACTTTCATTCACATTACTTGTGCGCTATCGGTCACGGATTAGTATTTAGCCTTGCCTGATGGTCCAGGCAGATTCCCACGAGGTTCCACGTGTCTCGTGGTACTTGGGAAAAAATCCCAGCTTCTTTACTAGTATTTAATTTACAGGACTATCACCCTCTATGGTTAACCTTTCCAGATTATTCAAATATACAGTAAAAAAAGCCGAGCAATCTGCACATTGCTCCAGATTCTCCCCACTACAACTTACGAACAACGCGTACAGGCTTCTGCATTCGTAAGTTTTGGGCTCTTCCCGTTTCGTTCGCCACTACTAAGGGAATACCTATCGGTTTCTCTTCCTCAGGCTACTAAGATGGTTCAATTCACCTGGTTTCGCCTCCGCCGAAGCGGATAATCAGACATTACTCTGATTGGGTTGCCCCATTCGGAAATCTCCGGATCAAAACCTGTTTGCGGTTCCCCGAAGCATATCGCTGCTTACCACGTCCTTAATCGCCTTCCCGTGCCAAGTCATCCGTCATAAGCTCTTTGTAGCTTGACCAAAAGTTTTGCTCGAAACTAAACGTTTCGTATTTCGTTATTTATTTATCGGTTTCGGATACCTTGAACAATATTATCTGTCAAAGAACAAATTTATGTTAATTCGTTTGCACGAATTATTTACTTATTTATATTTATTTTCCACTTTTTTAAAATATTGGTGGAGATGAGGGGACTCGAACCCCTGACCCTCTGCTTGCAAAGCAGACGCTCTTCCAGCTGAGCTACATCCCCTTTTTCTAAAACAATTATGTCATTTTAGAAAATCGTGTTTTTATCTCTGATTGTTTCCCTATTGAGCTTTTTTGGTGGGCCCATCTGGGATCGAACCAGAGACCTCCGCGTTATCAGCACGGCGCTCTAACCAACTGAGCTACGGGCCCGGGTCTCTATCTAAAATATATAAAAAATAGCCAAATGCCATGGGTCTTATTTACTTTTGTCTTAACTATAGGTATCAAATCTCTCTAAAGTATTCATACTCCTTAGAAAGGAGGTGATCCAGACGCACCTTCCGGTACGACTACCTTGTTATGACTTAGTCCTCCTCACCAAGCACACCTTCGACGCCTCTCTCCCGTAAAGGTTAAGTTAGCGGCTTCGGGTGCACTCGACTCAGGTGACTTGACAGGCGGTGTGTACAAGACCCGGGAACGTATTCACCGCAGCATTGCTGATCTGCGGTTACTAGCGATTCCAACTTCACGGAGGCGAATTGCAGCCTCCGATCTGAACTGGGGACGATTTTTTGAGATTTGCTCCACCTCGCGGTCTTGCGTCTCTTTGTATCGCCCATTGTAGCACGTGTGTAGCCCTAGGTGTAAGGGCCATACTGACTTGACGTCATCTCCTCCTTCCTCCAGTTGAACACTGGCAGTCTCCTTAGAGTGCTTTCGCCAAAGGCGAATTAGCAACAAAGGACGATGGTTGCGCTCGTTGCGGGACTTAACCCAACATCTCACAACACGAGCTGACGACAGCCATGCAGCACCTGTGCAGGATTCTGACTGAACAGATCGTTACTCTTTCAAGCTTCTACTACCTGCATGTCAAACCTAGGTAAGGTTCCTCGCGTAGCATCGAATTAAACCACATGCTCCACCGCTTGTGCGGGTCCCCGTCAATTCCTTTGAGTTTTAGTCTTGCGGCCGTAGTCCCCAGGTGGGACACTTAACGCGTTAGCTTCGACACCGCCCTTATTAAGGCCAGCATCCAGTGTCCATCGTTTACAGCTAGGACTACCAGGGTATCTAATCCTGTTTGCTCCCCTAGCTTTCACATTTCAGCGTCAGTATCGGGCCAGTAAGCCGCCTTCGCTAATGGTGTTCCTCCGGATATCTACAGATTTCACCCTTACTTCCGGAATTCCGCTTACCTCTCCCGTACTCAATTCTAACAGTATCGAGCGCAGTTCCATAGTTGAGCTATGGGATTTCACACCCGACTTAATAGAACGCCTACATGTCCTTTACACCCAGTAATTCCGAACAACGCTTGCCACCTCCGTATTACCGCGGCTGCTGGCACGGAGTTAGCCGTGGCTTCCTCTGCGGGTACCGTCGCACAAATAGGTTATTAACCCATTTGCATTCATCCCCGCTGACAGAGCTTTACAACCCGAAGGCCTTCATCGCTCACGCGGCGTCGCATTGTCACCCTTGCGGGCATTGCAAAAGATCCTCGACTGCAGCCTCCCGTAGGAGTCTGGGCAGTGTCTCAGTCCCAGTGTGGCTGACCATCCTCTCAGACCAGCTACCCGTCATCGCCTTGGTAGGCCATTACCCCACCAACAAGCTGATAGGACGCAGGCTTATCTATAGGAGATAGGTCTATTTTCAAGATCCCCATCTTTAACCGCTATTCTTTATGAACTGTGGTCTTATCCGGTATTAGCCCATCTTTCAACAGGTTATCCCGAACCTATAGGAAAATTACCTACGCATTACTCACCCGTTTGCCACTATCCCCCTCTTGCGAAAGGGATCGTTCGACTTGCATGCCTAATCCACGCCGCCAGCGTTCGTTCTGAGCCAGGATCAAACTCTCCAAAAAAATTATTTGACCCACGCACATTTGGCTATTAGTTTCAAAGAACATTTTCACGGGCGTCTGCCCGTGACACAACATTCTACACAAAAGAAAAAAGAAGTCAATACTTTTTTAAAATAAAAAAGTTCTATTTAAAAATTTTGGCAAATTTTATTTTACCAACTTTTAATATGATTTCTTTTGTGGAAAAGTATAGGTTATATTTTATATCATTTATTCTATTACTGTCAATAGATACTGCGTTTTGTTCGATTAGTCTTCTCGCTTCCGCATTTGATGCGGCAAAGCCGACCACTCTTAAAAGCTCAACAAGATTGATACTCTCCCTATCAATCTTAAATTTTTTTATATCATCAGGAATATCTTTTTTTGCAAAAACATTATCAAAATTCATTCGAGCTTTTTCAGCAGAATCTTCTCCATAATATTGTGCTACTATATTTTTTGCTAAAGATACCTTGGCTTCTTTCGGATGAAGCTTCCCATTATAAACACTTTCTTTTATGTCTTTGTAATTTATATCTGTCAATAATTCATAATATTTCCACATAAGGTTATCTGAAATAGACATAATTTTTCCAAACATATCATTGGGTGCCTCATTTATTCCTATATAATTATTAAGAGACTTTGACATTTTATCAACACCGTCAAGGCCTTCAAGTATCGGCATGGTAATAATAACTTGTTCAGGTATGCCAAAATTACGCTGAAGCTCTCTGCCTACTAGCAAATTAAATTTCTGATCAGTCCCACCTAATTCAACATCCGCTTTCATAACAACTGAATCATATCCTTGTATTAAAGGATATAAAAATTCTAAAATAGAAATCGGCTCTTGATTTTTAAACCGCTTTAAAAAATCATCTCTTTCAATCATTCTTGCTACAGTATACCGTGACGCCAAATTAAACATACCTTCTGTTCCCAATGGTAAACACCACTCGCTGTTAAAAAGCACTCTTGTTTTTTTTTCATCTAATATTTTAAATATTTGCTTCTTATATGTTTTTGCGTTTTCTTCAACTTCCTCTTTGGATAATTGTTTGCGCGTTTTAGATTTACCGGAAGGGTCACCTATACGGCCTGTAAAATCTCCTATTAAGAAACAAACATCATGCCCCAATTCTTGAAAATGTTTCATCTTACGCAAAAGTACGGTGTGCCCTAAATGAAGGTCTGGCGCGGAAGGGTCAAATCCCGCCTTGATTATAAGGGGTTTTGCTAAAACAAGTTTTGTCTTTAATTCTGCCAAGCTAACAATTTCACTAGTGCCTCGGCTTATCAAATTTAATTGCTCTTCTATTGTTTTCATAGGGCGTTAATTGTAACATACCCTTTAAAAAATTGCATTAGAACTTGAATAAAATTTTTAAACTCGCACATACTTTATCATTGCGTTTGTAGTTTTTGATATAACACCATCGCTTCTGCCTGCATCCCAAGAGCGCTATAAAGTTTAGCCAAATTTACATATGCCTGCTGAAACCATGGCGTAAATTCTATCGCTTTTTTATATGACGCTATTGCCTCGTCATATTTCCCCATCCTCTGGTATATTCTTCCCAAATTATTGTGCGACCATGGGAATTGAGGATTCAATGACAAGGCCTTTTTATAATAAAGAACCGCTTTTCCATTTTCACCTAATACCGCGTAAGCGCTAGCAATATTGTTGTATGTTTCATAAAAGCTAGGATCGATAACAGCGGCTTGTTGATAATAATATAACGCGTCTTTTGCGTTGCCTTTCATATAATACGCGTTACCCATATTCGTATATGCTTTAGCGTTTCTAGGCTCTAGCCTCATTGCTTGCAAAAAGAGCTCCATGGCTTCTTTGTTTTTATTTTCCAAAGCGTAAATATTTCCTAAATTATTACACGCTATTCCCGCGGTAGGATTCTTTTTTAAAAGATTTTCCCATAGCGTCCGTTCGTCTTTATAATCTCCTGTTAAAAGCATTGTTTTAATTCCAAGATAAATTACCATGGCTATACCGGCGCCAGTAACATAATTTTTCATTTTGCCTTTTCTGGAAAAATATTTACTATTATTTATTCTGTCTAATAAAAAAACTCCCGCGGAACAAATTAAAATCAAAAGAATCGGCACGGATAAATAGGAGAAGTGATCCGCGACAAAAGAATACTGCATTGGATACACATTCAAAATCCCGGAAGCCGGTAGCATCGAAAGGATATAAAGAATAAAAAGAGTAACCGCGCCTCTTCCTATTTTTTTTCGCGCTAAAAAGAAAATAATAGGAATGCCTGCTATAATCGAGACAAAAACCCATTGCCCTATTTCATAAATATTTATTGTCCACCGCGGATAAAAAAACATAAATTCCAAAGGAACGCAAAGTTTATATATATAAAAAAATAATGTCCGGCCCATTAACACTATCCGCTCTAAAAAAGTAAAATCCCATTCCATGCCTAGCGCGCCTACTTTATGAACTTCCAAATAAGCAGTATTTAAACCAGCTACAAGGCCTACTCCAAAAAATGGAATCGAAATAATAACTTCACGCCAAGCAAGCCTGCCGTCTTTCCACCATTTATAAATAATCGGCACACACGCGAAAAAAGCTGCAATAGATTTACTCAAAAGCGCTAAAACAAAAAATACTATACTTTGCAAATAGTTCACCGTATTTTTTTTCTGGTCAAACCGCACATATGCCAAGGCGCTGGATAAAAGAAAAAATAAACTTAAAACATTTTTCCGCTCAGTTATCCAAGCAACAGTTTCTGCTTGAATAGGATGCACCGCGAACAATAACGCGACAAAAAAGGCTATACGCGGATATAGCTTATGAACTAAAAAAAATAAAAAAACCGCGTTTAAAATATGAAATAATAAATTTACCGAATGATACCCTTTGGCATTAAGCCCCCATGCCTTATGTTCTAACCAAAATGTTGTAAATACCATTGGATAATATTGCGGCATCTCTCTAGTAAGCCAAAAAACTTTTGGACCTTCAGACTCACTTATCCAATGATTTTTATGAACATATTGATCATCATCCCAAATAAAACCGTTATTTAAAGATTTGGCGTATACAATAAAACACGCTATTGCTATTACAAATATTTGTAGCCACTTTGACTTTACCATAGTTATTATCTCTCCCTATCTTTTAAAAACTGTCATAACCTTGGCGCCGCCGCGTTCCACTGAATAAACTTCTTTATTTTTTATCGGGTAATCTTCATGATGCCAACGGTAATTACTTATAAAATATTCCGCGTCATCAATTGTCTCGACAAACTTTATACGTTTTTTATCTTCCTCCGGCAAAATAAAAGCATTAAGCAAAACAGGAGTATTAGCACCTAAAACTTTTATTATTGCGCGCTTATCATGTTCTAAAATATATTCCAACCCTTTTCGATATGACGTGCCCCAATAATCTAATTCATATTTGTGTTTTATTTCCTGTAAATTTTTTCCAGCGAACCGGTTAAAATAAAGGTTTTCATAAGGATGTGCGTTAATCATAAAACCTAAAAGACTAAAAATATTTACAAGGATCGCTCCTATAAAAATTCTTTGCCACAGAATGCGACTGGTTACTTTCTTTAATTTACTATTTATTAAATCATTTATAAATCTCACTCCACTAAGCGCTATAATTATAAACGCGGGATAAATATAAAATACCTGCCGCCACTCATCATACACTACAGACTTTAAAACAATTACCGCAATTATCGGGGCAAAAAACCAAGATAAAAAAATAATACCGTCTCTAATTTTTATATATAAATCTTTTCGCTTTTCTTTTACGGCTAAAATACATTCCTTAACATCGGCAAAAAGTCCGACAAAAAATAAAATAAAATAAACTATAGGTGTTGTGATTATTATCCATACCGATAGATAATGCCACGGAAGATTTGTTGCCGGAATATATTTCCCCATATACAGAACATGATTTTGCCATGGGAACTTGCTCATTTCTTTAAACGCCATTATAAAATGATGCACGGGACTTTCCCAAAGCATTGGCCAGAAAAGGATAATAAAAATCACCAAAAATAAACAATAAACAAATACACTAAAAATATTTTTTAAAAAATTTTCCCGCCTGCCTTGCGCTAAAAAATCTACACTAAACGCGAATACGGTGAATAGCGGCACCATGATTCCCATAATTCTAATATCAATAAGTATCCCGCACACTAACGCGTGACAAAATGCCCTAAAAAAACTTTTACGTTCCAAATACCAAAAAAGTGTATAAATACTTATTATAAAAACCGACAAAAACGGCAAATCTTTTGAATTATAAAACGCATGAGCAAAAATACGCGGGCTTAAAACTAAAAACACCGCACCCAATAAACCCATTTGCCAGCTTTTAAATTTATCCCTGCATAATTTATAAAAAAATATTACACTTATATAAAAAAATATAAATGTTACTAAATGCCGCGAAAAATATAGTATCCGGCTGTCGCTGGTTAAATTAAACACTCGCTCTACTGCTACTAAGAGCATCTCAAAAACAGGGCCATAGTACTTATCTTTGTAAGAAAGCAGGCTCCTGTCGCCTTTAAAAACATAGTCAACAGAAAGCGTCCCTAAATCTCTCTGCCATTTTTCATCCCAACTAATTCCATAATCTTTATATATACTCAAACCTGCTAAAAAAAATACTATAAAAAAAAATATTATAATAAGCTTATGTTGTTTAAAAAAAGAGATACTCTTCATGCTTTTATGTTCTACGCTTTCTGTTAATTCTTGGAACTATATTTGGAATAACTGCGGATGACTAAAATTTTTAGATTAAAATATCATCCCAACTCGTTTAAAAACGGCTCCACTGCTTCTTTCAAAGAATTCCACTCTTGCTTAGAACGGATATGAAGTTTTTTATCGCGCTTCCATTCCTTGTTTCTTTTTTTCCAACGATAAAAACATATTTCTCTTCTTTTATGGTCCTCTAAAAGAACTATAGCTGACCACCAGCCAAGCCCTGAATTTTTCTTAATTGTACGATACCTTATTAGTTTTATAGAATCATGTACCGGTAATTTTTCTCCATCATTAATTTCTGTGTTCTCATCAAAAATTACACGTTTTATTAAAATATCTTTATCTTGGCTAGGCGCCGGCGCGCTACCGCTAGAAGCCCCCTCTTCATAAAACAATAAATCCATATTTTTAATATTCATATAACCCTCGCCTTAAAAAAATACACAAAAAAAACAACACATATCTATACCTGTATATTAAATATGCCTTGTGTCCTCTATTCTGTCAAATTGTACAAAAATATATTATAAATATGGCTTGGGTTATTTGTTGGAGGCAATTTTGCGGCCTAAAGTAAAAGCTTGTTGTAATAACTCCGGATGTTTTCCGGCTTCGCCTTTTTCTTCAAGATTGGGACAAAAAAGTTCTTCAGAATAAAACGCGTTTATTGTAGCGCAAAAATGTTTAACTATAAATTTAGCATTGGCAAAAAAGTCTGGCCTGTCTGCCGCGGAAACAGAAATAAACGCGCAAACTTTTTTAGATTCAAACCCTGTTATTTTGTTTAAAATATTTTTCGCGTACCAAACGCATTGGAAACGATCTATCATATTTTTTAATTGCCCGGTTATACTGCCGAAAAAAATTGGAGAACCGATAATAAGCGCGTCCGCGGTTTTAACTTTATTATATATCTCCCGCATATCATCTTTAAAAATACACTGTCCCTCGCTTGGGGCGGAATCACAACCTTGGCAAGGCTTAACGGCTAATTTATTCAACGCCACATATTCTATCGTAGCGCCCTCTTCTAGCGCACCCCTTATGGCTTCTTTTAATAAAATATCAGTATTGCCGCCAATACGCGGGCTTGCATTTATAACTAAAATGTTAAATATTTTTTTTCCCATATAAGCCTGCATTCTAAACTAAAAAGCCGGAACGCAAAAGATAAAATGTCTTTTGTATTCCGGCTTAATGACCAAGATCTATAATTAAACCGACTATATGACCGTCCCTGAAGGAATTACGGTGTTTTTATTAATAACCACAATGCCGTCCCTGATAAAATAATTCGGCCCATCATGATTTTGAATATTTTTTTCATTAAGAATTTTTACATTATCCCCTATGCGAACGTTTTTATCCAAAATAGCTTTCTCTATGTGACAATTTGCTCCTACTCCTAAACAAGGTATTCCCTTCATATGATTTTCTTCCACCTGCTGATCTGTTTCATAATAATCGCATCCCATTGTAATTGTTTCTTTTATCGTTGTTCCCTTCCCAACAATAAATCTTATCCCTATGATAGAATGCGTTATTTTTGACGCGAAAATTTTCGAACCTTCCGCGATAATACTTCTTTCTATTTGGCAGTTCTCAATTCTTGCCGGCGGCAAATATCTAGGCTTTGTAAAAATCTGCCATGTTTCATCATACATATTAAGCGGCGGTATCTGTTCCGCGAAGCGCAAATTTTCGTCATAAAAAGTTTTAATTGTTCCAATATCTCTCCAATACCCATCAAAAACATAAGCATAAGTATCTCTAACATTAATTGCCTCGGGTATTACTTCTTTCCCGAAATCTATCTGATAATTTTTTGCCAAAAGCTCAATAAGCACTTGTTTATTGAACATGTATATACCCATAGATCCTAGAAAAGATGTCTTACCGTTGTCTGTAATAGCCATTTTAGATATTAAAGATATATCCTTTGGCTTTTCAACAAAATTAACTATGCGTGAATTTTTATCTATTGACATAATTCCAAAACCCGCGGTTTCCTCCGGAGAAACGCGGTTACACGCTACAGTAACTTCCGCGTGTTTTTCCAAATGATAATAAATAACATCTTTTAAATTTAATCTGTATAATTGATCCCCTGAAAGAATAAGCACATATTTTATATACGGATCATTAAAATGTTTAAGGCATCTTCTTACCGCGTCCGCTGTCCCTTGGAACCAATTAGTATTATCCATGGACTGTTCAGCCGCCATAATTTCAACAAATCCTTTTGAAAAGGATTCCATCTTATACGTACGGCTTACATGTTTATTCAAAGATTCTGAATTAAACTGTGTAAGAATATAAATTTTTCTTAAATCCGCGTTAAGACAATTGCTTATCGGTATATCAATAAGCCTGTGTTTCCCAAAAAGAGGAACTGCGGGTTTACATCTTTCTTTTGTAAGAGGATACAGCCTTGTTCCTCTGCCGCCGCCTAAAACAACACACAATACTTCCTTTAAAGGGTCCATATTTCCCCGTTTCTAATATAGTTTTAAAATATAAAATTACCAAAAAACCACATCAACTTACCACAAATATTATCTTCTTACCCATGGGATATTAACATATTTGCTGACTGCCTGCTCTGCCATATACCAATCATTTAAATCATTTCCGTGAGTACACCCGCGCTCTATAAAAAAATTATACGCTTGTTCTTTTATCAAAATGCAAATTTCCTCGTTAGTCAAATTTTTTATTTTAATTTTGTTATCAGTATTCTTTTTTACGATTTCTTGTATTTTTGTTTTACTCGCACTTTTTTCTTCTATAACTTTTTTATTGCCCGCGCTAGACGGCTGTATTACTGCTTTTTTCGGCTTATCTATAATTTTAGTACTGGTCTTTTTTTGCGCTTTAACTTTTACTATTTTTTTGTCCTTACCGCTAACCAACGCTTTTTTTATTTCTTTTTTTGGTATTGGCATACTTCTCTCTCCTTTGCCTAAATATTTTAAGAATATACCTTATAGTCTATATCTTTAAAAATATTATACTTCCCCTCTGCTTCCATTAACATATTCATGTCAATATTACCATGCCTCAATTGTTCGTGTAGCGCTAAAAATCTACCGATATGTTCACGAGTCCTGTTGACCGCGTAACTGACAAACGTGCCTGTTTTCATTATAAAAGCCCAATCGCTTGACTGCGCGAGTAAAAGCTCTCTCGCCATTTGATTTAAAATTCTTTTAGACATTTCATCTGTTGAAAATTTATAATCACGCGCAGATTGTATCATAAGTTCCGCTATTTTATGAAGATGTTTGTAAATCCAATCATTACATCCATCAAGCCAAACCTCGCTATATCCCTTGCATCCCCAGCTTGACATTGACGGCTGGATAACTGGATATCTATCATACATCTCCAAATATTTTCCGGGTGTCGTGGTCTTTACCGTATTTTGATCATAATGTATTTTTCTTAAAAGACAGTTAATCCATTCCGGGCCTTCATACCACCAATGCCCAAAAAGTTCAGCGTCATATGGGGAAACAATAAGAGGTTTCCGATCCATAATATTAGAAAGATGTTCCACTTGTTTTTCTCTATTAAACATGAAGTTAGCCGCGTGAGACCCGACTCGCTCCATTGCGACATCACGATTATATATGTCTTTAAAATCTCCCGTGCCTGTTATGCGATGATACTTTATCCCTGTATTTACTCTAACTCCGCTTGAATTTATATACGGTTTAACATAGTCATAATCTAAATCATAGCCTATGTCTCTATAATATTCTCTATAATTAAAATCTCCCGGATAGCCTTCTTTAGAACTCCATACAGCTTTTGAACTTTCCAAATCTCTCCCAACAGCCGCTACGCCTGATTTACAAAGATACGGGCTATAAACGCCATACCGAGGTCTTGGGCTACCAAATAAAATTCCATGCGTCTCCACAAAAAAGTATCTTATTCCGAATTCTGCCAAAATTTCATCATGCCCCGGATGATACCCGCATTCAGGAATCCAAATGCCTTTTGGAATAGTTCCAAAAACTGATTTAAAAGTGTCAACCGCGACTTTAACCTGCGCGCGCACCGCCGGTTTATATAAATCCATTAACGGCAAATAACCATGAGTAGCGCAACAAGTTATAACTTCCACCTTCCCCGCGTCGTGAAATTTTTTAAATGCCTGTAAAAGATCTTTGTTATATTTGTCGCAAAAAATATATTTTGTTTCAAGATATCTGTCTCTATACATTACCGCTAATTTATTCACGCTTTCATCACCTCTAGTCCTTTCTATTTCTCTAGAAGAAAGCGCTATTAATCGGTCTAAATGCTTTATATATCTATTTACTAAAAGTTCATCCCGCAACATATTCATAAGAGGCGGGCTTAACGAAACAGTTATATTAAAATCAACCCCGTCGTTTAAAAGGCCGTCAAATACTTTTATAAGCGGAATATACGTATCGGTTATTGCTTCAAAAAACCAATTTTCTTCGAGAAAATTTTCATGTTCAGGATGCCTGATAAAAGGCAGATGCGCATGCAGGACCAAAGCTAAATATCCTTTTTCCATATTATTCCTCGTTTTGTTAATGATTTGATTTATTATAAATTTTGCCTAATTATTTCTTTTTAGATACTGTACTATCTTCTTCTTTATTGTCGCGCTTTTTTTCTTGGGCGATAAGAAAACTCGCGCTACCAAACATGCTCTCGTGTAAATTCCCGACTCCGCCGGAAGAAAGCCAGCTCTTTAAGTGCCTTTCAAGAGATTCTCTCATTTCCATAGAGCTTGTTCCAACAGAACTGCCTCCGGTAACGGCAAAAAGTTTATAATAAAGTTCTTCTGAACACATCCATTCATCATCACATATATCTGACATTCCGTATGGGGGGCCCTGCACAATATTCGACTTCGCCAGAGAAAAGAATTCTCCAGTAACGCATAAAATGCCTACTTCAACAATCCATTTCAAATTAGGCACGCTAATGTGTACATACCAGCTGGTAACCCAATGTTTCAACTCAAAATCATACACTATTTTTGGAACCATGCCAGACACATCATAAACCCTCAAAATTTTTTTACTCGGAACAAAGCCTCTTCTATTAATTTCGCAACGGACTTTGTCTTCCACTTCGCCTTGCGTCTCCCAATAAGTAAAAAGCGTCCACGGATCTCTAATCATGAGAACAACTTTATTGTCCCCATATCCGCAAGGAAGCCCATACCCATAGCCAGACTGACAGTCGCGCGAAGTATTCACGCTGTCATTCATATGACTTGATTCGCCCATTTTTGCCCCCTCCCATATAAAAACAAAAATAACCGGTTATTATATTTATTTCTTAATAGAAATATTCTTTCATAACAAACATCGAAAGCAAGTATACTTAACCAATTGAATAGAGTCAAGTAAGCCTAAAACTTTTTATAATACCATAAATTTTTTACATTAGTTGATGTGCTTTATTTATATCTCAATCTTTGCGGCATATTCTTACAATAAAAAATTGCGACATTATTCTTGATATTTATTTGTTATTGGAAGACGTCTATCTTTACCGAATGATTTAGGTGTAATGCGGATACCCGGCGGGGATTGGCGCCTTTTATATTCACTTTTATCAACAAGATTAATTATATTTTTAATCACTGTTTTTCCGGCGCCTGTTTTTTGTATATCAATAATACTTTTATCTTCTTCAATATACAACTTAAGTATCTGATCCAAAATATTATACTCCGGCAAAGAATCTGTGTCTTTCTGATTCGGTCTTAACTCCGCTGATGGCGCGCGTTTTATAATAGTTTTTGGAATTAATTCTCGATTTGTTTGTTTATTGATAAAATTAGATAATTCATAAACTACTGTTTTAGGAACATCTTTTATAACAGCGAATCCGCCTGCCGTGTCTCCATATAATGTAGAATACCCTACAGCAGTCTCGCTTTTATTGCCCGTGGTTAAAACAAGCCACCCATAATTATTTGAAAAAGCCATTAATATATTGCCTCTAATTCTGGCCTGTAAATTTTCTTCAACAATTCCGCGCGCGCCATCTTTAAAAACAGGCGCTAAAATTTCTTTATACGCGTTCATAGCTGTCTCAATTGGCACTTCATAAAACATTATTTCTAAATTTTGAGCGATTTTTTTTGCATCATTAAATGTTTCGCTCGATGAATAAGGCGACGGCATTGTTACTCCAATAACATTTTCTTTTCCCAGAGCCTCGCACGCGATTACCGCGGTAAGCGCTGAATCTATCCCGCCGCTTAATCCTAAAATAATTTTTTTAAAACCATTTTTAATAACATAATCTTTTGTGCCCAAAACAAGGGCTCTATATATTTCTTCTATATTGCCCATTTTTTTAGTTAAACTATTTACGTTCCCTTGCTGTATATTGGAATTCTCTATGAATTTTTTTTTTACCAAATTTATTTTTTCTTGTTTTAATGCGGGAAAAATATAAATTCTTTTTAATGTATTTTGCTTTTTTTGTACCACAGGGGCTTTTTTAAATTTATCCAAATTTATATCAGCAATAACTAAATCTTCTTCAAAATGTTTTCCTCCCGCGATTATTTCTCCTCGCGGATCAACAATGAAACTTGCTCCGTCAAAAACAAGCTCGTCTTGGCCTCCTATAAGATTCGCGTAAACAATAACCGCGTTAGTTTCTCGGGCCCTGTCTCGCGCTAAATCTACCCGCTCTTTGCTTTTTCCAGCGTGATACGGCGATGCTGAAATATTAAAAATTATATCCGCGCCTCCTGCGGCTTGTGCCATATAAGGCCCGTTATCTACCCATAAATCTTCACAAATAACAACACCAAATTCTGCCCGCGATAAGAGCTCTTCACCGTTACTCTCTTGGCGCAAAAAATCATTCGCAAAAATCACACATTCTTTTGTAGCGTGCTTTTTTTTCCCAACACCAACACCATTCACAAAATCACCTAAAATAAAAATACTGTTTTTTTCTCCCGCGTTAAAATAGCGCTTCTCATCAAACACGCTGTAATTCGGAAGCATCATTTTATAATACGCGCCATAAAAATGTCTGTCACTTAAAACTCCTGCCGCGTTATATATTTCCCCTTTCTTATCCATGTCTACAAAGCCGACGATAGCGGTAATGCCTCTAGTATGTTCTACTATTTTTTTTAATCCTTTAATATTTTCTTTAATAAAATGCTCTTTAAACAATAAATCCTCCGCGGGATACCCGCATACTGCCAATTCCGGAAACGCAATTATATCCACTGATTTTTCTATAGCGCTATCAATGGCCGTTTTTATTTTTACTATATTGCCTGCAAAATCTCCAACTGTCTGATTTATCTGGCCAATAGCTACACGTAATATTTTTTTATTTTCTTTATTCATTGGTTACCTATTATACGCACCGGGGAAATACCGTTTTACTTGGATAAAAATGCTCAAAATTACGAGACCAACCGTTTCTAAAAATTGCTGGCGCATCAAAAGGAAAGGGCGCCTCAATATTATTTCTTTTTTAATTCATATGTCAAAATTACCGCTTCCGCTATCTCCTTCATTGTTACGCGCCTGTCCATACTGGCTTTACGCATCATACGGTATGCTTCATCTTCCTCTATAGAATGCGCCTTCATAAGAAGCCCCTTTGCCTTTTCAACTTTTTTTCTTGTCTCTAATTCTTCCTGAATAATCTTGGTCTGCACTAATAGCTCTGTATTTTGTATCGCAACCGCGGCTTGATTCGCCACTGCGCTTAAAAGATCTATATCCTTAGACATAAATTCATATTCTTGCGTTGTGTAACAATTTATTACCCCTATCACTCTGTCTTTAACAACCATCGGCACGCTAAGCATAGAAACAAAATTTTCTTTTTTAGCTAATTCTTTTTCTTTATATCTCGGATCTTCTAAAACTTTCAAAATTGCTATTGCTTGCTTGTCGCGCGCGACAAGGCCTACAATACCCTCGCCAACCTTAATTATGCGTTCCCTTAAATAATCAGGACTCATTGCCTGTGTGGCTCTGATTTTCAGCTCCTGTTTTTTTTCATCAAGAAGCCATAACGCGCAAATTTTAGCGCCCATAACTCCGGCAGTAAGACTAACTATAAGTTTTAAAATATCTTCTAAATAAAGATCTGCTGTTATCGCTTTACTAATTTTGGTAAGCGTATCTAAATAATCTTCACTGGTTTTTTTCATATAAACTCCCTCCAACTTTTCTCTAAAAAAAAGGCAAACCTGCTTTTCAAAATGCCACAATATCTAGCATATTCTACAGCAAAGTTTGCCTCTTATCCAAGACATATAATAATCGCGCAACAAACTTACATCATAAACATCATCTCAGCGTATGTCGGCAGTGGCCATTTGTCTTTTGGAATAATCCCTTCCAATGCATCAATAGCTTCTCTTAGCTTAACCATGCTAGCGATTGTTTTCTTCGCGGATTTTCCGCTTGCCACACTTGCCTCAAGTTCGCTTACAGCCGCTAATGCTTCTTCCACGTTAGACACCAAGCTAACTAAAAGCTTCTTCGACTCTAGCATTGTAATCTTTTTACTTATGCTTCCCACTTTCTGAATTGTCTCTGCTAAGACTCCTTGATACTCTAACGCGGCAGGAATTACAAGAGTCTTCGCGATAGTTATAGCGCAATTTGCTTCCATAGCTATAGTCATTTCATACGCGTGATGATACACATCGTTTCTTGATTTAAATTCTTCTTTTGTAAGAACGCCATATTTTTCAAATAAAGCTCCATATTTTTTATCTTTTTCAATAACTTCCAAAGTATCAGGCGTGTTGCGTAAATTAGGCAATCCGCGCTTCTCCGCTTCTTTTGTCCATTCCGCACTGTAATTATCGCCATTAAAAATAATACGTTTATGTTTCTTCACTATACCCTGAAGAATGCCTTGCAATGTATCATTAAAATTTTTGCCTTTACTTACAGCTGTTTCTAACTCTGAACAAATCTCATCTACGGCTTCTGCGAAAATTGTATTGATCACTATATTCGCGCCTGAACAACTTTGGCTAGAACCAACAGCCCTAAATTCAAATTTATTTCCAGTAAACGCAAATGGGCTTGTTCTATTTCTATCTGTAACGTCTTTTGGCAATTTAGGTAAAGAAGAAACACCTATCTCAATAATCCCGCCTGCTTTTGAGCTATTTGGCCTGCCCTTTTCCAATTGTTGCATAATATCGGTCAATTGATCTCCAAGAAAAATTGACACAATTGCCGGAGGCGCTTCATTCGCGCCAAGTCTATGATCGTTTCCCGCGCTTGCCACAGCGGCTCTAAGCATAGGCGCATATGTGTCTACTGCTTTCAAAAGAGCGCAGATAACAGTTAAAAATTTAGCGTTTTCATGCGGAGTGTCCCCCGGAGAAAGCCAATTTTTATCATCCGGCCCCACAATTGACCAATTGTTGTGTTTCCCTGAACCATTAACTCCGGCAAACGGTTTTTCATGCAATAAACATACAAACCCATGTTTTTCAGCAATATCTTTTAATGTCTGCATTACAATCATATTATGATCAATTGAAAGATTTTGCTCCTCAAACATAGGCGCTATCTCAAATTGCGCGGGACAAACTTCATTATGTCTAGTCTTCGCAGGAACTGCGAGTTGCCAAAGAGCCATATCTAACTCTTCCATAAACGCGATAACTCTTGGTTTTATCGCTCCAAAATAATGGTCTTCCATTTGCTGATGTTTTGCCGGCCTTCTTCCAAAAAGAGTTCTGCCTGTTTGTAAAAGGTCAAGCCTCGCTTCATAAAACTCCCTATCTATAAGAAAATATTCTTGCTCAGGGCCAAGAGTCGCGTACGCTCTTTTACCTTCTGTTTTAATTCCAAACAATTTAGCTAAACGGCAAACCTGTTTTGAAAGCGCCGCGACAGATCGTAAAAGCGGAGTCTTTTTATCTAACGCCTCTCCGTGATACCCGCAAAAAACACAAGGGATACAAAGAGTCGAATTATTCTCTCCTCTTCTTATAAACGCCGGGCTTGTAGGATCCCATGCAGTATAGCCGCGCGCTTCAAATGTTGCTCTTAAGCCGCCAGAAGGAAAACTCGACGCGTCCGGCTCTCCTTGAATCAACTCTTTGCCGGAAAATTTTAACATAATTTCGCCGTCTTTATTTGGAGAAATAAAAGAATCATGTTTCTCAGCTGTTGCTCCTGTTAACGGCTGGAACCAATGAGAAAAATGAGTCGCGCCGCGAGAAACTGCCCATGTTTTCATGGCATCGGCAACTTCATCCGCGATAGTAGCATTCAATGGCTTATGATCTCTAATCGTTGCCGCTAAAGAATCAAATGCTTTTTCCGAAAGATAATTTTTCATTACCTTAAGGCTAAATACATCTTCTCCATAAATTTCTGTCAACCTTTCAACACTGCTATTACAACATTTTTCACTCATAAATCCCTCCTGCTATAAAAAATAAATTAATAAGAAAATCCTATACTAAGACCGCCATAAAATTCACTTTTATACTGTTCATCCAATGATAAAGAATACCCTACTTGCGGAGAAATCGTAAAATAAGTCAAAACGGGAACGCTTACGCTTCCGGAAAAAAGAATACTACTCCAACTGTCAGAATATTTCCATTGCCCGGCATTATATCCTACACCCATCCCAAGATTAGCTGTTATCCCATTGTCAAAAGCAAATGTATGGCCGCCGCCAAATTCAAAATAAGACCCATGCCCTGTATCGATATCCCAATACCATTTAAAATATGGTTTCAAAATAATATCATAAGAAGCGCCCAAATAAATTTCATGCGTGTCTACCGCGTCTGTAGACCAATCCAAATTAGGAAAAGTATAATATATATATCCTACTGAAAAATTTAGAGGTTTCAAATATTCATTTTCTTCTAACCCTGCTTGTTCCATCTTCTCACCGACGTTAAAAGTATAATCAATAGTATAATCCAACTCTGTTAAACTGTCATTAACGCCTGTATCGTAATTACCCCAAATACTAGCGCTTAACCCCCATTTAGAAATAGCCGCGTAAGGTTGCATAACAGGATCATTTCCTAAATTTTGACCCCTCCAAATATATTTTGTTAAAAAAGCTGTGCCTGCTGAAATATTCGGCGCCCATTCTTGCTTTTCTCCCAACCACTCACATTTTTTATTAGTATCTTCCGCCCTCGCGCTAAGAGAAAAAAACAAAATAAAACAAAACACCGCTCCAAAACTTGTTAAAAATTTTTTTACTGCTCTCATAAAATTTCCTCCTTGGTTTAACAAAAAAATTTTACAATCCGTCGCTTAACCCCAAAAAGGACTCCATTATCCTCAAAACCTTACAAACAAAGCACCTATGCCCTGTTTTCAAAAAAATTTGTACAAATCTCAACTCATTGCATCTTGGCGCTATCGCAAAATGAAAAAATATTTTTTTGCCGCGAGTGTTGATAATCGAACGGCAAAAAACTTCATTTTGCGACAGCGCCATCTTACAAAAACCTCAACACAAAAAAAAAGGAAGCAGTGTTACTGCTTCCTTGCTCTTTACACATCTCTGTGCAAAACTATTTCATTTTAACAATTTCTAAAATAAAAATCAATAAAAATTATTCTGCCAATTTTTTAAAAACTCAAAAAACAAGACGCCTCAACATGCTTAATATTTGTTATATTCATCTTCATCGTCTTCCTCATCTTCCTCGCTGTCTTCATAATCAACAAAATCATCCAAATTATCATCTAATTCTTCATCTTCTAGCAAATCATCTACTTTTTCATTATTTTTTACTATTTTCAAAACAATAGGTTTCAATGATTTTATTTCTAAATCCGTATCACAGCTGTAACAAGTAATAATATCACCCTCTTCACTATAAAAATCTATTTCCAATATTTCACCGCACTCTGGACATTTTGATTTGCTCTGTTGAGGTTTTCGCGCCATATTAAACCTTCCTCCCATTTTTCATATAATTAAAGATTTTTATAATACTTTATTCTGAACTATTGCTATTCACGCCTTATATTTTTTACAAATATATTTTTCTCTCGTTTATTGAATTTCTTCTTCTTCGTAAACATAAATATATTTAATATCTTTATTACCATTTTTTTCTATATATTCCACATCAATTTTATCGCCGGCTTTTACTTTTTGAATTGATTCCACATTATCAACCTCAACGTCCGGCGCTATTTTATAAGCAACTTCTTCTACTTTTTCTTCCCAAGTTTCTTCATCATAAGTAACTTCTTTCAACGTTAAACTATCGCCTGAAATTACCGCCACTGTTCCATAAGCGTAATTCTTTTGTTCCTTTGCCGCGTCCTCTGCCGTTTCCGTAATTTTTTCAGCTACGACAACACTGGTGTTTTCTGTATCAATACTGGCCTTTTCCGCCGCGACGCTTGTGTTTTCCGCCGCAACACTGACCTTCTCTACCGGCTCCTCCGCATTAGCTAAAATGCTAGTAACAAACAAACAACCACAAATCAATACGCTCTTTACTATTCTTAAATCTTTCATGTTACCCTCCCATATTAAAATTAAACTACTTTAATTATCAGTTTACACGGCGACAATATTTTATGCAAATATATTTATATTTTTTTAAACACCGCTAACTCATTTCAATTTTTCACGAACACTACATGAACACTACATACTGATAAATCCAATAACTCCGCGTCTTATCAACATTACAGCAATGGCTACTAAAAATAAATTTGAAATACGAGACAAGGCCTTCACTCCGCTTTCTCCTAAAAATCTTATAAAAATTTCAGAGAACAAAAAAATTATTCCAGCCAAGATAACATTAATAAAAACAGAAAGAATTGTCAAAACAAAACCATATGAATCCATTATAATAAGAATCGTGGCAAGAACTGCCGGCCCCATAATTAATGGCGTTCCAAGAGGAACAACGCCTGCTTCCTTAATAGAAATTTTAGGCTTTTTATCAATATTGATAACTTCCCTCATCGCCACAATAAAAAGAACAGATCCGCCGGCTATCATAAAATCCCACTCGGTTATTTTTAAAACATTAAAAATCGCTCTTCCTAAAAAAATAAAACTTATCGCCAAAACAATAGCTGTAATAAGTGAATATAAAATTACTTTTATTCTATCTTTAAAAGATTCTCCTCTTGTAAGAGCGACAAAAAACGGCAATGTTCCGACAGCGTCAACCGCTACAAAGATAGGAATGAATACTAATAAAAAATTTTTTAACATAGCGCCTCTTCTCTTTGCATCTTTTTGAAACCGCTTACATTCTATAAAATAATATCACATCAATAACCTTTCAACAAAACCCATTGCTTAAAAATAACTATTGCCCAAAAAAATTTATTCTCTATTAAAAATTGTTAATAAAACAATAAAAAGTCTAATCAGTTGATATAAATAACAATATAAAAAACAAAACAAATTCTAGTTAGTCCACAAAAACTTTATTATTAATTTTTTTATTAAAACTATTGACCAAAAAATGAATAAAAGTTAAAATATCTTACGTACGGGGGAAATACTTGGTGGTTAAATATGGGCTGGCTCAGAAAAACAAAAACTTTTTCCGTATTCTTTTTTTTGCTGGGTATTAATATAGCTGTATATTCTATGTCTCTCGAACCGTCAGTCTCCTTCCTGAAAAAATCAGACGAACTCTTTTACACGCAAAAAAAAATTGACGATTTTGTTTGGCATATTTTAAATGATAAAGACCCTGAAAAAAATTTAAATTCTTTACTCGCCCAAACCCCGAATCAAAACGAAATATCTCAAGTAAAAATTTTTGCCGGCATCTCCAACAAACTAATAAATATTTTTAGCCAGACAAAACAACATAAAAAAGAAATTCTTGCTTTCGGAGAAAAAACCATAGAAAAACTAACGATACCTAGTCAAAACCCGGCAAAGTTAACCAAAACATTCCAATTTATTTCTGCGCAATTAATTACTATAATTTCGTGGATAGATTTAAACTTACCCGGATCTGGAAATATGCGCGTCTTGTTAAATACTCCAACAATAGAACCCTTAAATCTAAATACAACCGACGACATTATTAACAATGGAAATACAGAGACTTCTTCTTGGCAAATATTTTATATTAAAGATATTTTACAACACGTCCTGCTATTACCTGAATATTTAACGGATAAAAACTATCTTGAAAAAGATAAAAATACTTTCTTAAATTATTTAACTGTTTCCGGTTTCTGTATCGGCAATAAAATCAGTGATGAATTAAAAAATATCGGCATTATAAGCGACCTTCGAGAAGTATTATTTCTTAACGACTTTATCCCCGGAACAACACAAAATACCATAGCAGAACCCATGAGCTTTCAAGGAAACACGCTTAAGATACGACATATAACACGCGGGCAAGGCCTCCAGTTCAATATTTTTTATAACAATAATGGCGAGATAAAAACCATTCTAGGGCAAACGTTAAATAAAGGAGACTGGACATTGGTGCTACCGGGATGCGTTGAATATATTGCAAACACCGGACAACTCAGATTTAATGATGTTTCTTTAACTCTTTCCGATAAAGATATTAAAAATTTTAACCCAACTTTTTCTGATAACGCACAAAATAAAAACATGCCTCCAAAAACAATAATGAACAATATCCCTTATATCCCGGTAAAAATAAATAATGAACAATATCTAATAAAAACTTCAAAAAAATTACCAAACATTAAATGGCTACCCAGCCTGCCATACGCTGATAAAAAAATAAATTTATCTTCAATTTATTCTTCCTTATCCAACGACACTCCGCGCATGATTATAAAAATCGCGGGACGTTATTACAAATGGGCACTGAACAAAAAATATTCATCGCCGCGTGATATAAAAATTTTAGAAAAATCGGAGAGTAAGAACAGCTAAAACATTTTGTCTATTTCACACATTACATTTTTTCAGGAAGGGCTATATTTAAAAGATTTAATCCATTAGAGAGAACAATCCTCGCGCATTCCACAAGAAAAAGCCTCGCGCGGGAAAGTTCTTTATCGCTTGAAACAACTCGGCATTCAGTATAAAAAGAATGAAATTTTCTGGAAAGATCATTAAGATATGTAACAATCTTGCTTGGCTCTAACGCGTCTCCAGCGGATTGCACGACAAAAGGGAATTCGCTTAACGCTCGTATAAAAACTTTTTCCGTTTTATGCGAAAGAAGAGACAAAGAAGCGCCTTCCAAAGACAATCGTTCTTCCTGTTTATCATTAAATTCTTTTATACTGCAAATTCTCGCGTGAGCATATTGTATGTAATAAACCGGGTTGTCGTTCGATTCTTTTTTAGCAACCTCAATATCGAAATCAAGATGGCTGTCCAGCCTTCTCATTAAAAAAATAAACCGCGCCACATCAACGCCAATCTCATCAATGATTTCCCTTAAAGAAATAAATTCCGCTCTACGTGTAGACATGGAAACCGCTACACCATTTCGAAGCAGTGTAGCCAACTGAACTATAAGAATATCTATAGAGGATTTATCATATCCCATAGCAGAAACAGCCGCTTTCATTCTGTTTATATATCCATGATGATCCGACCCTAACAAGTCAATATTTTTTTTAAAGCAGGGAATATAACTACAGTAAGAGGATGAGAGAAAAGGAGAAAAGACAAGGGAAGAAGAATGAAAAAGGAAGAAGGAGAAGAAAAAAAAAAGAGAGAAGGGGAAGGAAGGAAAAGGGAAAAAAAAGAGAGAGAAAAATGAGCTGGAGGAGTGGGTAGGGGTTGATTCGACAAAGGCTAGGCCCGGTGAAGAGCGGATGATAAAAGAGACTGTGTATTTTGGAGACGCGCAAGAAGAAAAAATTAAAATGGTTTTTTCCGGATACGCGGATATCCCCGGAACAAATGATTACGCGCCAAAATACCGGACAGAATATGAATATTCCGGTGACGCGATAGCTAGAACTTTAACGTATTATGTTGAAGGTTTGGATAATAAAAAAGAGGGCGGTGTTTTAATCGGAGATACCATTTTTGAAGGAGATGTCGCGACTAACAGGGTTTCTTCAAAAATTACTTTTGATGTTAAAACAGGCGCGCCGATTATTATGGAGGATTTTGTTTATGAGAGTGAGATTACAGGTACGTCTGTAAGCGCGGATAAGGACGGTTTGCGTGAAGTCCGTAAGTATGAGACAAATGAGAAGGAGTTTGATGTTAATGGTAATGGGATTATTGACGCGGGTGAAGATTTAAATAATGATGGGAAATTAGGAAATGATTATGATGTGAATGGGGATGGAAAACTTGATGATGCAGATTCTGACGGGAAGATAGGAGATGTAATTCTTACGAGTATTACGTATTTTGTTGGAGATAAGGATAGAGAAGTAGCGGATTACACATACACAAAAGCTGATGACGGAACTATCACATCAACTGTTGTTAATTATTACCGTGGAGGGAATAGAGCGAGTGACGCTGACTGGCGTGATCCAAAAGAGAAAGTTGTGGTTTATAAGGGGGAAGTGGACACAGAAAGTTTGGACGCTGATGGGAACGGAATTTTTGACGGGAAAGAAAAAGATGTCGTGAGTGTTTCTTATTACGATACTGAACATAGACTTCCCGGAGAAGAAGTGTTGAATTTTAGCGAGTCTTACGCGCAAGGGAATGTGATACGAAGTACTGTTTATTATTACGGGGATGATGAATTAAGGGCAAGCGACGCGAATTATCGGTTGCCCTTAAAAAAAGCTGTTACTTACTGGAGTGATGATGTTAATGATAATGGTGAAATAGATAGCGGCGCGCGGATAAAAAGCGCGACTTTTTATTTTATAGATGGAAAGTTAAAAGGCGAAGAAGTTCAAGATTACACAAAAACATATCTTATGGATGGAGTTACAGCGCGTGATACGACTATTTATTTTTATGAGGGAGGAAAGAGAGCAAAGGATGTCGGGGTTGAAGAAAGGTTAGAACGTTCGATAACTTATTGGGAAGACAGCGTGAATAAAGATGGCTCTTTAAAAGATGACGCGAAAAAGAAAAGTGAAACAGTAAATCAGTTTGGGCCGGCCGCGCAGAGAGGGCAAGAGGTAGCGGATGTCACAATAAATTATTATCGTGACGGCGAGACAGTTAGAGATACAACTGTTTATTATTATCATGGAGACACAAAAGATTTAAGGGCGAGTGACGCTAATTATAGAAGCGGGTTACAGAGAAGCGCCACATACTGGGGTAACGCGCTTGATGAAGTAAAACTTGTTAATTCTGACGGCACATATGATAAAGAAGGAATTAAAGAATATCTGCTTTTAAAGCTTGGAATAAATCTTGATAATTTATCCACAAAAGAAGAATTAGAAAAAGCGCTTTTAGATAAAGCTTCGGGCGGCGCCGGAGATAGTATTAAATTTATTCTTAATAAAGATAAAAATGTTGTAGAGAATATCGGAGATATTATTAAAAGTTTGAAAGATATTTTCGACGGGAATTCCGCGATAACTTCTCTTTTATTAGGGGTTGATTTTAGCCAAGTTATTACAAAAGAAGATTTAATAAAGGCAATGTTGATTGAAGGCGGAATGGCTGGTGATAAAGCGGAACTTGCTACTATCTTATTGGCCGCTGATAGAGACAGCGTTGTGTCAAGCGGAGATTTTATTGAAAAAATAATTTCTATTTTTGAGTCAAAGGGATTGGGGAAAACTATTCTTGAGGAAGCTGTTTTGGGAACTGTTTTGGGTTCTGACACAGAATTGTTTTTGCAAGAATTAAAAGGTCTGGCAAGTAAAGAATTAAGAGATTTTCTTGATACTATTGATTTGACAGCGCTGGGTATTGGAAGTGTCTTGGAACTTATTCAGTATTTAAAAGAAAACGCGTCTGCGAAGGGATATACTGCTAGTGAAGTTATGACTCTTTCTGAAACTTTATCTCTTGGGAAAATAGACGAATTTAAAGAGTTTTATGACAGTTTGAAAAATACAGCTGAAGGGAAACTCGGGGAGTTTTTAGAAAAAATAGATATTCAGGCGCTTGGAATTATGACGTTAAAAGAATTAGTGGAATATCTTTTTACTAACGCGCTTAATAATGGCTACACAGAAGAAGAAGTGTTAGAGCTCTTAGGAATTAAGGTGTTTTCTGACGCTGAATCAATAGATTTGGTTTTAGATAAAATGAAGTCTTTAGCGTCAGGAAAATTATTAGATTTTTTAAAGGGGATTGATTTAAAAGCGCTGGGTATTTCAACGTTAGAGGAACTTGAAACATATTTAAGGAATAATGCTGTAGCGCAAGGGTATGATGTTTCTTTGGTTGATGCTATGTTAGAGGAGATGGCGTTACTGGGAGTATCAGATGTAACAGGCTTCGCGGCTACTTTTAAAAGTTTATCTAGCGGAAGTTTGAGAAGGTTTTTAAATTCTTTAAATTTAGAAGTTGAAGGGATTACGAGTGTAGAAGAGTTTATTCTATTTTTGAAAGATAACGCGTCTAGTAATGGTTTTTATTATGAAGATATAGTAAAAATTTTAGGAGATATGGCGGGGTTGGGGATAGATAAAACGCGGGTATTTTTAGAAAAAATGATAACTAGCGCGACGGGAGCTTTAAAGGTTTTTCTGGAAGGGATTAATCTAACGGCGCAAGGGATTGATTCGTTGGAAGAATTGATAGAGTATTTGGTTAATAACGCGTTTACGAATGGATACACAGAAGATGATGTTATGGAAGTTTTGAGCGGGATAGCGGAAAGCGCGCGTTCTGATGTTGAAGGGTTTATAGAGAGTTTGTTGAGGATTTCTTCTGGTAATTTAAAAATGTTTCTTAGCGGCGTGAATCCAGAACTTTTAGGAATAAAACGTATAAGTGATTTATTGGAATATTTAATTGATAATGCCGAGGCTAATGGTTATAGCGAATCAGATGTGGTCAGTCTTATTGAAGAGGGTTTTTCAGGTTTACAGCTTAATGAACTTTTTAGCGCGATGATAGAACGCGCGGACGGGAATTTAAAGACGTTTATAGAGAGTATTGATCTTAATGTTGAAAAAATATTGAGTGTGGCTGAATTTATTCAGTATTTAAGAGATAACGCGCAAAGTCATGGATATACGAATGAAGATATTACAGCGCTTTTAGGGACTATTTTAGGGGATATTTATTATGACAGCCCTGACGCGGTTCTTGCCGGGTTATTAGAAGTAGCGGAAGGAAATTTAAAAACATTTTTAGAAGGTATTGATTTAGCTGTTTTAGGTATAACTACTATTGAAGGGTTATTGGAGTATTTAAAAAATAATATGACAGCGGGCGGATATGTTTATGAAGATATTATGGACGCGTTAGGGCTTTTTGCCGCTATTTCCATGGAAGATGTGTATGGCGTTTTATTAGGGTTACAGGAATTCGCGGCCGGGAGTTTAAAAGAATTTTTATCAAATCTTGATGTTTACAAAGAAGGTATTTTTACGGTAACGAGGCTGATGGAATATTTGAAGGAGAATGCCGCTATAAATGGATTTACAAGTGATGATGTTGTGAAATTATTTATTGAGCTTTCAGCGAGCGCTTTAGAAAATGTGGATGGCTTATTAAACAAATTGTCAGCCGTGGCCAAAGGTGATTTAAAAATTTTTATAGATTCAATAGATTTGGACGCTCTGGGAATTTCAACGATTAGCAGTCTTATAGAGTATCTTGAAACAAGCGCGTCCGCTAATGGTTATACTATTGATGATGTTTTATCCGCGCTTATTGAAGTCGCGTCTACCGTAATAAATGAGGCCGAAAGTTTATTGGCGGGACTAAAAGATTTATCTTCAGGCGCGCTCAATACTTTTCTTAAAACTATAGATTTACAACAAGAAGGAATTAAAACCGCGAAAGAGCTTATAGATTATTTAATTGATAATGCCGCGGGTAACGGATATCTTGCTGGCGATGTTCACGCGCTTTTACTTAAATTAGTGGAAGCGGGGGCGAATGGAATATATGATTATGTTGACAGTTTGAGAAATTTAGCTGAAGGGAATATTAAGGATTTATTAAATAATATAAATATTATTAAGTTAGGTATTACTACAAAGACTGAATTGATTGAGTATTTAAGGAGTAAAAGCGCGGAGGCGGGATTTACTGAAGCTGAACTCTTTACTCTCTTGGCAATTGAAAAGGCAAGAAACGCGGATGGAATGAAGGCGTTACTCGCGGTATTTGTTTCAAAGGCAAAAGGAAATTTAAAAGATTTTCTTGAAACTATGGATTTAGAATTATTGGGGATAACAAATTTAAAAGAGCTTTATGAATATTTAAAAGAAAATATGAGCGCGAATAGCTACGCGGAAGAAGATATTCGTTCTATGTTATTGGAATTAATCGGCGACGCGGATAGTTTATTGACAGATTATTTGGGGCTTTTAGAGGATAGAGCTACGGGCGTTTTGAAATTATTTATTAGTGGAATAAATTTAAACACTGAAGGAATAACGACTATAAGTGAATTGATAAAATATCTTAAAGATAATGCCGCGGCAAATGGTTACACTGAAGCTGATGTGGATGCTCTTATTGCTTTATTGGGAATAAATTATACAGACAAAGTAAAAAGTTTTATTACGGATTTACTAACTTTCGCGGAAGGGAATCTTAAACTATTTTTACAAGGTATTGATGTTGACGCGGAAGGGATTTCAAATGTTAGTGAATTGATTCAATATTTAAAAGAGCGTGCTTTAGCGAATGGATATACTGAAGATGACGTGTTGAAAGCTATAGTCAGCGTGATGATAAAAGATATAGAAGACGCGGCAGAATTAAAAAATGAACTTGAAAAATTGGCAAGCGGTAATCTTAAAATTTTTATTGAAGGGTTGGATTTACTGGCGCTTGGGATAACTAGCGCGGAAGAACTTTACGCGTATTTAAAAGAGAAAGCGGCCGCTAATGGATACACAGAGAAAGAAGTTTTATCATTATTCGTGTTGTTTTTCGCGGGTTCTTTTGATGAAGTGGCAAGAGTGTTAGATGGGCTTATTAGTCTTAGTAGCGGAAATCTAAAAACCTTTTTAGAGAAGATTGATCCTGTGTCTTTAGGAATAATGACTATTTCTGAATTGATAGCATATTTAAAAGATAATGCCTTGGCAAATGGTTTTACGGAAGAAGATGTATTAAATTTATTTTTGGATTTTGTGATATCAAGTAGCGGAACGGTTAGTGAATTTTTACTCGCTTTAAAGGGTTCCGCTAGCGGCGCGCTGAAAACTTTTATTGATACAATAGATTTAGTAGCGCTTGGTATCAGTACAATAGAAGAATTAATTCAATATTTAAAAAATAACGCGGGAGCTAATGGGTATACGGCAGAAGATGTTGAGAATCTTATTATTAGTCTTGCCGGCGCGGGATTGACTAGTGTTCAAGGGCTTTTAGATGATTTAATAGGAGTAGCATCAAGCGGGAATTTAAAAACTTTTATGGAAGGATTAGATTTAGCGGCGTTAGGGATAGATACGATAGAGGAACTTATTCAATATCTAAAAGATAACGCGCTGGCAAATGGGTATACGGAAGAAGAAGTCACAGAATTACTTTTACTTTTAGCAGTAGGGAATCAGAGTGTTGATGAATTTTTTAATAATCTTTTAGGAACACTTATAGGCGGAGACGGCACGTTGAGCGGATTAGTCGCGATGTTTTTAGCCACAAATTTAAGCACGATAAATACTAAAGAAGAATTATTAAACGCTTTGATTGTAACAAGCGGCGGAACCAATGTCAGTGAAATTAAAGCTTTAATTAATGAGTTAAATAAAATTACACCGATAAGCGAATACACAACAGCTCTTGGGATGTTAGCTGATATTTTAGCGCTTAGTCAAACTATTAAAGACGCGAATCCTCAGGGCGTGAGTCTTGTGAATCAATTGAGAGATTTATTGATTAATTCAGGGTTGTCTGACGCGGATTTATTGATAGCGTTAAAGTCTTTAAGCGCGGGAGAGGGGTCTGCAAAACTTGTGTCTCTTCTTATGGATTCAACGATTTTCCCAAGAGATAAAGTTTCAGAAAGAGTCATAACTTCACTAGCAGTATATCCCTTCGCAGACGCGTTTTCTTTTAAATACTGAATAAGTTCCAAGACACTTCCAATACCCAGCGCTGTCAAATCAATAGTATCAAGAAAATCTCTTAATTCTTTACTTGCCAGACCTTTTAATTCTTGCAAAAACAATTCTGTGTCAGAACCCAAAACAGTTCCCAAAACAGCTTCCTCAAGAATAGTTTTCCCCAATCCCTTTGACTCAAAAATAGAAATTATTTTTTCAATAAAATCTCCGCTTGACACAACGCTGTCTCTATCAGCGGCCAATAAGATAGTAGCAAGTTCCGCTTTATCACCAGCCATTCCGCCTTCAATCAACATTGCCTTTATTAAATCTTCTTTTGTAATAACTTGGCTAAAATCAACCCCTAATAAAAGAGAAGTTATCGCGGAATTCCCGTCGAAAATATCTTTCAAACTTTTAATAATATCTCCGATATTCTCTACAACATTTTTATCTTTATTAAGAATAAATTTAATACTATCTCCGGCGCCGCCCGAAGCTTTATCTAAAAGCGCTTTTTCTAATTCTTCTTTTGTGGATAAATTATCAAGATTTATTCCAAGCTTTAAAAGCAGATATTCTTTAATTCCTTCTTTATCATATGTGCCGTCAGAATTAACAAGTTTTACTTCATCAAGCGCGTTACCCCAGTATGTGGCGCTTCTCTGTAACCCGCTTCTATAATTAGCGTCACTCGCCCTTAAATCTTTTGTGTCTCCATGATAATAATAAACAGTTGTATCTCTAACTGTCTCGCCGTCACGATAATAATTTATTGTGACATCCGCTACCTCTTGCCCTCTCTGCGCGGCCGGCCCAAACTGATTTACTGTTTCACTTTTCTTTTTCGCGTCATCTTTTAAAGAGCCATCTTTATTCACGCTGTCTTCCCAATAAGTTATCGAACGTTCTAACCTTTCTTCAACCCCGACATCCTTTGCTCTCTTTCCTCCCTCATAAAAATAAATAGTCGTATCACGCGCTGTAACTCCATCCATAAGATATGTTTTTGTGTAATCTTGAACTTCTTCGCCTTTTAACTTTCCATCTATAAAATAAAAAGTCGCGCTTTTTATCCGCGCGCCGCTATCTATTTCACCATTATCATTAACATCATCACTCCAGTAAGTAACAGCTTTTTTTAAGGGCAACCGATAATTCGCGTCGCTTGCCCTTAATTCATCATCCCCGTAATAATAAACAGTACTTCGTATCACATTCCCTTGCGCGTAAGACTCGCTAAAATTCAACACTTCTTCTCCGGGAAGTCTATGTTCAGTATCGTAATAAGAAACACTCACGACATCTTTTTCTTTCCCGTCAAAAATTCCGTTCCCATCAGCGTCCAAACTTTCTGTGTCCACTTCCCCCTTATAAACCACAACTTTCTCTTTTGGATCACGCCAGTCAGCGTCACTCGCTCTATTCCCTCCACGGTAATAATTAACAACAGTTGATGTGATAGTTCCGTCATCAGCTTTTGTGTATGTGTAATCCGCTACTTCTCTATCCTTATCTCCAACAAAATACGTAATACTCGTAAGAATTACATCTCCTATCTTCCCGTCAGAATCTGCATCATCAAGTTTTCCATCCCCATTCACATCATAATCATTTCCTAATTTCCCATCATTATTTAAATCTTCACCCGCGTCAATAATCCCATTACCATTAACATCAAACTCCTTCTCATTTGTCTCATACTTACGGACTTCACGCAAACCGTCCTTATCCGCGCTTACAGACGTACCTGTAATCTCACTCTCATAAACAAAATCCTCCATAATAATCGGCGCGCCTGTTTTAACATCAAAAGTAATTTTTGAAGAAACCCTGTTAGTCGCGACATCTCCTTCAAAAATGGTATCTCCGATTAAAACACCGCCCTCTTTTTTATTATCCAAACCTTCAACATAATACGTTAAAGTTCTAGCTATCGCGTCACCGGAATATTCATATTCTGTCCGGTATTTTGGCGCGTAATCATTTGTTCCGGGGATATCCGCGTATCCGGAAAAAACCATTTTAATTTTTTCTTCTTGCGCGTCTCCAAAATACACAGTCTCTTTTATCATCCGCTCTTCACCGGGCCTAGCCTTTGTCGAATCAAAACCTACCCAATAATCAAGATCAGTTTTAGATTCTTTATATTTCAAAGCTCCATCTTTCCAAAAATCAACATTAACTATAGGATGTTTTGTAATGTCATAGGTTTGAATATCAGATAACGCGCTTGCCGCGTTATTAGTTAAATCATTAAACTCATGAGGATCATTGACATCATCAGGCTGGGTTAAAGTATAATCAGGATTTTCTCCACCGTCAGTTCCGCCTCCGCCGCTACCTTGCTTTTTCTTTAGTGGTAAATCTGAATCATCGCCCGCGTCTTTACCGCCGCCGCCAGCACCGCGATAACGATCTCTTGTTAATTGCGCGACTAAATCTTCCTTGCCCATTTTCTGGCTAATCAATTCTTCATGTTTTTGTTGCTGACGATTTAAATACCACGGCGAACTTCCTCTCTGCTGTTGTTCAGTTGCGCTTGGAAGCAACTCCTCTGCCGCTCCACCAACACGTTTATAACTATACAAATCAGCAACACCGAATTCATGAACTAAAAAAACAAAAGCGACAGTAGCGGCTATGACCTTAAGCCATATCCGTCTGACGGGATTCGTCTGAGTACTCAAGATGCTTAATTCTTGAGCAGGGTCTATATCAAAAGCCCCCTGAATCCCCGCTAAGCGTGTTTCATCAGTACGCTCAACGTTATTTGTTTTCTCAAGTTTGTTCATCATTCCCTCATATGTTTCGAAAAACTTACTAAGACACAACACTAATACTTTTTAAAACATTTTAACTATATTCGCAAAAAATAGAGACAATATGTCCCTTTTAACTCTTTAATATATTCCATCAATTATTAGTATATCATACTTATCATCTAAAAGCAACTCAAAAAAACAACATTTTTTTTAGCTAACAAATATTATCCCATAAATCAATAAAAAAATTAAAAAATAATAATATAAAAATAATTATTCCAACCCATAAACTTATAAATACAAGTATCATATATAAAAACAGCTTAAAATAAATATATCATTTCTTGCGCTAAAGTCAAAATTTTAGCATAAAAATTTAATCATAATTTGCAAACTACCATTCTCAAACAATTAATCACATTCTTTTAGCAATAAACAATCATCGTCATAAAACTTACATTAAAATGATGATTACCTTTTATACACAATACCCCACTCAACGCCACATCCTTCAAAAAAATAATTTTTTTTTGTAATTTATTTTGAAAAAACTCTTTTTGCAAGACTCCCCTCATTTCATTTAACCAAAAACTGCGTTTGGAAATAGATGATGAATGTTAAGATATTAGAAAAAGAACAATAGACGATAGGTTGCGCAACTCACAACCTATCGCCTATTGCCTACAATTACGCCGCGATGATGATTGATTCATAATTTTTCATTTTTTCTACAATGTCTTTATAATTTATTTTTCCTATTGGTTTAAATATAAATGCCCGTAAGATGCCCTCTATTTGTTTTACAACACCTAGATTCTTAGGCACTTCGCAATTATTCGCGGACATTTCTATTACTACTCTAAATAATTCTGACACAATTCCTTCCCCTTCCATCTGGACATATAACGGCGCTTGTTTTTCATCATTGAGCAAGTCTTTATCTTCGTCTGTAAGCTCTATATGATTTGTGTCTCCTATAGCGATTTTAGTTACGTCTATATCAGCGCCAAACGTGTCCTGCATTATTTTTATTGTATCAGAAAGAGAAATACTCCCAGACTGATTCACCAAATTAACATTCGCTTTCCCGAGATACGCCCCAAGCCCTGAATATTCAAGCGCTTTATCAAGTTTATCCACAGTTATATTGCTGTCAAAAATATTTACTTGAATAAACTTTGACGCTTGTTCCGCGTTTAATCCCATGTCTCTTATAGAATTCGCGATAAACCTTAAATCAGCGAGACTCTCTGCTGTAAGGCTTATGAATAACGCTTTTTCATCGCGTGATGCCTTTTGAATCAGTCCGCGCGCTGGTTCTGTCATAGAAGACACATTCGGCACAACCTCCGCGTGAATCTTATTGATTTCCATATCATAAACACTTTTATATAAAAGCCCTAAAGATTCCAATGGAAGTGTTCTAGCGTAAACACCCGAAACACCCTTTAATTCTTCAGTTGAGAGACGCGCGATTTTTTCAGGTGTTAACTCTCCACCTAATTTTAAGCGCAACATATCTTCAGTTAATCGCGCGGTAAAATCTTTAATCAGCGCCTCAAATTTAGTAACATCAATCGCGCCGGTAGTTTTGTCTACCATTTTGTCAAGCGCTGACTCATCCAATAGCGCGCAGACTGTATTAGCTATACCGTGTGTTTTTTTATTGAGTTCTTGCAACATAGCTTCATGGCCATTACCAGTGAACGGGACAAAACTTTGAATCCCGAGCCTATCGGCGATTTTTTTCATATCACCAATGTTTTCTAATTTTTCGTAATATTCCCGCGGGATGCCAATATAAATATTGGAATTAAATTTAGATTCTTTTTCGCCATACAAAGAAATACTACCGCGATTATTGTTTAGAATGTTACGGCCTAGCGCCCATAGGGTCAGCCATTGAAAATTGAAATTATGATTTTCAGCACTTTTTTGTTTTTTAAATTCACTAAATAAAGGCCTAGTAATATTCCACTTATTGATTGCCGCGTGAAATAATAGATCGCCGATAATTACAAAAAAAGGCGAAAGAATGACGGTTAAAAGACTTGTATAAATAGAAACTAATAACGCGGGACGAATATTACCTAAAATGACAGCAAATAGCGCGCTAATAAATGAGAAAAAAAATAGAATATAATTTTTAATACTCTTTTCATTTTT
>JYNY01000371.1 GCA_000954095.1 Candidatus Omnitrophus magneticus | reverse complement strand
TCGATTTAATAGAGAAGACACAATATTTCACAATCCACGCGCCGAGGCAGACCGGGAAAACAACACTTTTACATGAATTGGCGCATAGATTAAATAAAGAAGGAAATTATATTTCAGTAGTGTTTTCCGTAGAGTCCGCGGGGTATAGATCTATAACTGAAGAAATCGCGAATAAAAAAATTATTAATTCTCTTTACAGTTCAAGCGGCCAATATCTCAATAAAAAAAATTGTCCAATCCCGCCTGAAAAATATACTAAAGATTTAACATTAGAAAATTACTTAATAGATTGGGCTATTTCTCAAACTAAACCAATAGTTTTATTATTGGATGAAATAGATTCATTATATGACGATGTTTTAGTGTCAGTTCTTAGGCAATTACGAAATGGATTCCAAATAAGACCAAAACGATTTCCTTCAACCGTGGCGCTTGTGGGATTAAGAGATGTTCGGGAATACAAAACAAAAGTTCGTCCGAGTGAAGTGTCTCTAGGCTCAGGCTCGCCCTTTAATATCAAAGCTGAATCAATTCTTTTGGGAACATTCACAAAAGAAGAAATAACTGAATTATACAGTCAGCACACAAAAGATACAGGGCAGATATTTTTAAAAGAAGTAGTAGATAGAATTTATGAATTAACCGGAGGCCAGCCGTGGCTGGTAAACGCTATAGCGAGAGAAATAGTAGTAAAAATATTAAACGAAGATTTTACAAAAAAAATAACTCTAGATCATGTTGAATCCGCGAAAGAAAATATAATACAAAGACGCGACACGCATTTAGATAGTTTAATAGATAAACTGAAAGAGGAGCGGGTAAAAAATATAGTAAGCGCTATTATAAATGGAGACGGAGTTTTGTTTGACAACTATGACGATTCGCTTCTATATTGCCGAGATTTAGGGATTATAAGCGAAACAAAACCTATAAGAATAGCTAATGAAATATACCGAGAAATAATTCCGAGAGTTTTAAATAGAAATTTGCAGGATAGTATTGAAGAAGAAGGCGAAACTAAATGGTATATAAAATCCAACGGTAAACTTGATATGGATAAATTATTAAAAGCTTTTCAAGAATTTTACAGTGAAAATTCTGAAGTTTGGCTTGAAAGATTTGATTATAAAGAAGCAGGCCCGCATTTACTTTTAATGGCGTTTTTGCAGAGAGTAATAAACGGCGGCGGCAGGATAAATCGCGAAATGGCAGTTGGAACAGGACGAACTGATTTACTTATAGAATTTAACGGAGATAAATTTGTTTTAGAATTAAAGTTAAAAAGAATGCCGTCCGCGAGACAAAAAGGCTTAGATCAAATCTCCCGCTATCTAGACACCCTCGGCATGACTAAAGGATATCTTATTTTATTTGAAATAAAACCTTCCAGTATTATTCCATGGGAAACCCGCGTTAAATGGGAAGATATTTCTCATCAGAATAAAAATATTACTATCGTGGAAATGTGAGACAACTTGTTGTTTGATTTATAAATAAAAATAAAATTGGAGGAAATTTTAAAATGAAAAGTAAACGATATTTTAATACAACTGGTTTTTGTATGCCTGAAAGACATTATATGGTTGACCCTTTGCGCAACCAAAAAATCATATTCGATTTAATAGAGAAGACGCAGTACTTCACAATCCACGCGCCAAGGCAGACAGGAAAGACTACGCTTTTACATGAATTAGCGCATAGATTAAATAAAGAAGGAAATTATATTTCAGTAGTGTTTTCGGTAGAGTCCGCGGGGTATCGGTCTATAACTGAAGAAACCGCGAATTTAAAAATAATAAATTCTCTTTATGAATCATGCGAGTTATTTATTTCTAAGGAGTTATGGCCGAAAAAGTCGCTAGCAGATGAAAAGTGTTCTTTACAGACTTATTTAAATAATTGGGCGGGTTCTCAAAAAAAACCAATAGTTTTATTATTAGACGAAATAGATTCGTTATATGATGACGTATTAGTATCAGTGCTAAGACAACTACGTAATGGTTTTCAAGGAAGGCCAAAACATTTTCCATCAACCATAGCTTTAGTGGGATTAAGAGATGTTCGGGAATATAAAACAAAAGTCCGTCCGAGTGAAGTGTCTCTAGGCTCCGGTTCGCCCTTTAATATAAAAGCGGAATCAATTCTTTTAGGAACATGGACAAAAGAAGAAATAGCTGAATTATACAGTCAGCACACAAAAGATACAGGGCAGATATTTTCAAAAAAAGTAGTAGATAGAATCTATGAATTAACCGGAGGCCAGCCGTGGCTGGTAAACGCGGTAGCGAATGAAATAGTGGAGAAAATATTAAAAAGTGATTACACAAAAAAAATAACACTCGCTCACGCGGAAGAGGCGAAAGAAAATCTAATCGCGCGCAGAGACACGCATTTAGATAGTTTATTAGATAAACTGAAAGAACCCAGAGTTAAAAACATTGTCAGTGCTATTATAAACGGCGATTCTCTTGTGTATGACAACTTCAATGATGATCTTAGGTATGTTATAGATTTAGGAATTATCCGCAAAGAAAAATATGACATAATTTTTTCAAATGAAATATACCGAGAAATAATTCCTAGAGTTTTAAACTTTTCTATGCAAGAAAACATTAGAGAAGAAGGCATGACTTCTTGTTACATAAAACCTGACGCTAAGCTTGATATGGATAAACTATTAAAAGCGTTTCAAAAATTTTATCGCCGTAATAGTGAACATTGGCTAGAAAGATTTGATTATAAAGAAGCTGGACACGGGCTTCTTTTAATGGCCTTTTTGCAGAGAGTAATCAATGGAGGCGGCAGAATTGATCGTGAAATGGCGGTTGGCCGAGGACGAACAGATTTAACCATTGAATTCGCCGGCGATACCTTTGTTTTGGAACTAAAATTAAAAAGAGACAGCGATAGTAAAGAAGATGGCCTCGACCAAATTTCACGCTACCTTGACACACTCGGCATGACAAAAGGGTATCTTATTTTATTTGAAATAAAACCTTCCAGTATTATTCCATGGGAAACCCGCGTTAAATGGGAAAATGTTTCTCATCAGAATAAAAAAATTACTGTTGTGGAAATGTGAGATAGCTTATCGTTTGATTTATAAATAAACATGGAATGAATATGGAGGATTTTAAAAAATGAAAAGTAAACGATATTTTAATACAACTGGTTTTTGTATGCCTGAAAGACATTATATGATTGACCCTTTGCGCAACCAAAAAATCATATTCGATTTAATAGAGAAGACGCAATACTTCACAATCCACGCGCCGAGGCAGACTGGGAAAACAACACTTTTACATGAATTGGCGCATAGATTAAATAAAGAAGGAAATTATATTTCAGTAGTGTTTTCCGTAGAGTCCGCGGGGTATAGATCTATAACTGAAGAAATCGCGAATAAAAAAATTATTAATTCTCTTTACAGTTCAAGCGGCCAATATCTCAATAAAAAAAATTGTCCAATCCCGCCTGAAAAATATACTAAAGATTTAACATTAGAAAATTACTTAATAGATTGGGCTATTTCTCAAACTAAACCAATAGTTTTATTATTGGATGAAATAGATTCATTATATGACGATGTTTTAGTGTCAGTTCTTAGGCAGTTACGAAATGGATTCCAAATAAGACCAAAACGATTTCCTTCAACCGTGGCGCTTGTGGGATTAAGAGATGTTCGGGAATACAAATTAAAAGTCCGTCCGAGTGAAGCGTCATTAGGTTCAGGCTCACCTTTTAATATAAAGGCAAAATCAATACTTTTAGGGACATGGACAAAAGAAGAAATAACTGAATTATACAATCAACACACAAAAGACACAGGGCAGGTGTTTACTAAAGAAGTGATAAATAGAATTTATGAATTAACCGGAGGCCAGCCGTGGCTAGTGAACGCTATAGCGAATGAAATAGTAGTTGAGATTCTAAATGAAGATTACACGAAAAAAATAACACTCGCTCACGCGGAAGAGGCGAAAGAAAATCTTATAAAGAGGCGTGATACGCATTTAGATAGTTTATTAGATAAACTGAAAGAGCCCAGAGTAAAAAATATTGTCAGTGCTATTATAAACGGCGATTCTCTTGTATATGACAACTTCAATGATGATCTTTTGTATGTTATGGATTTAGGCATTATCCGCAAAGAAAAATATGACATAATTTTTTCAAATGAAATATACCGGGAAATAATTCCGAGAGTTTTAAACTTTTCTATGCAAGAAAACATTAGAGAAGAAGGCACTACTTCTTGGTACATAAAACCCAACGGTAAACTCGATATGGATAAATTATTAAAAGCATTTCAAGAGTTTTATCGTGAAAATTCTGAAATGTGGCTTGAAAGATTTGATTATAAAGAAGCCGGACCGCATTTACTTCTAATGGCATTTTTGCAAAGAATTATAAACGGCGGAGGAAAAATAAACAGGGAAATGGCTGTCGGTACAGGACGCACCGACCTTCTTATAGAATTTAACGGTGAAAGATTTGTTTTAGAATTAAAACTAAAAAGGCTTCCTTCCGCGCGACAAAAAGGCCTCGACCAAATTTCACGCTATCTAGACACACTCGGCATGACTAAGGGGTATCTTATTTTATTTGAAATAAAACCTTCCAGCATTATTCCATGGGAAACACGCGTTAAATGGGAAGATATTTCTCATCAGAATAAAGAAATTACTATAGTGGAAATGTAAACTCAAAAAACATTATTTCTTCTATCTTTCCTCTCTCGTAAAATAAAAATAGATGATATTAGTAGGTACTGTCGCAAAATATTTTTTTAATTTCGCGACAACGCCTAGTAAGAAGTTATAACCTCGTACTGCCACGAGCTAGCGGGCTAACAATGAGTGGAACCGCTATATTTTCTATTATTTTATTTCCCCGCGCAATCTGTTATAATCTAGCAATATTTATCTATAAAATTATTTGGAGGAAATTTTAAAATGAGAAGTAAACGATATTTTAATACAACAGGTTTTTGTATGCCTGAAAGACATTATATGATTGACCCTTTGCGCAATCAAAAAATAATATTCGATTTAATAGATAAAACACAATATTTTACAATTCACGCGCCGAGGCAGACTGGAAAAACAACACTATTACATGAATTGGCGCATAGATTAAATAAAGAAGGAAATTATATTTCTACAGTTTTTTCAGTAGAAAACGCGGGATATAAAAGTATTCCTTTGCCGGAGGCAATGCGCACAATAATTGAAAGTTTATATGAAGAAAGCTCAAAATTTTTACCAAATAACGAGTTGCCGCCAAAACTTACAGGATATAAAAAAAGTCATAATTTATTATATATGTATTTATCTGCTTGGGCAAAACAGATGAAAAAACCTATAGTTTTATTATTAGACGAAATAGATTCATTATACGATGATGTCTTAGTATCAGTGCTTAGGCAATTGCGCAATGGCTTTCAAGGAAGGCCAAAACATTTTCCTTCAACTATAGCTTTAGTGGGATTAAGAGATGTTCGGGAATATAAAACAAAAGTCCGTCCGAATGAAGCATCATTAGGCTCAGGGTCGCCCTTTAATATCAAAGCTGAATCAATACTTTTAGGAACATTCACAAAAGAAGATATAACAGAATTATACAATCAGCACACAAAAGATACAGGTCAGATATTTTCAAAAGAAATAGTAGATCGAATCTATGAATTAACCGGAGGCCAGCCGTGGCTGGTGAACGCGGTAGCGAATGAAATCGTAGAAAAAATATTAAAAAGTGATTACACAAAAAAAATAACACTCGCTCACGCGGAAGAGGTGAAAGAAAATCTAATCGCCAGACGCGACACGCATTTGGATAGTTTAATAGATAAACTCAAGGAGCCGAGAGTAAAAAATATAGTAAGCGCTATTATTAACGGAGATACTCTTATATATGACACTTTTAATGATGATCTTCTTTATGTTATGGATTTAGGGCTTATACGAAAAGAAAAATACGATATAGTCTTTTCAAATGAAATATATCGAGAAATAATTCCTAGGGTTTTGAATTTTGCGTTACAAGAAAATATTAAAGAAGAAGGGACCACTTCTTGGTATCTCAACCCTGACGGCAAATTAGATATGGATAAACTTTTGAAAGCGTTTCAAAAATTTT
>JYNY01000370.1 GCA_000954095.1 Candidatus Omnitrophus magneticus | reverse complement strand
ACCGAACGGCAAGAGTTAGTCGCTGTATTAAACGCCAAAATGAATAAAACTGATTTAGAAGAACTAGTAAAAAAATCAGTAGAATTTAAAGAAGAAAAAATCTCAGCATCCGGATTTCATCTATATTTGGCGATATTAGCTGAAAAATATTCTATCAATATAAATGATTATACCAACCTCGCGAGATTCACAAAATATATTTCAGGATATGACCGATTAAATATTTTTATGCTGTATCAGGAAATAGAAAGATTGGAAAATTCTGTCAGAGAAAAAATTTATAGAACAAAAGACGAAGAGGCGTTATATGAGACAGTCGTTCTAATCTATATACTGAAAAGGCTGTAAAGCATGGAACTGACAAACGGAGAGTAGAGCGTAATAGTATAACATAAGGTTGTTTAACGCGGAAAAAAGAAGTTTATTTTTAAAAGACGAGTGCGCGTAATACGGTATTGCGATGGAAGAAGGATATGATATTGGTGAAATCTTAAGCGGAATTTCCGGCGCAATAGAATTTTATAAAACAGCTGTCGAGCGCGACAGTGCTATGATAAAAAATACAGTAGAGAGAATGACCAAAGAAAACAGGCGCGTTTCTGCGCTGGTAACAGGCGGATACCACACAGAGGGTTTAACAAAACTCATGAAAGAAAACGCTCTTTCATATTTAGTAATCGTGCCAAAATT
>JYNY01000369.1 GCA_000954095.1 Candidatus Omnitrophus magneticus | reverse complement strand
AATGTTTCAGTGTTTTCATGGAACTCATCATAATATTTATCCATAATCTCGCGGAATTGTTTCCAGTCAAGTTTATAAATGCTGAGATATGTACCGAGACTTAAGTCGTTTAAAGGATATTCTTTTAATGTGACACCTTCTTTCTTGCGCAATTCGCGGTAAACTTTTTGCTTAATCTCAATCGCGCGGAGGCTTTGAGATTGCTTATCTTTTTCAGTTTCAAAAGGAGTAGTTAACAAATATTCCTTGTCAACACCCTCTAATTCAAACCCAGTTTCTTCGCCTATTCCAGAAAGTATAATTGGCCAGTCTTCTAAAAATTTTCTGCTTATACTGACACCATTTAACATAGGAATGGTTATTTTGCCGAGACCCGTTATAATTTTTTTAGCAGAGTCTTGTTCTCCTTTAGAAATAAAATCTCGGATTGTTGAATATACATCACTAAACATTTTTTTACATACTTCCATTGAAATTATTATTATTTCGTTATTTGTTAGAGTGTCCGCATTATATTCCAATAATTTTTTTTCTACTCTTTCCATTTCTAAAGGATATTCTACAAAATATTCAGCAAAAGAATTTCCAAACATACTATCACCCAATAATCTTTGTAGACCGTTATTTCTATCCAATAATAAAGCAAAGTTATTTATTATTTCTTCAGCTTTTTCTATATTCAATTTCTTTTTTATAATCCTTGGCAATAAATGAATACTATTCATTTGCCAACCGCTAGTTATTGCTTTACTTTTTACATATTTAATTAGGTCTACAATCTCTAACGTAAGATCCTTACTCGCTGTATCCACCCCGCCAATTTGCCTAAACAAGTTGTTGCTCTTTATTCTCACCTAGGGTAACTATCTGCCCGGTCAGGTGATGCACTTCAAAAAGCCTTTACAGATAAAGAGGAATTACTTAAGCAGCAGGCATCTAACCTTCATGAGCAGAAAAAAGCTGGGGTGATATTTGAAGATGAAGAAGTTATCATTCTTTTAACTTGTGTTCTTAAAATTGCTTTATAAGAAAGAATCAGTAGAAGCCTTACATCGCCAATTCCGTAAGATAACAAAAAATCGTTCCCTTTTCCCTACTGATGACGCCCTTTTAAAAATACTCTATTTAGCCTCTCAGGAAATTACAAAAAAATGGACTAACCCTATTCATAACTGGGCTCTTGTTATTTCTCAACTTGCTATTATGTTTGAAGGGAGGTTCAACCTATAAAAAAAATCGTTTTTTCCTGTTTACACAAAATATTTGACAGTCTCTCTAGCCCTTTTTGTTTTGCGGATTTTTCCCATCAGTTTCTATTATCAGTAAAATAATTTATATCTCAAAATATTTCGCAATAAAAAAATATTATTTCTTACACTAGAAACTTATTATCATCCGCTTAGTGATTACGATAAAAATGCTACTATATCATGTGAAATTTAGTAGTACGGGTTTAATTGGTAGCGGGGGGCGGGCTCGAACCGCCGACAACACGGGTATGAGCCGTGCGCTCTAACCAACTGAGCTACCCCGCCATATGAGGAAATATAGAATTGATAAGATAAAATCGCAAAGTATAAAAAGAGTAAAGAATTATATTTCATATTTAACATAGTTGTCAATTGTAATGACGCTGTCGAATTAAACCGAAAAATTTTATTTTCGTGTATAATTCATTCTTTTGGCTAGAAGAGTATTGGATATGTCATTTTTCTAGAATTATAAGTTAAAATTTGGGATAATTGGAATCAAAAAGGAGTTATAGATGGTTGAGCCTATTAGAAAAATCGCTTTTTTATTAAATAAGAGTGAGATGAATCTTTTAGTAGAGTCTTCTCTTGTGACTAAGGGGGTTGAAAAACATATAGTTAAAGCTGTTCCCAAAGGAGCAAAATATCAGATTGAATTTTCCGCGGATGAACTGGAATGTTTACGAGACTCAGTTGCGTTTTGCGCGGATCATGAAAAATTTAAGAAAAAAGCAATTAAATGGCGAAATTTATTTTATAAATTGGTCATGTTTTATCTGCTTGTCCTAGGGTTAAAGGTGCAAAAAAATGGGCCGGGTGTTCCAATTGAAACAGCCTGTAAAAAAGAAGCATCAAAATTAATTTCGCGAAAAAAATTTTTTCAATATTATATTTTTAATGTTTGGATTGAACCGAGTTTTTTATATAAATCAGGTAAAAAAATTTTTAGAGAAATAGGTATATCCGCGGATGAAAGTTTGTATAAGTTGGCGGAAATGATTACGCGGGCGTTTAATTTTTATTTTGACCATGCTTTTGGTTTTTATGATAATTTCAAAAATGTGAGGAATTCTAAAAAAGCTTATGAGCTTTTGTTTGATATGGGAGAAGAAGCCTTTAATCCTGAAACAAAAGGCGTAAAGAAGACAAAAATTCAAGAAGTTTTTAAAAAGGTCGGAAATAAAATGCTCTTTCTTTTTGATTATGGCGATGAATGGCATTTCGGAGTAGAATTAAAAAGAATTAGACAAGAGAAAAACGCGAAGGCGAAACCTGTCATATTGAAAAAAACAGGCAAGGCGCCTAAGCAATATCCGTCTTGGTAATTGTAAAAATAATGCCAGAAAGGAAATTTTTTGAAAGTTTTTATTCTTACCGAAGGCGGTAAATCTATAGGTTTTGGTCATATTACAAGATGTTTCTCTCTTTGGCAGGCGTTTATGGAAAGAGGTATTCGCCCATTTTTTTTAGTAAATATGGATGACAGTATGGAATCATCCGCGCGCGCGATGAATTGTGAAATATTTGACTGGCTTAATAAAAAAGAGGAAATATTATTTCAAAATCTTGAGTCCGATAGTATTGTAATTATAGATTCATATTTAGCTGGCAAATTTTTTTATGAAAAAATTGCGGCGCGCGCCGGAGTTCCTGTGTATATTGACGATAATGTGAGGTTGAATTATCCTAGCGGCATAATTGTGAACGGTTCAATATGCGCGGAAAATTTTCAATATGCGCGGGCGGATAATCAGGAGTATTTATTGGGTGTTAAGTATATACCGTTAAGAAAAGCATTTCGGGAGTCCGCGGTAAAAAAAATAAATGAAGAAATAAAAACAATAATGGTTACGTTCGGCGGTACTGATTTGCGAGGAATGACACAAAATATTTTAAAATTTTTATGTGAAAATTTTCCGCGTGTTCAAAAGAAAATTATTTTAGCCGGCGCTTTTAAGGATAAAGAAAAAATTCAAGCAGTAGGAGGAGATAAGGCCACTCAATTTATTATCGCGCCTTCTGATACTATTATGCGAGAAACCATGCTTGAGAGTGATTTAGCGATAACCGCGGCAGGCCAGACTCTTTATGAACTCGCTCGTGTAGGCGTTCCGTCAATTTCTGTAATTGTGGCTGATAATCAGATGAATAATGTAAATGGCTGGATAAAAGAAGGATTTATTGAAAACGCCGGAGTGTGGGACGCTCCTGATTTATTAAGTAATATCGCGCGCGGCATTCAAAAACTTTCTTCTCAGGAAGAACGGAAGAAGCGTTCAGAGAAAGCGATGAACCTTGTTGATGGTAAAGGCGCGGCGCGCATATCGGAAATTTTATTAGAGAAAGCAGGCCAGTGAGTAAAGAAAAAAAATTAAATATTTGTGTAATGGCCGGGCAGAACGCGGGAGTTATCTCTATTATAAGCGCGCTTTCTCTCGGGTGTCGCATTAACGCGGCTGTGAGTTATTCTAAAGAATGCGAAAAAATTTTAAGTCTTTTTGACATTCCTGTTTTTAAATCTATTAAAGATGATGGTTTTAAAAATGCCATTTTAATTTCGGATTTACTTTTAAGCGCGCACGGCAGAGAAATAGTAAGCGCGGAACTATTGAAAATTCCAAAATACGGCGGAGTGAATATTCATCCCTATTTATACGCGTATAAAGGCGCTGATCCTGTTGGTAGAGCTATTCTAGATAGTAATTTTAGAGCGAGTGTCGGTTCTCATATAATGACTGAAAAAATTGACGAGGGCAAAGTTTTGTTCGAAGAGTTTATTGATGTCGCAGGTGCTAAAACAAGAGAAGATGTATATTCCGCACTGTATCCTTTTTACGCGGGAGTAGTCATAAAGACGTTAAGGGCAATAACGTCTTTTAGCGCGGATATTCACTAAGCGATTGATAATTGTCCAAGGCATTCCCGCGTGCCAAAATTTTACGGAATAAAAATTTTGGCAGAAAATCGAAATTGGGAATTCGAGCCCGAAAAAATTTGACTTACGGGAATGAGGCACCTCATCAAATGGCGCGACTCTCAATTTTTTTAACCTTTTATTTCGAACATCTTAGCATTCTTCATCTATGTCCAAACGCAGTTTTCCGGTTGAATATCTTAGCCTTCTTTATTCATGGGGGACTGCGTTTTGTTGGGGTAGAGCCGGAAATTTAATTTTTTTGTTAAGGAGTTTTTATAAAATGAATTTTTTTTTAAGTCGTAAAAATTGTTTTATTGCCGCGGAGATATCCGCGAATCACGGCGGGAGTTTAAAGAGGGCTCTTAGTTTAATCAATAAAGCTAAAGAGTGCGGAGCTGACGGAGTTAAATTTCAAACATACACGCCGGATACTTTAACTATAAATTGCGATAATAAATATTTTAAGATTAAACATCCTAAATGGGGCGGACAGACACTTTATGAACTTTATAAAGATGCGTATACACCATGGGCATGGTTTAAAAAATTAAAAAAGCGGGCGGATGACTTAGGGCTTGTATTTTTTTCAACTTGTTATGATAATACCTCAGTTGATTTTTTGGAGGAGTTGCGTGTTCCGTTTCATAAAATAGCTTCTTTTGAATTAGTTGATATTCCGCTTATTGAATATATGGCTAAAACAGGGAAGCCTATTATTTTATCAACAGGGATGGCTGACCTAATGGAGATAAAATTAGCGGTAGATTCCGCGCGGTTATCGGGCGCAAAAGAGATAGCGCTTCTTAAGTGCGTAAGCGGTTATCCTGCTAGCCCTGAAGAAATGAATTTAAAGACAATTATTGATATGAAAAAAAGATTTAATCTTCCTGTGGGGCTTTCAGACCATACGCTTGGTATCGGCGTAGCTTTAGCGGCAATACCATTTGGGATTTTTATGATAGAAAAACATTTTACTTTATCACGCGGAGATAAAAGCGCGGATAGTTTTTTTTCAATGGAGCCGTCTGAATTTAAAGCGCTTATAGATAACGCGCGAATAGCTGAGAATGCCCTTGGAGAAATTAAATATGGTCTCAATGAGAAAGAAAAGGCCAGCCGTATTTTTAGGCGTTCGCTTTTTGTTATAGCGGATATGAAAAAAGGTGAAAAGTTTACTATAGACAATGTCCGTTCAATCAGGCCTTCCAACGGGCTTTCTCCTGCTGAATTTAAAAATATAATCGGTAGACAGTCTAAAGCCGCGATTAAGCGGGGAACTCCATTAACAAGGGGGATGGTAGGTAGATAAATGGGAAAAAATATATGGTATTTTGTTGAAACTGTGGACGACGTTATTGATTTTCCCGGGCATAACACGATTTCGCTTTCTCCGGAGGCTTCATATAAACTGCATTTAAAAGGAGTAGATTATTCTATCCTTGAGGATTATTACGCGGAAGAAGAAATTTTTGTTTCTCAGGATGAATATTTTTTTGATCAATTAGCGTGGTTTAAAAAGATTGATAATTTTTTAAGAGAAAGTATTCCCGAAATAAATAAACTTAACATAGAACCCGCGTATTGCCATTATTACAGAATTAAATGTTTCGTTGATTCAGTAATAATTTTGTCGCGCGTGTTTAAAAAAGTTGTAAGTGAACTTGCTCCGGATAAAGTTGTTTATGTTGGAGAAAAAGAGGAAAAAGATTTTTATCATGATTTTTACGCTCCGTTTGCCAGCCAGAAAAAAATAATTCCCGGTATTTTAAGGCAGGTTCTTTCAGGCCAGAAGATACTATTTGAGATACAGGCCGCTAATCCGTCTAAAGCGATCTGCCATGACGGAGCCGATAATTTTTTCTTATCATTTTTAAAACGCGTTATAAAAACTCGCGGATTAGAAGGATTTTGGGAGGCATTTAAATATTTTGAATTTTCATACCGTGTGAAAAAAGAAGAGAAGACTCTAAATATTTTGTCCTTGCACGCCGGCTGTAGCGCGGTAGATTCTTTAATAAAAGAGAATCTAAAATCAGGAGGAAAAGTATTCCTAAAAAATACAGCATCGCAAATAAAACTTTTAAACTTTCCGCGGACGAAAAAAATGTTGGAGCTCGACACCCCTAGAATGTTAGAGCAAAAAGCGGTGTTTGGGAAAAAATTAAATATAGTATTTGAAAATTTAATAAAAGAACTAGATTTATTCTCATGGATAGACGCGAAAAGCGGTATTCATGCTAGTGATATTATCTATCCGTATTTTAAAATTTTTTTTAGCGACACGCTAGCTACTGATATATCTAAAGCATTTATTTTAAAAGATTTTTTAAAAAATGAAAAAATAGATTTTGTCGCGGCTCGTTCCGGTTCTGAGCGTGAAGCAGTTTCAAGTCTGATGGCAACTTGTTCTAGTTCCGTGTCTAAAATTTGTTTTCAGCATTCTTCAGGCGCGTTTGACGGGAAACGCGAACACATAACAGAACTTGGACATTTTGATTATTATTTTACGATGCATGATGACGCTGAAAAGCATATGAAATCTATTAAAACGTCTTATACCGGAGATTGTAAAATCTTTCAGGACGCGAGCCACATTGAAATTGTCAAAAAAAAGTGGAAGAAATATCATCCAGCTAAAGGGACAGTGATGTATATCCCGACGAAACTTTTTTTGGGGTTTCGTAATTATAACGGTTATCTTTATCCGATAACTTGGTATTTTGAATTGCAAAAAGCGTTTGTAAATTTATTTTCCCGCAGAAAGGATTTAAATTTTATTTTTAAATACGCTCCCGGGCAGGATTGGTCAATGAATTCTATCATCAATTATATTAATGACAAAAAAATAGCAAATATCAAAATCATATCAAAACCGGTTGCAGAATGCGCGGCTTTGGCGGAAAGGGTGATTTTAGATTTTCCGTCAACAAGCCTTTATGAAGTAGCAGTGTGCTCTAGACCTGTTTTTTGCGTTTACCATGAATTAGTGGAAATGCGGCCGGACGCGAAAGTGCTTTTTGGAGAGTCGTTATATCCTTTTAATGAAATTCATTCTGCTATTGGAGCGGTAAATAAATTTCTTGATTCCAATCCTGATAAATTTAAAGTTGATATAACCACATCAAAAAGAAACACATTAAATATTTTAAAATCATTAGCCCAAAAGTTGTAACTATGGTGAAATTATCCAGCCAATAGAATCATGTCAAAAACAAAAACAATCATAAAAGACAGCGCTAATTATACGGCTAGTACCATAGTTGGGCAGATTATAGGTATTGCGGCGAGTATTGTCCTCCGTCGTTTTTTAAGCCCTGAAATGATGGGCGTGTGGGCATTTTTTTTAATGATATTGAGTTACGCTCTTTTCGCGCATTTTGGTGTTTTTACTGCCATTGGGGTATTGATTCCGTATTTTAGAGGGAAAAAAGATTTTAAGGAAATAGGCGCGTTAAGTAATACTGCTTTTGTTTTTACATGCGTGATGTCGATAGCCGTGGCGCTCATTGTATTTTTTTCTTCATTTTTTTTTGAGCACGCGGAACCTAGATACATGGCTTTCGGCATAAGAATGATATCTCTTATAATATTCGCTACTATTTTTTATAATTTTTTTACTGAACTTCTCCGCGCGGATAAATTATTTTCAATAATTTCAAAAGCGATTTTAGTTAATGCGCTTTCAATGGCTTTTTTTATATTGGGATTAACGTATTTTTTTGGACTTTATGGAATATTTTATGCGGCGCTTCTCGCGACAATCGCGACATTGGCTTATGTTGTTTTCGCGGCGAGGTATAAATTAAAGTTCGAGTTTGATTTTGAAAAATTAAAAGTTCTTTTGCGCGCGGGTTTCCCTATTTTAGTTACAGGTATAACGTATACATTTTTAATAAGCGTTGATAAGATAGTAATTATGCGGTTATTGGGGCCCAAAGCGCTCGGTTTTTATTCGATAGCGATTCTCGCGTTTACATACGCGAATACGTTTCCAAAATTATTTGGAATAGTTATTTTCCCGTCTATGCAGGAATCATTCGGAGAAACAGATTCAAAAGAATATATTTTGAGTTTTGTTAAAAAGCCTAGTTTTATTATGGCATGGTTTTTACCTGTTCTTTTAGCCGCGGCTTTTTTTTTAGTGCCGGTTTTAGTATATTACGTTATTCCAAAATATAGCGCAGGCGTTACAAGCATGAAGATTCTTTTATTCGGGTGTTTTTTTATTTCACTAGCCCCCTTAGCTCAAAATTTTTTAATATCCATAAAAAAACAGAATATTCTTATCCCTGTCACATTTATTTCTGTAATAACAGCAGTTCTTTTGAGTTATTATCTAGTAAAAATTGGGTACGGCATAAACGGCGTTTCATTCGGCACATCCATAGGATATGCAGTGTATTTTGTTTTGTGTTTTTATTACGCGCTGATACATTGTGATATCAAAAAAGAAATTTATAAATTTTTGGGCGCGGTTTCTTTACCGGTTCTTTATGCTGGTTTCGTGGCAGTTTTTTGCGAATGGTTTTTAAAAGACAAGACTGTCCTTATTCAGGCAGTAGCTGGAGGCGCTATTTTTTTAGTTATGTATATGCCGGCTGTTTTCTTCATAAACAGCCGTAAAAATATATTTTCTTTTTTAAATCGTAAAAAGATGACTAAAGTTTTAGAAACGAAAGAAGTGGAGCCGATAGAAATAACATGAAAAAAATATTAACTATAATCGGCGCGAGGCCGCAGTTTATAAAATCTGTTTTGATTAGTAGGGCGCTTGAGGAAGAAAGCCTTTCCTGTTGTTTAAAAGAAATAACCGTGAATACTGGCCAGCATTATGATGCCAATATGGCGGGCGTATTTTTTTCAGAGCTTAATATAAAACAGCCAGACTATGACCTGTCTCTTGGCGGAGTTTCCGCATTGTCTCAGATAAGCGCGATGACAAAGCTTCTTGAAGAGATTTTTGATAAAGAGAGACCGGATTTAGCCATAGTTTATGGGGATACGAATTCAACTTTGGCAGGCGCGATTTCCGCGGTTAAATCTAAAGTGAGGCTTGCGCATGTGGAAGCAGGATTAAGAAGTTTTGATAAATCGATGCCGGAAGAAGTTAATAGAATTCTTACTGACCATATTACTTCCATATTTTTTTGTCCCACAAAAATAGCGGTAGAGAATTTGAAAAAAGAAAATATTATAAACGGGGTCTATTTTACTGGAGACATTATGTTTGAGCTCGTGATGAAGAGCTTAAATATTGCGCGTGAAAAGTCAGGCATAATGCGCTCTTTAGGGCTTCAGCCTAAAGAATATTTTTTAGCCACGGTTCACAGGGAATCAAATACAGATACGCGTAAAAATATAGATTCCATAATTTCTTCATTTGGGGACTTAAATAAAAAGGTTATTTTTCCTATACATCCGCGCGCTAAAAAAATGTTACAGATGTTTGGCTTAATTAAAAAGCTGGAGAATATGGATAATGTTAAGGTGATAGAACCTGTTGGTTATCTTGATATGATTCTTTTAGAAAATAACGCCGCTAAAATTTTAACTGATTCGGGCGGGGTGCAGAAAGAGGCATATTTTTTAAAAGTTCCGTGTGTTACTCTTCGTGAAAATACAGAATGGGTTGAAACATTGGAAGGCGGATGGAATGTTTTAACCGGAGCGGATAGTGAAAAGATCGTTCAATCAGCGGGGCTCTCACGTGAAATGCCGCCGCAGAAAAATTATTATGGAGACGGAGACACTAGTAGCCGAATAGCCCAAATTTTAAAAAAGGAGATATGTTAAATGAAGGACAAGAAAAAAAATAATGTTTTAGTTACAGGCGCCGCAGGGTTTATCGGTCCCAATAACCGCATAATTACTCGCTAACGGAATGAAAGTAATAGCTATTGATAATTTATCGCAGGGCGAAAAGAGAAATATAGCGCCGTTTTTTGATAATAAAAATTTTAAATTTTTAAAAATAGATGTGAGGGATGAACAGCTTATTAAAAAAATTAAAGATGAAAAGATTGATTATATTGTTCATTTAGCCGCGTTTAAAATACCGCGCTATTCAGATAGTATGGACACTTTAATGGTTAATAGCGAAGGCACAAAAAATATGCTTGAGATAGCAAAAAACAAAAAAGCAAAATTTGTTTTCGCGTCAACGTCTGATGTTTACGGGAAAAATAAGGAACTCCCATTTAGAGAAGATTCTAATTTGGTGCTCGGACCTTCAACTGTTAAAAGATGGGCGTATGCTTCTTCTAAAATTTTTGATGAACATATGTGTTTTGCTTATGGCGAAAGATACGGAGTAGAAAGTGTGATATTAAGATTTTTTGGAGGTTATGGGCCTAATCAAAATCTTACATGGTGGGGCGGTCCGCAATCTGTTTTTATAGAATGCGCTCTTAAAAATATTTCTATACCATTACACGGAAACGGAAAACAAACAAGGTCGTTTACATATATCAGCGATACAGTAGAAGGTATTTATCGTGCAATGACAAAAAATTTAGGCGGAGTTGAAATCTTTAATATAGGAAATAATAGAGAAATAACTATTAAAGAATTGGGAGAGATGATATGGAAAAAAATCAGAGGTTCTAAACCCAAATTTAATTTTATTCCTTATGATAAATTATCTAAAGGATATCAGGACGTGGAGCGTCGGATCCCTGACATATCAAAAGCGTTTAAAATTTTAGGTTTTAAAGCATTGATTCCTCTTGAAAAAGGTCTTATTCCTACAATTGAATGGCAAAGGAGATTTGTAAAATGATTAGGTTTATTATTCCTGTTTTTAACGAAGAACAAAACATAGAAAGACTTTTAAAAAATTTATCATCTTACGCTGAATCGAAGAAATGGATATACAAATTATATATTTCAGATGACGGCTCTAGGGATGATACAGTAAAAATAGCGTTACAAATGAAAAATAAAATGCCTCTTGAAATAGTTAAGAGTGAAATAAATATGGGGCCGGGTAGCGCATTTGATAAGGGCTTTAAAGCTATTCTTAAAGAAGCGGGCGACAATGACATAATAGTCACAATGGAAGCGGATAATACAAGCGATCTTGATATTCTGGAAAAAATGCTTGTTAAAACAGAAGAGGGAAATAGTGTCGTTCTCGCGTCATGTTACGCGAAAGAGGGAGAGGTTAAAGGCACAACTTTTTTAAGAAAAATTTTAAGCGGTACTGCTAATTTTTTGGTAAAGGCAATGTCCCGCGATAAAACGATTAAAACATTTAGTTCGTTTTATAGGTGTTATAAAGCAAGTGTACTGCGTAAGGCATATGAAAAATACGGCGATAAATTTATAGAAGAAAAAGGTTTTGTGTGCGCGGTTGAAATCTTGATAAAACTTTTACGGCTTGATGTAAAAACCGCTGAAGTCCCTATGATTCTTAGATGCGATAAGCGCGCCGGAAAAAGCAAAATGAAAATCTTTAAGACAACAATGTCTTATTTTAAATTGTTTTTTAGAGAAGCCTTCAAATAAATAGGTTAATAGCCGTGAGGGGCTAAATTGGTAATCATTAAGCGGTTGGTAATAAACTTTTCTATAGTCATTTAGAAAATTCAATTCTTTTCTCCGCGAGGCGCGTAGCGCCGTAGCAATTCCAAAACAAATTCTAAAATCATTGCATCTCCGCTTGTCATGCCTGCGAAAGCAGGCATCCATACAGGTAAAAAGGCACTGTATAATTTTTTGTGTCTAAAGGGGTTAAACGATCTTCCGCTATTCGAGCAACAAGTTGGCTATTTTCCTGGGTTTTAGGCAAAAGGTCGGCCCCACATTTATTAGGTTGATATTGAATTTTTGGTGGTGGCTGATTGGGAAGTTTTAGTTTAAGTTTATACAAAAGTAGCGCTATATCTTTTTCAGGATATGTATATCGGGGCAGAATAAGTTCTCTTCCATCGGTTGTTGGCAAATGTACATCTATCATTTGCATAGTTTTAAATTTTTCTAAGATTGCGCGTGGTGTAATACCCGGCGCATGCTGTTTTGCCTGTTGTTTTAATGTTATCTGAAGGCAATACGCCAAGAAAGATACAAAAATATGTGCTTCTATTCTATTGTCTAATTGATGATACACAGGCCTCAGATGAAGATCACTCTTAAGTTCTTTAAAGGCTTGTTCTATTTCAGTCAATAAAATATACCGTTGCCAAAGTTCTTCAGGTTCACCATCTTGTAAATTAGTTCGTAAAAGATATGTGCCTTCTTTAAATTGTTGTTCCCGAAGTTTTTCTCGATTTATTTTAAAAGTAAAAGTATCTCCCGAAATTTTTTCATTTTTCATTGGAATTCTTATATCTATAATATTCCATATTCTTCCCGCTTCTTTACGCGCTGTCCCTAATTTCATTAGTAATTCATCTCGTGTTATTTTTTTCATCTCTTTTAGCTCTTTTAGCCGTTCGTATAAATTGCGTAGTCTTCTTTGTCTCATTGACCTTTCTTT
>JYNY01000367.1 GCA_000954095.1 Candidatus Omnitrophus magneticus | reverse complement strand
CGCGCAAGAACGAACAAGAGCCAGATGCCAAGCAACAGCTAGACAATTTGTACAAACAAATTGGCCGTCAGCAGGTTGAGATTGATTGGCTAAAAAAAAAGCTTGGACTATAAGTCGCGAGCAAAAAATATTGTTCATTGACAAAAATAATACGGAATTGAGCGTTCGCCAGCAATGCGAATTACTGGGGTTCAATCGGTCGAACTTATATTATCAGAGACAGGAAAAAGAACTTTTGGATGAACACCAGCTTCGCAGAGCAATCGACGAACAGTTCATGAAAGATCCATGCGGCGTTATTAAAATGATGAAGTATTTACGGCGTTTGGGGCATACCGCTGGGAAAAAATTGATTCGTCGGCTTATGAGGTCGATGAACCTAGTGGCGATCTATCCAAAGCCACGGATAAGCCAGAAACATCCGGAACACCGTATTTACCCGTATCTGCTGAGAGGTGTTGAGATTGTCCGAGTTAATCAAGTCTGGGCCACTGACATCACGTATATTCAGCTCGCCAGAGGGTATTGTTATCTAGTGGCTATTATGGACTGGTTCAGCCGTTATGTTCTTTCTTGGCGGCTTAGTAACACACTGGATGCGTCTTTTTGTGTGGAATGCCTTGATGAAGTTTTAAAAAAATATGGCAAGCCAGAGATATTTAACCCAAAAACTGCAGTTGAAACCCAAATTTTATATATTTTTTAGTAAAAAATCATAATCATATTATTTTTTTATGCTTAGTTAACGACTGTATTTTCAAA
>JYNY01000366.1 GCA_000954095.1 Candidatus Omnitrophus magneticus | reverse complement strand
TTTATAAGTCCCTACCTTTTTTGGGGAGGTTGACTAGTCTATACTAAAAAGTCAACCACACCCTAGGTCATAAAACTAAGTTTCTGATGCTTCCTTGGGGGCTGCCTCTTTAGCTAAACCCACCTTCGGGGCAACCCCATCTTTATGCAACTCCACTATGCTTGTCACCTTTATGCCAGCGCCTTTCAAAGCCTTCTGTATATCTGGAAGCTTAGAGTCCTCAACCTTTAACATAAAATTACTGAGCAAGCTATACCTCCATGATCTCTGTTTCTTTTATTGCCAGGATTTCATCCACTTTCTTGATGTATGCGTCTGTGATTTTTTGCACTTCCCCTTGGTCGCGTTTGACGTCATCCTCACTTAGATGTTCATCTTTCTCCATATGCTTGAGCTTGTCATTTGCGTCTCGCCTTGCGTTGCGGACAAAGACCTTGGTTTCCTCGCCCTTCTTTTTTACCACCTTGACGAGTTGCTTCCTCCGTTCCTCGGTTAGAGGCGGTATAGAGAGTCTGATAACCTTGCCGTCATTGGTTGGATTAATATCCAGATCAGATTTTAATATGGCCTTCTCTATAGCGGAGATTATTTTTTGTTCCCAGGGTTGGATCGTAATCGTATGAGAGTCAGGCGCTCCCAAGGTAGCCACTTGACTGATAGGCATATTGCTTCCGTAATAATCAACATACAAACCATCAAGCAACGCCAGGGACGCCCTCCCTGTACGCATGGAAGACAATTCCTTACGCAGATGGTCTAATATTCCTTCCATCTTTTCATCAATTTGTTTCTTGAAATTCTTATCCATTCAACTTATCCCCTTCTGTTATAAGAGAACCTATTTTTTCGCCCATTACCACTTTTCTTAAAGCTCCTTCTTTATGTATGTCGAGAACAACCATCGGGAGTTTATCGTCAATAAATAGAGTA
>JYNY01000365.1 GCA_000954095.1 Candidatus Omnitrophus magneticus | reverse complement strand
AGAAAGCTATAATATCGGCTCTGGAATAGAAAAAACTAATATAGCCGTGGCAAAACAGACTTTCAATGCTTTAGGCAAAAATCATTCACACATAGAATTTGTTCAGGACCGGCCCTGACATGATTTCCGTTACGCACTTAATCTAAAAAAAATATTGTACAAACAAATAAATTCGGTACAAAATTAATAAAACAACTGCGATGTAAAAAAAACATATGCTTATATAACAAGGTTAAAAACAATTCTTAAAATTGAACCCAAAGTTAATTTTCACGATGGGCTCAAAAAAACAGTAGAATGGTTTTTAAAAAATCCGGGCATTGTAAAATAAAATATTATAAAAATTAAATTCAAAATAAAAAAGCCATAATAGAAAAAAACACCTATTATGGCTTTTTTATTTTATCCGACTTAGCCCATCTTCCGCTATTCGCGTAAAAAAACAGCTATTTTTCAGATTTTAAAATTTTGAAGTACCCATTTAATGCGGGCTTTATGTTTTAAAAACTCAAAAAATGGTTGTGGGGCCGACCTAGTTGATTGACAAAGTATTTACTTGTGTAAAAATATAGACATTATGTATTTAAAATGTCGCAGAAGGTTTAAAGACGGTAAAGAACATCGTTATTTCAGCATTGTTGAAAGTATTAGAACTCGCCGCGGAGTAATAAAACGACAAGTTCTTTATTTGGGAGAAATTAATGATTCTCAAGAAGCTTCATGGTGTAAAGCTTTAGAAGTATTTGATAAAAGCGATAAGACATATCGCCAGTTATCAATTTTTACGGATGATATAAATCCGCCTGATAAAGTTACTAATCCAATACAGATAAAACTTAATGAAATGCGCCTTGAGCGTCCACGAGAATGGGGAGCATGCTGGTTAGCGCTTGAGATGTGGAATTTTTTGGGATTAGATAATTTTTGGTCAAAACATCTTACCCCTAGCCGTAAAGGGACAAATTGGCTTAATGTTTTAAAAACACTAGTTACGTATCGTTGGATTTCGGCTGGTAGTGAATGGCGTTTACACAGGCAATGGTTTAAAAGTAGCGCTATGGCGGATTTGCTAGGAGAGGATGATTCTATCGCGTTAGATGATACTTTGTATCGCTGTTTGGATTTACTTCACGCGCCCAAAAAAGATTTATTTTCATTTTTATCTGAACGTTGGAAAACATTATTTAATATATCCTATGATGTTTTATTATACGATCTTACCAGCACATATTTTGAGGCAGATTCAAAAGATAATGAACGATTAAAAAAATTCGGATATAGTAGAGATAAGAGAAGTGATTGCGTGCAAGTAGTAATTGCGCTTATAGTCACTAAAGAAGGTTTTCCGGTGGCCTATGAAGTTATGCCGGGAAATACTCAAGACCGGACAACTCTACCGGAATTTTTAAAAAAGATAGAAACAGTATATGGCAAATTAAATAGATTGTGGATTATGGATAGAGGCATTCCTACCGAAGAAAGTCTTAAAAAAATGCGAGAACATAATGCTGATTATCTTGTCGGAACGCCAAGAGGAAAACTGTCTAAGCTTGAAAAACAATTATTAAAAGAACCATGGAAAAAAGTTCAAGAAAATGTAAAAGTAAAACTTATCCGAGAAGAAAAAGAATTGTATATATTGACTTTTAGTAACGGCAGGCGTGATAAAGAAAGGTCAATGAGACAAAGAAGACTACGCAATTTATACGAACGGCTAAAAG
>JYNY01000364.1 GCA_000954095.1 Candidatus Omnitrophus magneticus | reverse complement strand
TCCGCGAGATTATGGATAAATATTATGATGAGTTCCATGAAAACACTGAAACATTCGTTAACAACCATCCTGAATATTTTGGTGATATAGCAACAATGCCTTTAGACGGAATGGATTTGAGCGGAATATTCGACACCGAAGATTTTTCAACCGGCAATATTTCAGCGGGATTTAGTCATGAAGAAGAAACCGCCTTGCGAAAAATAATCGAACAAGATAGCGATAAAATCCACGCCGATAACCAAGACATTGTAGATATTGTCAAAACCCGGGCGGAGAAATTACTTACGCGCGAAGGCGAAATCCGCGAGATTTTATCTAAACAAAATATCCCGCAAGAACAAATTGATACGGTCATCGGGGCGCTTAAATCCCCTAGCGACTCCTTCAAATGGTTTAACGCCATAGTCGAATCCCCAGAAAAATATCTACTCGGCCACGAATCTGCCCTCGCGGTAAACGTCATTAAACACATCCTCGAAACCGAAAACACAACCGGGCCAAAAGACTTACTCGACGAATATATCCTGCATGAAGTATTAGAAAAAACCGGCCTTAAACATAACTCAATAATCGCGTTAACATCCGCATTTTTCGGCCGCGGAACCTATGAAAAACACGGCGAAACTCCGCTTGGAAAAACATTGCGCGAATTTATAAACAAAGAGTCAGTTAAAAAAGCGCTTTCTAAATCTATACTTGATAGCAAATTAACCGGAGAAGTATGGGATGGAATGGAAATGGACAAGATCACAGCGCAAGAAGAAATCCCCGCAAAATCAAAATGGGAAGACGTTCCTAACGCTAAATGGGAAAATGCTCAATCTAAAGAAAAAATAATTGACGCTAACTGGGAACCAGTATCTGCCAAATGGGAATATATCGGCGAAGGCGGAATAGATGAAGTAAAAAGGATATTATCAGGGCATATAGAAGAGGTTACGCATGTCAACACAATAATAAGAGATACAGGAGAAATAATAGTAACCAGCGCGTCATGGGACAACACAGTGCGTGTATGGCAAATAGGGCTAGATAACAAAATAAAAGTTTTAACATTAAAAGGACATACGAATATAGTTATTGATTCCCACACAATAATAAAAGATACAGGAGAAATACTAGTAACAAGCGCGTCAATGGACAAAACAGTGCGTGTATTGCAAATAGGGCAAGATAACAAAATAAAAGTTTTAACATTAATAGGACATGCGGATGGAGTTCAACAAACCCAAACAATAATAAAAGATACCGGAGAAATAATAGTAACCAGCGCGTCAAATGACAAAACAGTGCGTGTATGGCAAATAGGGGTAGATAACAAAATAAAAGTTTTAATATTAGAAGGACATACGGATTGGATTAAACAAGCCCAAACAATAATAAAAGATACAGGAGAAATAATAGTAACTAGCGCGTCAAATGACAAAACAGTGCGTGTATGGCAAATAGGGGTAGATAACAAAATAAAAGTTTTAATATTAGAAGGACATACGTATTGGGTTAAACATGCCCACACAATAATAAAAGATACGGAAGAAATAATAGTAACCAGCGCGTCAATGGACAAAACAGTGCGTGTATGGCAAATAGGGGTAGATAACAAAATAAAAGTTTTAATATTAAAAGGACATACGAATTGGGTTGGTCATGCCCAAACAATAATAAAAGATACAGGAGAAATAATAGTAACTAGCGCGTCAAGCGACAACACAGTGCGTGTATGGCAAATAGGGCTAGATAACAAAATAAAAGTTTTAACATTAGGAGAACATACGGATTGGGTTAAACATGCCCACACAATAATAAAAGCTACAGGAGAAATAATAGTAACTAGCGCGTCAGCTGACGCAACAGTGCGTATATGGCAAATCCCGTCTTTAGAAAATGTTA
>JYNY01000363.1 GCA_000954095.1 Candidatus Omnitrophus magneticus | reverse complement strand
TCAAGTGGGTAATTTTCAATTGAAATTTTTGGGTATTTTTACATTAAAATTGACAATATTTTCCAGACATGTCCCGGATGATATTTTATTCCTGAAATTTTTTCTATGACCTTAGAAATTCTTGGTAGCGTCCATAAATCAGTATAAAAACCATTTGCCTTTGGCCCTTTACGCAGAGCTTTGTCGACTTGCAATAATTGTTTTTTTGTAATACGTGGTTTTCTCCCAGCTCTGCCGGCACCTTTCAGTGAATTTGTTCCGCCCTTCTTCCATGCGGCATGCCAGCGAGCTACAATCCTGTCCGGTAAACGTCTAAAAAAATAAAGGGAATCACTCCAAAAATGTTAAAATGGGTAAAATGGAAACACGCTAAAACGCCCATAAAACAAGGAGGATTCCCTATATGGCAAAATTCTGAATGTTGTTGAAACATGCACTTCCTGCCGCGATATCCAACATCCGTTTCAATTTCTATTATTATGTCAAGAGCACCTAAATTCTTAAGCTCTTCATGCAAATTGGCCATGCCTGTTCTTTTAAGATAAAACTCTCTTTCTTACTTGGACGCTAGATTAAACGTAAATGTTTCTCCATTTTCTTTAACAAGCGTCAAGTAAT
>JYNY01000362.1 GCA_000954095.1 Candidatus Omnitrophus magneticus | reverse complement strand
AAATAAAGAAGGAAATTATATTTCAGTAGTGTTTTCCGTCGAGTCCGCGGGGTATAGGTCTATAACTGAAGAAATTGGGAACAGAAAAATAATTGATTCTCTTTATAATGCCAGCGCGGGATATCTTAATAAGAAGAATTGTCCGCCTCAACCGGAAAAGTATAAAAAAAAATTAACATTAGAAAATTATTTAATAGACTGGGCAAGCGCACAGTCTAAACCTATAGTTTTATTATTGGATGAAATAGATTCATTATATGACGATGTTTTAGTGTCAATTCTTAGGCAGTTACGAAATGGATTTCAAATAAGACCAAAACGATTTCCTTCAACCGTAGCGCTTGTGGGGTTAAGAGATGTTCGGGAATACAAAACAAAAGTCCGTCCGAATGAAGCATCATTAGGCTCAGGCTCACCCTTTAATATCAAAGCGAAATCAATACTTTTAGGGACATGGACAAAAGAAGAAATAGCTGAATTATACAGTCAGCACACAAAAGATACAGGGCAGATATTTTCAAAAGAAGTAGTAGATAGAATCTATGAATTAACCGGAGGTCAGCCGTGGCTAGTAAACGCGGTAGCGAATGAAATAGTAGTTGAGATTCTAAATGAAGATTATTCAAAAAAAATAACACTCGTTCACGCGGAAGAGGCGAAAGAAAATCTAATCGCGCAGAGAGACACGCATTTAGACAGTTTAATAGATAAACTGAAAGAACCCAGAGTTAAAAATATTGTCAGTGCTATTATAAACGGCGATTCTCTTGTATATGACAACTTCAATGATGATCTTAGGTATGTTATAGATTTAGGAATTATCCGCAAAGAAAAATATGACATAATTTTTTCAAATGAAATATACCGAGAAATAATTCCTAGAGTTTTAAACTTTTCCATGCAGGAAAACATTAGAGAAGAAGGCACTACATCTTGGTACATAAACCCCAACGGTAAACTCGATATGGATAAATTATTAAAAGCGTTTCAAGCGTTTTATCGTGAAAATTCTGAAATGTGGCTTGAAAAATTTGATTATAAAGAAGCAGGACCGCATTTACTTTTAATGGCGTTCTTGCAGAGAGTAATCAATGGCGGCGGAAAAATACATAGAGAGATGGCAGTTGGAACAGGAAGAACTGATTTACTTATAGAATTTAACGGCGAAAGATTTGTTTTAGAATTAAAACTTAAAAGGCTTCCTTCCGCGAAACAAAAAGGCCTCGACCAAATTTCACGCTACCTAGACACACTCGGCATGACAAAAGGATATCTTATTTTATTTGAGGTAAAACCTTCCAGTGTTGTCACATGGGAAACGCGCGTTAAATGGGAAACTCTGTCTCATCAGAATAAAGAAATTACTATAGTAGAAATGTAAACTCAAAAAACATTATTTCTTCTATCTTTCCTCTCTCGTAAAATAAAAATAGATGATATTAGTAGGTACTGTCGCAAAATATTTTTTTAATTTCGCGACAACGCCTAGTAAGAAGTTATAACCTCGTACTGCCACGAGCTAGCGGGCTAACAATGAGTGGAACCGCTATATTTTCTATTATTTTATTTCCCCGCGCAATCTGTTATAATCTAGCAATATTTATCTATAAAATTATTTGGAGGAAATTTTAAAATGAGAAGTAAACGATATTTTAATACAACAGGTTTTTGTATGCCTGAAAGACATTATATGATTGACCCTTTGCGCAATCAAAAAATAATATTCGATTTAATAGATAAAACACAATATTTTACAATTCACGCGCCGAGGCAGACTGGAAAAACAACACTTTTACATGAATTGGCGCATAGATTAAATAAAGAAGGAAATTATATTTCTACAGTTTTTTCAGTAGAAAACGCGGGATATAAAAGTATTCCTTTGCCGGAGGCAATGCGCACAATAATTGAAAGTTTATATGAAGAAAGCTCAAAATTTTTACCAAATAACGAGTTGCCGCCAAAACTTACAGGATATAAAAAAAGTCATAATTTATTATATATGTATTTATCTGCTTGGGCAAAACAGATGAAAAAACCTATAGTTTTATTATTAGACGAAATAGATTCATTATACGATGATGTCTTAGTATCAGTGCTTAGGCAATTGCGCAATGGCTTTCAAGGAAGGCCAAAACATTTTCCTTCAACTATAGCTTTAGTGGGATTAAGAGATGTTCGGGAATATAAAACAAAAGTCCGTCCGAATGAAGCATCATTAGGCTCAGGGTCGCCCTTTAATATCAAAGCTGAATCAATACTTTTAGGAACATTCACAAAAGAAGATATAACAGAATTATACAATCAGCACACAAAAGATACAGGTCAGATATTTTCAAAAGAAATAGTAGATCGAATCTATGAATTAACCGGAGGCCAGCCGTGGCTGGTGAACGCGGTAGCGAATGAAATCGTAGAAAAAATATTAAAAAGTGATTACACAAAAAAAATAACACTCGCTCACGCGGAAGAGGTGAAAGAAAATCTAATCGCCAGACGCGACACGCATTTGGATAGTTTAATAGATAAACTCAAGGAGCCGAGAGTAAAAAATATAGTAAGCGCTATTATTAACGGAGATACTCTTATATATGACACTTTTAATGATGATCTTCTTTATGTTATGGATTTAGGGCTTATACGAAAAGAAAAATACGATATAGTCTTTTCAAATGAAATATATCGAGAAATAATTCCTAGGGTTTTGAATTTTGCGTTACAAGAAAATATTAAAGAAGAAGGGACCACTTCTTGGTATCTCAACCCTGACGGCAAATTAGATATGGATAAACTTTTGAAAGCGTTTCAAAAATTTT
>JYNY01000361.1 GCA_000954095.1 Candidatus Omnitrophus magneticus | reverse complement strand
TTATGATACCTGGATATCTCTTCTAACAATCGCATTCCAGGATTAAGACCATTATGTTCTGTTACAATAATAACCTTCGCTATTCTACAGATATTATATATAGCTCTTTCGAGATTGTTATTAAATCTGGAGCTATTTTTTTCTTGTGTATTCATCTAACCTTCATCCTTATATTACCACTTCCGATGTTATTTTAACAATTAATGTCGCTCCATTATATAGAGGTCTCATTTTCCTTTTCCCCCCTATTCGCTTTGGCTCATCAACAGGAATATCCTTAACCTTTAATTTATGTTTTGCACATTTGATAGCTAATTCAAGTTCAAAAGTTGGATGTTTTCTGGATTGCATCTTGTACTCATATGGAATATTTTTTTTGAAAGCCCGAAACATTACAAGAGAGTCTGTGTAATCAGACCCGAACAATATATTTACTATTTTTGTGAACATCCAATTTCCTAAAGCTGTTACAATGTCATCGTCTTCACTTTTTGCATCTTGATAGTATCTGGATGCTATGACCATATCATATCCTTCTTGCATTTCTTCCACCAATAGAGGAATAGTTTCTGGAATTGAGTTATTATCAGGACTAAAGGCTATTATTACGTCTCCTATAGAAGCTTCCATACCTTCCCAATAAGCGCCAGTTACACCTTTTGATTGTTGCTTGATGATTTTATAGTTATTTTCTTCAAAGTACTGATATGTGCCGTCCGTAGAGCCGCCATCGACGACAATGATTTCATCAACCCAATTATTATTTATTCTAGGCATTATTGCTCTTACGCCGTCTATTTCATTCAATGTGGGTATTAGAAGCGTGAATTTCATTAACGATATCTCCTTGCATCAAGTTGTCAATGTTTTCTTGTAATACCTCCAAAGATGATTTTCTGAACATAGGAAGAGCCGTATTTACCTTTTCATTGCAAATATTGCCTGCAAAGTATAGGAATTCCCCTGTTATTGCGGATATATTAAAAAATGAGATGACCTCTTGAAATGACACGTTTTGTGAATTCACTATATTGTATATTCCACGCAATTCATTGTTTACAGCGTAAGTTATGAATTCATAAACCTGATTGTACGCAACATAGTTAAAACAAGATTCTTTGCTTAAGCCATATCTTTTCGGTGTTTTTTGTTGCATTAGTTTGACTAAAGTATTTTCTCTCATGTATGGGCCTATGAGACTACCGAGTCTCAAAATCAAATTATTCTTTGTACATTGGTTGACTGTTGCTTCAGAGAATAGCTTGCTTATAGCGTATGGGGTTTTGACTTCCATTAAGTTTATCATATCATTTTCTTTCCATCTTTGGCCATCCTTAGGACTGTC
>JYNY01000368.1 GCA_000954095.1 Candidatus Omnitrophus magneticus | reverse complement strand
TAAAATAAAACATTCTTCGTGGCATATTACGTTTATCGTTCTTTTTCCGCGAGTGACGCGTGTTGTTTTAAATCAAAATCAGCTCTATTGGCAATACCTTCAAGCTCTGACCAGCCCATGGGAAACAAATATTCAATATCATGACAACTTTTCGCGTAATGCGCTAATTCATCTTTCCTGTGTTCTCTAAGTCTCAAATTTTCAGGACGAATCCCAAGCGCTTTATACCAATTAATCCGCTCATTAAGCCAATAATTAT
>JYNY01000360.1 GCA_000954095.1 Candidatus Omnitrophus magneticus | reverse complement strand
GGGGGATTCGTTGGTACCATCCTGATAACTTTGTTTGGTTTTGCATACAGTTACGGCGGAAATGATTGTAAAGATTGCTGTCATCATATGCAGAATCTTCTGAAGGGTTGCATCTCTTCATCCATAATGATTCTATTGTTGATAAAGAAAAGTGACGCGGTGGCTTTGCCGATAAACTTCGAAGTCAATGATTTCTATGGTGCTGTATTGGTAGGTCTGCTTTCCAGTAAGATCGGAGGGGCCATATACGATAATTTCCTAAAACCTGTTATCAAAGAAAACAAGAGTGAATCTGCCGTTGCCTCTCCTAATGAGCAAAAACCTACGTCTGATAACAAAACAAAAACAGACGATAGTCCGAAAGTTTAGCAAAACATACCCCCTTGCCTTTCGGTTAAAGGGGGAATTTATAAAGATCTTTAGGTATTTTCATATATAGGGATGTGCTACTGAAGAATGGTATATTTTCTTCTCACGTCGTCAATCTTGCCGCATGTGAGGTCCCCCTGGTCGCACGAACCAATAACGCATCCCGGGCCGGACTGAGCAAAAATGTTGGGGGCTACTCCCTTGACTT
>JYNY01000359.1 GCA_000954095.1 Candidatus Omnitrophus magneticus | reverse complement strand
TTTCTAGCCAAAGTTGTTCAGGCGCGAATATAGTGATCAATACAATTTTCGCAGAAGCCGTAGATGAGATTTGTTCAGAGTTAGAAACAGCTGTAAGTAAAGGCAAAAATTTTAATGATACATTGCAAGGCATTCTTCAGGGTATAGTGAAGAAACATAAACGTATTATTTTTAATGGCGATAATTACAGTGCGGAATGGACAAAAGAAGCGGAGAAGCGCGGATTGCCTAATTTACGCAACACGCCTGATACTTTGGAAGTTATTGAAAAAGATAAAAAATATGGAGCTTTATTTGAAAAATATGGCGTTCTTACAAAAGAAGAATTTAAATCAAGAAACGATGTGTATCATCACGCGTATGAAATGACTATAGCTATGGAAGCAAATTGCGCTATAACTATCGCGAAGACTCTTGTAATTCCTGCCGCGTTAGAGTATCAAGGAGTCTTAGCAGAGACAATTCAGAAAGTGGGAAGCATAAGTAAAAAGATTACAATGCTAGAGTCGAAGAAGCTTTTAGTTAGCTTGGTGTCTAACGTGGAAGAAGCATTAGCGGCTGTAAGCGAACTTGAGGCAAGTGTGGCAAGCGGAAAATCCGCGAAGAAAACAATCGCTAGCATGGTTAAGCTAAGAGAAGCTATTGATGCATTGGAAGGGATTATTCCAAAAGACAAATGGCCACTGCCGACATACGCTGAGATGATGTTTATGATGTAAGTTTGTTGCGCGATTATTATATGTCTTGGATAAGAGGCAAACTTTGCTGTAGAATATGCTAGATATTGTGGCATTTTGAAAAGCAGGTTTGCCTTTTTTTTAGAGAAAAGTTGGAGGGAGTTTATATGAAAAAAACCAGTGAAGATTATTTAGATACGCTTACCAAAATTAGTAAAGCGATAACAGCAGATCTTTATTTAGAAGATATTTTAAAACTTATAGTTAGTCTTACTGCCGGAGTTATGGGCGCTAAAATTTGCGCGTTATGGCTTCTTGATGAAAAAAAACAGGAGCTGAAAATCAGAGCCACACAGGCAATGAGTCCTGATTATTTAAGGGAACGCATAATTAAGGTTGGCGAGGGTATTGTAGGCCTTGTCGCGCGCGACAAGCAAGCAATAGCAATTTTGAAAGTTTTAGAAGATCCGAGATATAAAGAAAAAGAATTAGCTAAAAAAGAAAATTTTGTTTCTATGCTTAGCGTGCCGATGGTTGTTAAAGACAGAGTGATAGGGGTAATAAATTGTTACACAACGCAAGAATATGAATTTATGTCTAAGGATATAGATCTTTTAAGCGCAGTGGCGAATCAAGCCGCGGTTGCGATACAAAATACAGAGCTATTAGTGCAGACCAAGATTATTCAGGAAGAATTAGAGACAAGAAAAAAAGTTGAAAAGGCAAAGGGGCTTCTTATGAAGGCGCATTCTATAGAGGAAGATGAAGCATACCGTATGATGCGTAAAGCCAGTATGGACAGGCGCGTAACAATGAAGGAGATAGCGGAAGCGGTAATTTTGACATATGAATTAAAAAAGAAATAATATTGAGGCGCCCTTTCCTTTTGATGCGCCAGCAATTTTTAGAAACGGTTGGTCTCGTAATTTTGAGCATTTTTATCCAAGTAAAACGGTATTTCCCCGGTGCGTATAATAGGTAACCAATGAATAAAGAAAATAAAAAAATATTACGTGTAGCTATTGGCCAGATAAATCAGACAGTTGGAGATTTTGCAGGCAATATAGTAAAAATAAAAACGGCCATTGATAGCGCTATAGAAAAATCAGTGGATATAATTGCGTTTCCGGAATTGGCAGTATGCGGGTATCCCGCGGAGGATTTATTGTTTAAAGAGCATTTTATTAAAGAAAATATTAAAGGATTAAAAAAAATAGTAGAACATACTAGAGGCATTACCGCTATCGTCGGCTTTGTAGACATGGATAAGAAAGGGGAAATATATAACGCGGCAGGAGTTTTAAGTGACAGACATTTTTATGGCGCGTATTATAAAATGATGCTTCCGAATTACAGCGTGTTTGATGAGAAGCGCTATTTTAACGCGGGAGAAAAAAACAGTATTTTTATTTTAGGTGATTTTGTGAATGGTGTTGGTGTTGGGAAAAAAAAGCACGCTACAAAAGAATGTGTGATTTTTGCGAATGATTTTTTGCGCCAAGAGAGTAACGGTGAAGAGCTCTTATCGCGGGCAGAATTTGGTGTTGTTATTTGTGAAGATTTATGGGTAGATAACGGGCCTTATATGGCACAAGCCGCAGGAGGCGCGGATATAATTTTTAATATTTCAGCATCGCCGTATCACGCTGGAAAAAGCAAAGAGCGGGTAGATTTAGCGCGAGACAGGGCCCGAGAAACTAACGCGGTTATTGTTTACGCGAATCTTATAGGAGGCCAAGACGAGCTTGTTTTTGACGGAGCAAGTTTCATTGTTGATCCGCGAGGAGAAATAATCGCGGGAGGAAAACATTTTGAAGAAGATTTAGTTATTGCTGATATAAATTTGGATAAATTTAAAAAAGCCCCTGTGGTACAAAAAAAGCAAAATACATTAAAAAGAATTTATATTTTTCCCGCATTAAAACAAGAAAAAATAAATTTGGTAAAAAAAAAATTCATAGAGAATTCCAATATACAGCAAGGGAACGTAAATAGTTTAACTAAAAAAATGGGCAATATAGAAGAAATATATAGAGCCCTTGTTTTGGGCACAAAAGATTATGTTATTAAAAATGGTTTTAAAAAAATTATTTTAGGATTAAGCGGCGGGATAGATTCAGCGCTTACCGCGGTAATCGCGTGCGAGGCTCTGGGAAAAGAAAATGTTATTGGAGTAACAATGCCGTCGCCTTATTCATCGAGCGAAACATTTAATGATGCAAAAAAAATCGCTCAAAATTTAGAAATAATGTTTTATGAAGTGCCAATTGAGACAGCTATGAACGCGTATAAAGAAATTTTAGCGCCTGTTTTTAAAGATGGCGCGCGCGGAATTGTTGAAGAAAATTTACAGGCCAGAATTAGAGGCAATATATTAATGGCTTTTTCAAATAATTATGGGTGGCTTGTTTTAACCACGGGCAATAAAAGCGAGACTGCTGTAGGGTATTCTACATTATATGGAGACACGGCAGGCGGATTCGCTGTTATAAAAGATGTTCCTAAAACAGTAGTTTATGAATTATCTAATTTTATCAATAAACAAACAAAACCCATTGCTTAAAAATAACTATTGCCCAAAAAAATTTATTCTCTATTAAAAATTGTTAATAAAACAATAAAAAGTCTAATCAGTTGATATAAAAAATATCGGCATTATAAGCGACCTTCGAGAAGTATTA
>JYNY01000358.1 GCA_000954095.1 Candidatus Omnitrophus magneticus | reverse complement strand
TATTAAAAGCTTTTCAAGAATTTTACAGTGAAAATTCTGAAGTTTGGCTTGAAAGATTTGATTATAAAGAAGCAGGCCCGCATTTACTTTTAATGGCGTTTTTGCAGAGAGTAATAAACGGCGGCGGCAGGATAAATCGCGAAATGGCAGTTGGAACAGGACGAACTGATTTACTTATAGAATTTAACGGAGATAAATTTGTTTTAGAATTAAAGTTAAAAAGAATGCCGTCCGCGAGACAAAAAGGCTTAGATCAAATCTCCCGCTATCTAGACACCCTCGGCATGACTAAAGGATATCTTATTTTATTTGAAATAAAACCTTCCAGTATTATTCCATGGGAAACCCGCGTTAAATGGGAAGATATTTCTCATCAGAATAAAAATATTACTATCGTGGAAATGTGAGACAACTTGTTGTTTGATTTATAAATAAAAATAAAATTGGAGGAAATTTTAAAATGAAAAGTAAACGATATTTTAATACAACTGGTTTTTGTATGCCTGAAAGACATTATATGGTTGACCCTTTGCGCAACCAAAAAATCATATTCGATTTAATAGAGAAGACGCAGTACTTCACAATCCACGCGCCAAGGCAGACAGGAAAGACTACGCTTTTACATGAATTAGCGCATAGATTAAATAAAGAAGGAAATTATATTTCAGTAGTGTTTTCGGTAGAGTCCGCGGGGTATCGGTCTATAACTGAAGAAACCGCGAATTTAAAAATAATAAATTCTCTTTATGAATCATGCGAGTTATTTATTTCTAAGGAGTTATGGCCGAAAAAGTCGCTAGCAGATGAAAAGTGTTCTTTACAGACTTATTTAAATAATTGGGCGGGTTCTCAAAAAAAACCAATAGTTTTATTATTAGACGAAATAGATTCGTTATATGATGACGTATTAGTATCAGTGCTAAGACAACTACGTAATGGTTTTCAAGGAAGGCCAAAACATTTTCCATCAACCATAGCTTTAGTGGGATTAAGAGATGTTCGGGAATATAAAACAAAAGTCCGTCCGAGTGAAGTGTCTCTAGGCTCCGGTTCGCCCTTTAATATAAAAGCGGAATCAATTCTTTTAGGAACATGGACAAAAGAAGAAATAGCTGAATTATACAGTCAGCACACAAAAGATACAGGGCAGATATTTTCAAAAAAAGTAATAGATAGAATCTATGAATTAACCGGAGGCCAGCCGTGGCTGGTAAACGCGGTAGCGAATGAAATAGTGGAGAAAATATTAAAAAGTGATTACACAAAAAAAATAACACTCGCTCACGCGGAAGAGGCGAAAGAAAATCTAATCGCGCGCAGAGACACGCATTTAGATAGTTTATTAGATAAACTGAAAGAACCCAGAGTTAAAAACATTGTCAGTGCTATTATAAACGGCGATTCTCTTGTGTATGACAACTTCAATGATGATCTTAGGTATGTTATAGATTTAGGAATTATCCGCAAAGAAAAATATGACATAATTTTTTCAAATGAAATATACCGAGAAATAATTCCTAGAGTTTTAAACTTTTCTATGCAAGAAAACATTAGAGAAGAAGGCATGACTTCTTGTTACATAAAACCTGACGCTAAGCTTGATATGGATAAACTATTAAAAGCGTTTCAAAAATTTTATCGCCGTAATAGTGAACATTGGCTAGAAAGATTTGATTATAAAGAAGCTGGACACGGGCTTCTTTTAATGGCCTTTTTGCAGAGAGTAATCAATGGAGGCGGCAGAATTGATCGTGAAATGGCGGTTGGCCGAGGACGAACAGATTTAACCATTGAATTCGCCGGCGATACCTTTGTTTTGGAACTAAAATTAAAAAGAGACAGCGATAGTAAAGAAGATGGCCTCGACCAAATTTCACGCTACCTTGACACACTCGGCATGACAAAAGGGTATCTTATTTTATTTGAAATAAAACCTTCCAGTATTATTCCATGGGAAACCCGCGTTAAATGGGAAAATGTTTCTCATCAGAATAAAAAAATTACTGTTGTGGAAATGTGAGATAGCTTATCGTTTGATTTATAAATAAACATGGAATGAATATGGAGGATTTTAAAAAATGAAAAGTAAACGATATTTTAATACAACTGGTTTTTGTATGCCTGAAAGACATTATATGATTGACCCTTTGCGCAACCAAAAAATCATATTCGATTTAATAGAGAAGACGCAATACTTCACAATCCACGCGCCGAGGCAGACTGGGAAAACAACACTTTTACATGAATTGGCGCATAGATTAAATAAAGAAGGAAATTATATTTCAGTAGTGTTTTCCGTAGAGTCCGCGGGGTATAGATCTATAACTGAAGAAATCGCGAATAAAAAAATTATTAATTCTCTTTACAGTTCAAGCGGCCAATATCTCAATAAAAAAAATTGTCCAATCCCGCCTGAAAAATATACTAAAGATTTAACATTAGAAAATTACTTAATAGATTGGGCTATTTCTCAAACTAAACCAATAGTTTTATTATTGGATGAAATAGATTCATTATATGACGATGTTTTAGTGTCAGTTCTTAGGCAGTTACGAAATGGATTCCAAATAAGACCAAAACGATTTCCTTCAACCGTGGCGCTTGTGGGATTAAGAGATGTTCGGGAATACAAAACAAAAGTTCGTCCGAGTGAAGTGTCTCTAGGCTCAGGCTCGCCCTTTAATATCAAAGCTGAATCAATTCTTTTGGGAACATTCACAAAAGAAGAAATAACTGAATTATACAGTCAGCACACAAAAGATACAGGGCAGATATTTTTAAAAGAAGTAGTAGATAGAATTTATGAATTAACCGGAGGCCAGCCGTGGCTGGTAAACGCTATAGCGAGAGAAATAGTAGTAAAAATATTAAACGAAGATTTTACAAAAAAAATAACTCTAGATCATGTTGAATCCGCGAAAGAAAATATAATACAAAGACGCGACACGCATTTAGATAGTTTAATAGATAAACTGAAAGAGGAGCGGGTAAAAAATATAGTAAGCGCTATTATAAATGGAGACGGAGTTTTGTTTGACAACTATGACGATTCGCTTCTATATTGCCGAGATTTAGGGATTATAAGCGAAACAAAACCTATAAGAATAGCTAATGAAATATACCGAGAAATAATTCCGAGAGTTTTAAATAGAAATTTGCAGGATAGTATTGAAGAAGAAGGCGAAACTAAATGGTATATAAAATCCAACGGTAAACTTGATATGGATAAATTATTAAAAGCTTTTCAAGAATTTTACAGTGAAAATTCTGAAGTTTGGCTTGAAAGATTTGATTATAAAGAAGCAGGCCCGCATTTACTTTTAATGGCGTTTTTGCAGAGAGTAATAAACGGCGGCGGCAGGATAAATCGCGAAATGGCAGTTGGAACAGGACGAACTGATTTACTTATAGAATTTAACGGAGATAAATTTGTTTTAGAATTAAAGTTAAAAAGAATGCCGTCCGCGAGACAAAAAGGCTTAGATCAAATCTCCCGCTATCTAGACACCCTCGGCATGACTAAAGGATATCTTATTTTATTTGAAATAAAACCTTCCAGTATTATTCCATGGGAAACCCGCGTTAAATGGGAAGATGTTTCTCATCAGAATAAAAAAATTACTATCGTGGAAATGTAACCTCAAAAAGTTTTTCTTATTTTTTACCTTTTCCATCTCTCGTGAAATAAAAAGAGATGATATTGGTAGGCGCTGTCGCAAAATGAATTTTTTGCCGCCTGCTCATCAAGATTTTCTGCAAAAAATTATTTTTTCAGCACAAAACAACAGACTAAAAAAAATAAAAAAATATTTTTTTTATTTTGCGACAGCGCCTACTAAGAGGTTATAACCTCTTACTGCCCTCTAGCTAGAGGGCTAGCTATGAATGAAATTGTGTTATTTTCTTTCCCCGCGCAATCTGTTATAATCTAGAAATATTTATCTATAAAATTATGTGGAGGGAATTTTAAAATGAAAAGTAAAAGATATTTTAATACAACTGGTTTTTGCGACCCTGAAATTCATTACATGATAGACCCATTGAGGAATCAAAGTATCATTTTTGACATGATAGAAAAAAGACAATACTTTACAATCCACGCGCCGAGGCAGACTGGAAAGACGACACTTTTACATGAATTAGCGCATAGATTAAATAAAGAAGGAAATTATATTTCAGTAGTGTTTTCCGTAGAATCCGCGGGGTATCGGTCTATAACTGAAGAAACCGCGAATAGTAAAATAATAGATTCTCTTTATGAATCATGCGAGTTATTTATTTCTAAGGAGTTATGGCCGAAAAAGTCGCTAGCAGATGAAAAATGTTCTTTGCAGACTTATTTAAATAATTGGGCGGGTTCTCAAAAAAAACCAATAGTTTTATTATTAGACGAAATAGATTCGTTATATGATGACGTATTAGTATCAGTGCTAAGACAACTACGTAATGGTTTTCAAGGAAGGCCAAAACATTTTCCATCAACCATAGCTTTAGTGGGATTAAGAGATGTTCGGGAATATAAAACAAAAGTCCGTCCGAGTGAAGTGTCTCTAGGCTCCGGTTCGCCCTTTAATA
>JYNY01000357.1 GCA_000954095.1 Candidatus Omnitrophus magneticus | reverse complement strand
AACCAATAAAAGAAGGGAATATTTCTGATATAAGAATAGCTAAGGATAAATTAAATATTAAACCGGACAGCATATATTGTTTTGACCGTGCGTATACAGACCTTGAACTATGGAGTAATATTGACTTTTCTAAGAGTTATTTTGTGACTAAATTAAAAAACAATCTAAAATATACAGTTCTCGGACAGCATCTAGAGGCAATGAAAGACGGGATATTGTCTGATGAAAAAATAAAACTAGAAAATAAAAAATATGAAAAGAATTTAAGAATGATAAGATTTTTAGATGAAAAAAGTGACGAAGTAGTTAGTATTGTTACCAACAATTTTAAACTGTCAGCTAAAACGATCGTACAAATATATAAAACAAGATGGCAAATAGAAATATTTTTTAGATGGATAAAACAGAATTTACAAATAAAAACATTTTTGGGAACAAGTAAAAATGCGGTGATGAGTCAAGTCTGGATAGCGATGATATATTATTTACTTTTGACATATATAAAATACCAATCTAAATATGAAAAATCGTTATTTTATTTGCATAGGATAATAAAAGAAGCATTATTATCAAGGTTGACATTGATAGATCTGTTAAGCGCAACACCAGCCAGAATTTCTGATTTTAAAATTAAGGAATTTCAACTAGTTTTTTGGTGAAATAGTTTTATCGGACAGGATTGAGGTAAGATAGAAAAGAAGTATAATAATAAGAAAAAACAAAGGCAGGTATGCAATGGCTAATACTAAAAAAAATTTCAGTAAAGAATACTATAATGCTTCCCTTGTCCAGACCAAAATTAAACAAATTTAAGGTGAAAAAAAATTTTTAAGATTTCCACCTTATCTATTTTTTTCTTGTAAGATATACCTCCTTTTTCTGGTCTGTTTATTTTTGTAAACATAAATATAGTAGTAGTAAGTGTGGAGACTGTGTATAACTGTGTAACAGTTATACAAGTGATGGATGACAAGTTGTGGGTAACCGCTTTGGGGTTATCCACAATCTTGTCTCCAGAACGCCAGTATCCACACGTTCTTGGTTAATAATCTCAAAACCAGCCATCCGAGTAAACAGTATAAAATTTTTACGGTAAACTCAAAGAGTTTCCTTGTGATGGCTGGCAAAATTTTATCCCGTAATACACCTCCCATGGCGTTTGATAATATAGAGACTGATGAAGCCTTTCGGTATTGTACCCATTAAAATATATCCTTAGGCCATCATGCGCGTCTCTCATTGTTGGATATTCATGAACATAAATATTACTGTATTTAACCGTACGCCAGAGACGCTCAATAAAAATGTTGTCAAAGACCCTGCCACGTCCATCCATGCTTATTCGAATATTTGCGTCCAATAGCTTTTGGATAAACTCCATCGACGTGAACTGTGTACCCTGATCATTGTTAAATATCTCTGGCTTGCCATATTTTTTTAAAACTTCATCAAGGCATTCCACACAAAAAGACGCATCCAGTGTGTTACTAAGCCGCCAAGAAAGAACATAACGGCTGAACCAGTCCATAATAGCCACTAGATAACAATACCCTCTGGCGAGCTGAATATACGTGATGTCAGTGGCCCAGACTTGATTAACTCGGACAATCTCAACACCTCTCAGCAGATACGGGTAAATACGGTGTTCCGGATGTTTCTGGCTTATCCGTGGCTTTGGATAGATCGCCACTAGGTTCATCGACCTCATAAGCCGACGAATCAATTTTTTCCCAGCGGTATGCCCCAAACGCCGTAAATACTTCATCATTTTAATAACGCCGCATGGATCTTTCATGAACTGTTCGTCGATTGCTCTGCGAAGCTGGTGTTCATCCAAAAGTTCTTTTTCCTGTCGCTGATAATATAAGTTCGACCGATTGAACCCCAGTAATTCGCATTGCTGGCGAACGCTCAATTCCGTATTATTTTTGTCAATGAACAATATTTTTTGCTCGCGACTTATAGTCCAAGCTTTTTTTTTAGCCAATCAATCTCAACCTGCTGACGGCCAATTTGTTTGTACAAATTGTCTAGCTGTTGCTTGGCATCTGGCTCTTGTTCGTTCTTGCGCGTAAAAATATTAGCTATATTATCGTGTAATTGCTTCTTCCACTTGCTGATCATGTTGCTGTGAATTTCGTATTCAGAACTAAGTTCAGCAATCGTTTTTGTTTCCTTAAGAGCCTCCAGTGCCACACGAGCCTTTAACTCTTTTGGATATTGTATTCGCTTCTTCATTTTGACCTCCTAGTTTGGCTATTATTATAGCCTGTTTTCACACCTTAACCAGTGGTCTGAATTCAGGGAAGCATTATATAACTTAGAATTATTTATTTCTAGTCCATTTACAATTTCTCTCAAAGATTTTTTCCCGGAGGCTTGCGCGTATAGTAAAGATCCAAGCTGGTTCCAGAATTTAAGAGTCTTAACATAACGGTCGCCATTAAAAGAATTTACAAAACGTTCAAAATGATATCGCGGAATTAATGCTAAAAGTTGATTAAAAACCGTGCTATAATTAGCCATATAGGGAATCCTCCTTGTTTTATGGGCGTTTTAGCGTGTTTCCATTTTACCCATTTTAACATTTTTGGAGTGATTCCCTTTATTTTTTTAGACGTTTACCGGACAGGATTG
>JYNY01000356.1 GCA_000954095.1 Candidatus Omnitrophus magneticus | reverse complement strand
GCGCAGGAATGGCAGGGTTCGTCTGGATTCCTCGTTGCGCAGGAATGACAGAGTTGGCCTGTTTTCCTCGTTGCGCGGGAATGGCCGCGATTAAACTTGTTAAAGTCTGTATTATTCTGAATAGCGGCGGACCGATAAAGAGACAGGCACTCTTTATAAGTCCTAATAACATACTTATTTTTTTCCTTATTTTCATCTTTCCCCTCCTTCCGGTACTCTGTACCGATTGCGATTGACTGGAAACCATCCTAGCCATTCCCATTGGGCTAGCGACTTTTCCAAAAATAATTTTCAAAAAATTTCTTAAGTGGCACATGGTGCACACTCCTTTGCGGCGTCCCGCCGCGGTTTTTGTTATTCCGGAATTAATCCCAGTCTCGACGAGACTTGTAAGACGTTCCGAAATGGTTTTGAATTTTTTTTTCAACTGTCTCATATCTACTCTCCATCCTTCCGCGCATCGCGCGATTTTTGTTATTTTAATTTTCACTAATCACTACTCACTAATCACTAATCACTCCAATCTTCTACAATTTTTCTATTTTATTTTTCATATCATTTTTTTTCAATTTTACATTTCTTATTTTTTTTTGATTCGATTTTCACTTTCTCATTCTCTACTATAAAGCTTACCTGACAAATCTAGAGAATGCAAATTTTGAAAAGCCGATTTTTCGATATTTTTTTTCTAGACTCGCGTAAAGTCCAGTAACCATGCGGGTTTTAGAGCCAAAATTAAGAATAAAAAATGTGGTTTATTTTAGTCATTTTTATTAAAATTTTTCTTACTTTTTGTTTTACACTTGTTTTCTGGTTGGAACAAAAGTACTGCTGTGCTATAATGACAAAAAGTTTTTTTTAAATTTTTTGTAGAATAATTGAAAATCGAAAAAGAAAAATTCGAGCCGAAAATATCATAAAACCCTT
>JYNY01000355.1 GCA_000954095.1 Candidatus Omnitrophus magneticus | reverse complement strand
TTTATAATGTGTATGACACCCATGCGTCAAATACAGTAGATTCTGAAACATGGAAATATTCCACAAAGAATTTTGGTAATGCCGGATTCTGGGGCAGTGCGAAAAGTGTAGGAAACGCTTGGATAGACACATATGGATTTAATTATGTGTATTTAAATAATTCACAGGCAATAACTACATTTGACCGTACCGCGCCATGGGAATACATCGCGAACGCGGATGTGAATAACACATTCGGTAGTGTGGACTGGAATTTGGGAGAAGTAGACGCGATGACCGCACTTGATACCTCCGGAGAAAGCGCTCTTATTGACGGCGTAACATGGAGATATTTAGGAAGAAATTTATCAAATAATGGATTTCGGG
>JYNY01000354.1 GCA_000954095.1 Candidatus Omnitrophus magneticus | reverse complement strand
TGCTAGGTCCAGAGCTCCAGAATCCACAAGATCTTTGTAAATAACCTCAAAACAAGCCATACGAGTATTCAGTATAAAATTTGTACAGTAAACATAAAGAGTTTCCTGGTGAAGGCTTGCAAAATTTTATCCCGTAATACTCCTCCCATGGCGTTTGATAATATAGAGACTGATGAAGCCTTTCGGTATTGTACCCATTAAAATATATCCTTAGGCCATCATGCGCGTCTCTCATTGTTGGATATTCATGAACATAAATATTACTGTATTTAACCGTACGCCAGAGACGCTCAATAAAAATGTTGTCAAAGACCCTGCCACGTCCATCCATGCTTATTCGAATATTTGCGTCCAATAGCTTTTGGATAAACTCCATCGACGTGAACTGTGTACCCTGATCATTGTTAAATATCTCTGGCTTGCCATATTTTTTTAAAACTTCATCAAGGCATTCCACACAAAAAGACGCATCCAGTGTGTTACTAAGCCGCCAAGAAAGAACATAACGGCTGAACCAGTCCATAATAGCCACTAGATAACAATACCCTCTGGCGAGCTGAATATACGTGATGTCAGTGGCCCAGACTTGATTAACTCGGACAATCTCAACACCTCTCAGCAGATACGGGTAAATACGGTGTTCCGGATGTTTCTGGCTTATCCGTGGCTTTGGATAGATCGCCACTAGGTTCATCGACCTCATAAGCCGACGAATCAATTTTTTCCCAGCGGTATGCCCCAAACGCCGTAAATACTTCATCATTTTAATAACGCCGCATGGATCTTTCATGAACTGTTCGTCGATTGCTCTGCGAAGCTGGTGTTCATCCAAAAGTTCTTTTTCCTGTCGCTGATAATATAAGTTCGACCGATTGAACCCCAGTAATTCGCATTGCTGGCGAACGCTCAATTCCGTATTATTTTTGTCAATGAACAATATTTTTTGCTCGCGACTTATAGTCCAAGCTTTTTTTTTAGCCAATCAATCTCAACCTGCTGACGGCCAATTTGTTTGTACAAATTGTCTAGCTGTTGCTTGGCATCTGGCTCTTGTTCGTTCTTGCGCG
>JYNY01000353.1 GCA_000954095.1 Candidatus Omnitrophus magneticus | reverse complement strand
AAGGATATCTTATTTTATTTGAAATAAAACCTTCCAGTATTATTCCATGGGAAACCCGCGTTAAATGGGAAAATGTTTCTCATCAAAATAAAAAAATTACTGTTGTGGAAATGTGAGATGTTTTCTAATCACTAGGAGGAGAGTAGTAACCCTTTCTATATAATTTAAAAAATTTTGGCTTGCCGGAATGGTAGGAACAAATGCAGTTTTTCTGGTAAATACAAAAAAAGAGGATGGGCATAATACCCATCCTCTTTTTTTCCAAACCACTTGCATTCAAAAACTCTACAATTACGCCGCGATGATGATTGATTCGTAATTTTTCATTTTTTCTACAATGTCTTTATAATTTATTTTTCCTATTGGTTTAAATATAAATGCCCGTAAGATCCCCTCTATTTGTTTTACAACACCTAGATTTTTAGGCACTTCGCAATTATTCGCGGACATTTCTATTACTACTCTAAATAATTCTGACACAATTCCTTCCCCTTCCATCTGGACATATAACGGCGCTTGTTTTTCATCATTGAGCAAGTCTTTATCTTCGTCTGTAAGCTCTATATGATTTGTGTCTCCTATAGCGATTTTAGTTACGTCTATATTAGCGCCAAACGTGTCCTGCATTATTTTTATTGTATCAGAAAGAGAAATACTCCCAGACTGATTCACCAAATTAACATTCGCTTTCCAGAGATACGCCCCAAGCCCTGAATATTCAAGCGCTTTATCAAGTTTATCCACAGTTATATTGCTGTCAAAAATATTTACTTGAATAAACTTTGACGCTTGTTCCGCGTTTAATCCCATGTCTCTTATAGAATTCGCGATAAACCTTAAATCAGCGAGACTCTCTGCTGTAAGGCTTATGAATAACGCTTTTTCATCGCGTGATGCCTTTTGAATCAGTCCGCGCGCTGGTTCTGTCATAGAAGACACATTCGGCACAACCTCCGCGTGAATCTTATTGATTTCCATATCATAAACACTTTTATATAAAAGCCCTAAAGATTCCAATGGAAGTGTTCTAGCGTAAACACCCGAAACACCCTTTAATTCTTCAGTTGAGAGACGCGCGATTTTTTCAGGTGTTAACTCTCCACCTAATTTTAAGCGCAACATATCTTCAGTTAATCGCGCGGTAAAATCTTTAATCAGCGCCTCAAATTTAGTAACATCAATCGCGCCGGTAGTTTTGTCTACCATTTCACTAAGCGCATATTCATCAAGTAACGCGCAGACTGTGTTTTTTTGGCCATGCGTTTTTTCATTAAGTTCAGCTAACATTCCTTCATGGCTGGTACCTAAAAGCGGGATAAATTTTTTAATACTGAGATTCTTGGCAAGTTCTTCAATATTGCCGGAACTTTGCAGTTTTGTGTAATATTCGTCCGAAATACCAATAGAGATATTAAAATTTAATCCTTGGGATTGTTCTTTTTCATTTACACCAGAAGTCCTTAAATCATTCATAAATTCTTCATCCTCGTCAAAAAGGGTATCTACTTCTCTCGCCTTTAAAACAGTGGCAATTATTTTTTTATCGTGTTTTATTAATAACTGTTTTAACACATCTATCACTGAATTATTCATACCTTTTTCTTTAAAAATTTTTTCGGCATACTTTATTGTTTCTCTAAAATTTTCAGTCCTCTTAGCGCCTCTTTGTTTTATTTGCGTATAACTATTATTGCCATGTTCAAAAATGTCACCTAAAAATAATAATGATACTACCAACTCCATGTTTTCTTTGGTAATAGTAAACAGAGAGTTTTTTGTTTCATACTCTTTTTGTAATCCTTTAAAATCCGCATGGTATTTTAGAATTGACTTCAATTCTTCTGAAATAATGATATTTTTATTTTGTAAAATTTTTAAATTTTCTTCTCCAACATCCACATATACTGCGCGTGCTCCATTTTCTTCTTCAGGAGACAACTCTTTTCCCAATAATTTTGATATGCCTTTCTTAAAAAGATTATATTTTTCTTGTTCGTCTAATGATTCTAAATTTATACCGGCGCCATTAGCTGTATCAGTAATTAACATTTCAACAGCCAATTTTATTGACCTCCCGGGATATTTGTTTCTCAATTCTTTAGAAAGATTAAAAAATTCTGTCTCATATACCCCGCGTATATCCGCGCCCACATCATGCAATAAAGACGCGTATTTAATAAGATTCAACATTTCTTTTGACAGGCCCATTTCTTTTGCAATACGCATACTTATCACTGTAAGTCTCGCAACATGATTTTTTAAAAAACCATGATAAAATTCATCTATAATTTCTTTATCAGTAAAATTATATATATTGCCAGTTATTTCTTTTTTTTGAGCAGGAATTTTTTTATTGAGTATACTAATGATAAAGCCTTGAAAATAATTTTTAAAATGAACTAAAATATTCAATATTTTTTTAATCACGTCATTAGTAAAGCCTGCCAATCCTACTATTATCGAGCTATCTCCTTTTTTATTTAAGTTCACGCCTAATTTTTTATTAATCTCATTAATAATCTTTGACCATGCTAAATATATTATAAACACGATTCCAATTATCCCAAAACATATCCCCATCGCTTGAATCGGCAAAGACGAAATAAATGCGCTGACACCATCACTCGTTTCCGAAATAGTTGTTGCCGCTAGCGCAGGTGACACAGAAGTTAAAACAATAATGATTGCGCCGATTACCGGACCGATTATTGTTTTAAATTTATTTATCCACTCATTCATGACTAAATTTGCTTCTTTAGGCAGAATAGTTTCTCTAATATCAATGCTTTTAATCTGTAAAGTCAAAAGATCCTGACCGCCAAGCGCAACAATAACATCTAATTTGACTGCATGCTTATTTAATGATGGATCATTTAATTCAAATGTTAATGTATAAACTATATTTGAATAGTCTTCGCCATGAACATCATATTTTATATATTTAATACTTTTATTTTCACTCTCTGTTACATTATATTTTTTATCAATTTCCTTCATCACCTCTTCATAAAACATAGACGGATATCTAATTATCTTCAGGGAATCGTATAATACAGCTAAAGAATTCGCAATACCCATAGACCATAGACTTCTCTCCTCCGCAGGTATTTTGGCCTTTACCGGAGCCGCATCTGTAACATCTGCCATCCATTTAAAAAAGCTACAACCATTTTTCATAGGCCATCTTATTTCACAAATTTCATAATTTGTGAAATAAGCCTGTTTTTCTGAAGAAGTTTCCCCAAGTTTGATAGCATAAATATGCCGTGCCTCGTGAAGAAGCCCGTAAAGAACATCTTCTTTGTTTGTGCTTCGCAAGTATTGCGCTGATACAAAAACACTAGGGGAAGGAATATAACTAGCCATGCTAATACTATTATCCGGTAATATATAAATATTGGGAATGTTCTCATACAATTGTATAAATTTATTTAAATTATTGTCAGAATATAAAATACGCAATGCTTGCTTCAACAATTTAATATAATAACTATCTTTGTTATTATACGACTTTATTACATTGATAAAATTCTCGTAAGTAATTATTTGAGAATAGCTTCTTTCCCATATCTGCTTCAATAAAACTTCGTTTATGTGTGTTTTTTCAGCAAGCCCATCAGCTATTTTTAATTCTATTTTGTTTTGTTTATACACTCTCACTCCATGACTAAAAGTAAACACGATACTCAGCATAATAAATATTATCGCCAAAGGGGTCAGCCATTGAAAATTGAAATTATGATTTTCAGCACTTTTTTGATTTTTAAATTCACTAAATAAAGGCCTAGTAATATTCCACACATTAATTGTCGCGTGAAATAATAGATTGCCGATAATTACAATAAAAGGCGAAAAAGTGACGATTAAAAAACTTGTATAAATAGAAACTAATAACGCGGGAATGAGGAATGATAAAAATTTTTGCGTGGACGCGGATGCGGATATAGAAAATTTTTTTTGGATCATTCTCCCCGGCGCGCGCGGGCCTAAATAATTTATTAAGTGAAGTAACGTAAAAACTCCGCCTGCTGTGAGGCTTGACCAAAACGTGTCAAACCCCAGTGTAAACGGCACTATCCAAAACACCGATTCTATTATCGGCGCGCCGATAACCGCGTAAACATTAAACCATTTCTCGCCGAGCCAGTTTTTTAGCCATGGGGCGCCGAGGACAGCGGTGGATTTTGACTGTATTGATGTTATCCCTTTCAACCCTTGCGGCGAAAATTGTTGTTCAGGAATTAAATCTATATTTTTTTTTGGGGGTACTAATAATGGGAATTCAAAATAAACTTTTTTAATAATATTTTCACGAATAGAAGTAGAACTGGAAACAGGAATATGAATCTTACTTCCCATTAAAATAGAAGTATGAACGGGAAAAGGAATAATATAAATATTACTTCCTATTATAGGAGATTCTTTGTTAATCAATGGTTTACTATTTAAGAAACCTTGAATAGGGATACGAATGGTATTTTGATTTGGCTCAAGATTTAAAATAGTAGTAACACCGAAAAACTCACTGCTAGCAAATAGCAAATAAATTGTTATCTCGATAGTCTCATTAAGCAAGCCATTTTGTAGCTCTATGCTCAAATAGCCATCAGGATTATTTATTAAAGTCTCCCATGTTACGTGCTCACTCAGTACATCATATATTCTCTTATCACGATAACCTTTTAATTCATTTCTATAAACAACATCCTTGTCATTAGTTGTGCTATCAAGTGGAGTAAAATTATATTTTTTTTTCTCCTTGGCATTATTATCAATGTTGTTAGTAATTATTGCGACGTTGTTTATAAAATACGTATTTATAGAAGGAATTTTATTGTTTTTATTATCATCTTGTTTTTTGGGGTTTGTTATAGTAGCGCTTTCTCTATTATTATTCTCATCCATTTTTTTTGTTACAAGTTCCGCTGTTGTTATAGGAATAACTTGTTCTGATGAAACGTTTGATGGATTGGGCGCATTAAGTTCTTCAGCTATTGTTTTTTTTTGTTCCAGTGGCTCAGTTTTTTCAGGGCTCTTTTTTTTGTCTTTAAACGGAGGTACAATCCTGACAATTGAAACTGTCGAACGATTTGTTGCCTTATTATATTTTGGGGGTAATAGTTTTTCAGTTAAAAACAATAATAATCCAATTAAAATAAATACAATGCCTACATTCTGCAAACTAGAAAACAAATAAGAATATAAGGAAATATTTTTATCAAGTTTATCTTCCAAAAAATATATTACATATATAAAATATGTTAATATACAGATACTTGCTATTCCTATAACACTCTGCATACTAATAGCTAATAAAAGAATATATAAACTGACTACCACAAATAAATAAGCTATAAAACTAGGCGATAAAGTAGTTTCAAAATCTTCCGCGTCTTTATCATTCAATAATTTTTTTAGCAGATCATATTTCTCTTTTACTAAGAAACTGTCATAAAAAAGATAGCATGCAAAACTCTCCGCCGCATCCTCACCTGGACTTACCGTTGAATATTGTGTAATAAAGGTTTGTTTTTTTGAAAAATCAGGCCTCCACGAATCTGATTTTGTTTTGTTATAATTATTTTTTAAATATTCTAAAAATAATAATGAAAGACCGCTTATTACTAATGTTCTGACAATAACATTATCGCTTACGAAAGAAACACCCCCCCCCATGCCTGCTAATGTTAGCTTAAAAAGTGTAAATAAATATGGGAAAAACTTTTTTATATCCTGTTTTTTTTTATCAAATTTTGTCCACGATATCTGAGCAAAATTTTCCATAAACTCAGTATTGTTATGAGTAATTAAATGTCCTATTTCATGCGCTAATACAAAACGGAATGTATTTCTATTCTGACTATCTATGACGGTTATCATGTCTTCATTATAATTAGCCCTGCCAAATTTCAAGAAAAAAACATATAAAAATAGTTTAATGGGATTTTTTGCGGTAATAAAATTTATCACTTTAATTTTGCCACGTTGTTCTTCCGTTAGGTGCTGTAATATTTGCAATACATCTTGCAGATATTCTTTTCGAATGAATTTCCAATTTCTAATTCTTAGCATCGGAACTAACTTATAAATTTCATCAATTATTTGTTTTTTCTGATACATCTTTTGTTCCATTTTTCGTTCGTAAAAATCATAAATCACATCCAGTAACAATGGGAAAATATAAAATCTAAAGTTAATAACACAATGGAATAATACGTTAAATAATATATTTATATATATTCCGTATTTACTCGACTCAATGAAAAAAAATGTCCCTATCCACACTAAAGAAGGTGCCCAAAAATCTCTAGTCATCATCACCTGAACTGTATTTTTTACATATTTTGTATTGAACATATTTACAAAATGAAAAAACACAAAAGAAAAATAACAAACAATACTTGACCATCCTGAACCATACCCCAATTTCCATGGCACTATCCAAAACACCGATTCTATTATCGGCGCGCCGAAACAAGCGTAAACCGCGAACCACTTTTCGCCAAGCCATTCCCTTAGCCACGGCGCGCCAATAACTGCGCCGGTTTTATCCTGTTCTGATTTTATTTTATTTGGTTGAGGTTGTGGGATAGCCCGCGTGGTGCTTACAATAGTATCTACTATTTTAGTATCAAGTTTATCTTTTTCATTTGATTTTTTTAATACTATATTTGTTAAAACTTTTTCAACAAATACTTCAACCGCTTGTTTTAACTCTTCTATATCTTTGTATTGCGCGATTAAGCCTTTTGATTTTAATTTTCTTACTACACGCTCAGCATCTACTTTATTTTCGCCTTCAAGTTCTTTTAAGATCGTTTTAAAAAATTCTTTACTTTTTAACATTTCTAGCCACGCATCTTTCTGCGGCGAGGCCATTTTGTTTAAATTGGCAGTAATCTCTTTTTCTGTCCATTCATATCTTTTACGAATTTCATTTTTCTCTTCTATTGTCAGTTCTTTAACTTTTGTATTACCAGAACTTAATTTTTCCATAGCAGTAATTGCTTTTTTCTTATATATCGCAATAACTAATCCGCCGTCTAACCGTTCCACAATAAAATCTTTATCCAGCATATTTTCAAATTCTTCAGGAGAAATAGGTTCTACTAAAAGTTCATCCCATTTTGTATTATCTTGTTTTAACTCAACATGTTTTTGTCTATATGTGCCTTTCCAAATATTTTTTATTTCGTCAATATTTTTACTATTTAGCATTGCGGAGCATAAATTTAATGACACTATTTCAATAGCTTTTGATATATCTCCTTTATTAAAATACGCCTCTACCGCGATATTATATTTTCCTGTCTCTAATAATTTTTCATACGGTTTTACCTTGTTTGTTAATACCGCCACATACGGTCTTTCTTTTCCTGCCTCGAATTTTGGCACGATTACTAAATATGAAAGAGCGTTTTCTTTCATGAGTTTTGTTAAACCCTCTGTGTGATATCCGCCTGTTACCAGCGCAGAAACGCGCCTGTTTTCTTTGGTCATTCTCTCTACTGTATTTTTTATCATAGCACTGTCGCGCTCGACAGCTGTTTTATAAAATTCTATTGCGCCGGAAATTCCGCTTAAGATTTCACCAATATCATATCCTTCTTCCATCGCAATACCGTATTTCGCGCACTCATCTTTTAAAAATAAACTTATTTTTTCCGCGTTATAAAACGCCATATTTTTTTCTATTACGCTATAATCTCCGTTTGTAAGTTCCATGCTGTACAGCCTTTTAAGCATATAGATTAGAACGACTGTCTCATATAACGCCTCTTCGTCTTTTGTTCTATAAATTTTTTCTCTGACAGAATTTTCCAATCTTTCTATTTCCTGATACAGCATAAAAATATTTAATCGGTCATATCCTGAAATATATTTTGTGAATCTCGCGAGGTTGGTATAATCATTTATATTGATAGAATATTTTTCAGCTAATATCGCCAAATATAGATGAAATCCGGATGCTGAGATTTTTTCTTCTTTAAATTCTACTGATTTTTTTACTAGTTCTTCTAAATCAGTTTTATTCATTTTGGCGTTTAATACAGCGACTAACTCTTGCCGTTCGGT
>JYNY01000352.1 GCA_000954095.1 Candidatus Omnitrophus magneticus | reverse complement strand
GGATAGGCCGTCTGGTTTTATCAGCTTTACATCATGGGAAAACAAATGTTATTATTAAGTCATTAATAATTCTTTGAAGGATGGATAAGTCTATGTCTGATGATACAGTATTCTTTTTGGGAGCTGGTGCGTCAGCCCCCTTTGGATTGCCTGTGACCAGGGGTTTCTTTATCAACTACACGCCCCCAGTGCATTTGTCGCCCCTCTTTGGCTTCATATGCGCCTGTCTTGCCGATAATAAAAAGGAAAACCTCGATCTTGAGGCTGTTATCTCGCTGTTATCTTTCTATAAGGATATATCACTTAACAATAAAGAGCTGAACTTTCTCCACAAGGCATTTCAGACAGGTGAGATATTCAAGATTACAAACAAGAACGTCCACCACACCATGAGCACCCCTATTTCCCTATACACAGCGGCGACCTCCACTAGTGGCTCCCATAAAGACGTTGCCATTATTCTCATCCCAGCTTAAGGAGCCGTGAAGTTTAAACAACTCTACAACGCCGTCGGCGGGAAGGGTAAACTGCGGCTCGAAGATAAAAAATAGAATGCGGAACTTAAAACCCAGATAGATGTTGTTCACTCCCAGCTCTGACCATTGAGATCGTATGCCCTTGGGACTGTTAAAGACGTTTTCCAGGATGAGGTCATAGTTAGTGGTAAAGATGGTAAGTTTTCCCTTTTGTTCTTTAAGGACGGGAGAGAAGATTTGCTCATACATGGGGATGGCCTCTTCTGACTCGAATTGGGAAAACACTGTGT
>JYNY01000350.1 GCA_000954095.1 Candidatus Omnitrophus magneticus | reverse complement strand
GACTGGTCTCTACGAAATATAGCGGTAATTCATGAATTACCGCTATATTATTAAACCGAAAAATTGTATTTGTCCATAGCGAATAATGCGAACCTCTTAGCCTTCTTTATTTATGTTCAACTGCAGTTGTTGGGTTTAAAAATTAGGGTATTACGGTTTTACTGTGGGCAAAATGAGAAACATTTTGTATGAGAAGCCGCATGATATTAAGATGTATAGTAGGATATTATTCTTAAAAACTTGACATAAGAAAAAGAAGATTTATAGTAAAGGGATGAATACAAAAAACAGTTTAAAATATTTGTATAATTTTCTTAGGTTTAGGGCGTTATCTTAGTTTAAAGTGCATACGGTAGATACTGCCGCACGAGTTATAATTTTACGGAGATGTCAAAAAAAGTCTTTGTTTTTATTGCGGGTACATTTTACACAGTTATTAGGACAAGGGTTACATCAAATTCGTGATTTATCCAGCGGGAATACACGGAATATACTTGGAATTCGAGTATCGCCGCGTTAATTGTCCGAGGTGTAAATCCGTGAAACGTGAATATTTCCATGGTTAATGGATATCTTGAAACTCTTTAGGAAATATAAAGCGGAATACGCGCCACAATCCAGAATAATATTTTATAAATTCCATATATTGCGGCATTTATCAAGCGTTTTAGATGGAGTCAGACGCAAGGATATAAACGAGTTAATGGGAAATAACGCAAATGAAATACATTTACAAAAAAAAAAATTATAAATTATTTTTTTATGTTTTGGACGCTTTTTTGAGCGCCGGAGTTTTTATCGCGAAGTTATTTTTTAAAAAAAGAAACACGGATATAAAAAATATTTTGGTAATACGGATAGACCATATCGGCGATGTTATTAACGCTTCTATAGTTTTGGAACCTATAAGAAAAACTTTTCCTTTCGCGAGAATAGATTTTTTAGCGCCGTCATGGGCGTATTCGATTGTGGAACATAATCCTTTTATTGATAAAGTTATAAAGTTTGTTCCTCCATGGTTTTCAAGACCTAGTCGTGGTATTTTTGCGCAGATTAAGGGTGTGGCGGCGCTGTCTAAAATTATAAAGGTCGGCGGGTATGACGCTGTTATTGATTTACGCGGGGATTTTAGGCATATTTTAGCTATGTTTATCGTGCGTGTCCAATGCCGTGTAGGTTACGGTATAACGGGCGGGAAGGCGTTACTTACTAATTCTCCTGAATATAGAGATATTATTTTGCATGAGTCTATCCGTAATTTAGAATTATTGAAATCTATTGGGGTGTCAGCGCCATCTGCCGAATTGAAATTATATTTTTCACAAACCGCGGAGAATAACGCTAAACAAATTTTACGCGATTTTAATATTTTTAAAAAATATATTGTGTTTCATATGTTCCCGGGACATGAGTCAAAGGTTTGGGAGTTTGAAAAATTTTTTACTGTTATGAAACATGTGTGGGAACAAAAGAAGCTTATTCCTGTCATTATAGGCGGCCGTGAAGACCGTGAAAAAATAGAAGCATTAATTCAAAAAAGTAGTTTAAATATTCCGCGTATCGTAAATTTAGCTGGCATGGCAGGTTTAGGAGAGGTGTATTATATTTTGCGGGGGGCGGATATTTTTATCGGTGTTGATTCCGCGCCCGCGCATTTATCCGCGATAGCCGGAGCTAAGACTATTGTTTTATTCAGCGGAATAAATGAACCTCGCCAGTGGGCGCCTAGAGCTAGTAATGTGAAAATAGTATTTCCCGGTAGTGGAAAATCATTGGCAAATATAAGCGCTAAAGATGTATGCGGGGTTATAGATGAGATTTTTTGGGGAACTATTACAGAAGAGTAGTTAAGTATCTTTATTTGGATTTTATATTTGCCTAGCGATTATGCCGCGATTAGAAGTTTCGCTTGTTCTTTGTATATTTTATTTCGGATATCAATGTTTAACGCTTTTGCCGCGGGAGAAAATATTATAAAGCGGCTATTATATTTTTTTATAATAATATTTTTGGGGCTTCCGGTAAAATCTGGATTATTTGCCGCTAAGATTGAATCTTTGATAATGTCAGTAATCGGTATATAGGAGTTTGGTTTTATATTTTCTGTGTTTACGCATACTACGAATGGTTTATTTTTTTCGTTTTCACGAGGTATTAGTGTTTTGAGAAGGGTTGTTTGTAGCGCGTTTTTTTCTGCTATAATAATTATTTTTCCCCAGCTTGTTTCTTTTTTATTTTCTATTAAATCTTTTAAAGTATTTACAAGATATTCTTCTTTCCCGATTATTATCTCTATATTAGGTATTTTTTTTAAGATAAATATTAGTGAAGAAAATTGGCTTGAGTCTCTTTGTATTTGTGGTATCCAGCCGGGAGAGATTGCTATTACTATTTTGTCGTTTTTTTCACGCGCGGTTTTTGGCGCGGAATATTTTTCTATAGTTTTTAAAAGATTAAGGGAACGGTATGGCTCAAGAATCGCGAAAAATTTTTCACGCGCGGTTTTTAATTTTTCATCATCTGGTAAAAGGTCATTAAAACCTTCTATTATTTTTTTAGCGTCTTTAGCTAAAAATCCCGGGATAGTAATAAAACTGTAGACTGTTTCACCTTGATTATTACTAGACGATGTTATAATTCCTATTTGTTTTAGTCTTTCAATGTATATTCTAAGACTATATTTTAACCGCCACGCACCCAGTTCATCAGCAATTTCATTAAAAGACATGGTTTTTTTAGAATGAAGAAGAAAATCAAAAAGAGTTTCGATGCAAAGGTTGCCGTAGGTACACATTAATTTTTCATAATCTTTTCTTGTTTTGCCTGTTTTTCTGTATGTTAGCCCTGTTTTAGAAACAGGTACTATATTTTTGTCTGCTAAATCAAAATATATTTGTAAAAGTCGTTTTGTGAATATTGATTTTTCTTTATCAGTAAGGTTTCTAAAAAGATACGGATTTTTCTCTACGAAAAAATCTAGAAAAGCAGGATTAAAATTAGTATCTTGTTCAACTATTTCAAATAAAAAATACATTATAGCCAGTGTATTCATGAATATATAGTCTCTTCCTCCGCGTTCAGCTTGAGCCCATTCTTCTTCAGGATTGAATATGATATTATTGTTTATTATTCTAAAGTGTCCTCTAATTTCATGGAAAGCCACAGAGTAAATAATTGATTCCCAAAGGTTGCCGAGTTTTTTAGATTGGGGGTTATTATTATCATGATAAATATCTCCTCGTTGTGTCGCCATCCCGAGTTCATGCAATTTACACATTACTTTTATGAAATTATTGTTTATGAATATTTTTCTTTTTGGAGAATGCGCGTCTAAAACAGCTATTGGAAGAATAAAATCAGATAGATGTTTTACTTCGATATTGTCAGGCGATGTTAGAATTTTTATAGGAAATTTTAAAATATTTTTTTGTTCGCGGGTTGTATTCATAAGATTATAAATTTTTTCTTTATGTTCATAAAAATCGGATTTGAGTTTTAATTCGCGCCAAGTATTTAAAGTGAGAAAATTATTTTGTAAGATTCCTGTCTTATCAATATAGTTTTCTTTTATTAAATTGTTCCAAAGGTTTTCTAGTTTTGGAATATCTTTTATCACTTCTAATAGTTCAGATTTCCATAGCCTGTCTTTTTTTTTATAACGTTCCGCTTCATTATTTGCTACTTCAATAAATATCTCTTTAATACGTTTAAAGATTTTTTGATATAGAGGAGAATTGATTTTTATATCGCTGGTGTCTGGTATTTCTTGAAACGCGATATCGTTAAACCACATATGGCCTTCATGAAAAGCGGAAAGTATTTTTTTGTTTAAAGATTCCATGGATAGAGATAAAACAGAGTTTTTAATATTGCCGGGCGTTTTAGGATTTTTATAAAACAAATCAAATTTTTTTTGTATTTTTTTTAGTGTTGATAGTGGAATGCCGTTATCGAATTTTTTTAGGAATTCTTTAATAATTTGCCAAGCCTTTTCTTTTTTGCTGAGAGAACCGTCGATGATAATCGCGTCGCGCGCTGAGATAACTAATCCCGGGAAATGGATTATTAATAGTTTTTGTTTTTTTCCGGATAGAGTTTCTAAGATTTTTCCTATGTTCGTGTCAAATATGCTGTTTAAAAATTTTTTAGAAATTTGAACGCTTTCATCTATAGTGTCAAGCGCCGCGTAAGACGGGAATATATGCTCAGGATCCGTTGTAAGCCTTATCTCTTCAGGCATTCCGATTGTATTATTGTTAAGAATACGGGAGCATCGTTTTAAATGTTCCGTTAAGGGCGATATAAAGATATCAATAATATAGTTATCGTCAGGTGAAACTGCCAGATATGCATAAAATATTTTTTTATTGAACAACACGGGAATAATTGTAATGTTTATTTTTTTCTGTAATGATTTTGATTTTTTTTTAAATGATATTATTTTTGAAAGTCCTAATTGAACGCTGTTTCCGTTATTATTGAAAAATATATCTAATTTTTTAGTGGAGGAGTCGGCTAATATATTATGAGAAAAATATCGCACATAGCTTTTTAATGTAAACTGTATATTGTTGTTCGCGGATATTAAACGGCTTTCAGGGGATAAGAGTGTATTTAGTTTTTGGTAATTTTTTTCCGCAAGAGGAAGAAAATTATTTAGAAGAAAATTATTTATAGGTATAAATAGAAACGCGCAGATTAAAATGGTAGTTTTGAAAAAAATCTTGCAAAACATTTGGGATTGTATCCTTATATCCCTCCCACACACCTTGGGCTATTATATTGGAATGTAAAGAATAAGGCAAATATAAAATTCAAATATAGTATATATCTAAATTTTTTTTTACTTACTTGCTTTTTTATTTTTTTGTGGTATAATTTATTATATGAACAAATTTTAAAAAGTTAATTTAAACATAAGGAGAGATTTATGAACAAATATTATTTTAAAAACATATTAAAACGTTTTGTGTCTAGCTTTACAATGTTATTTTTTGTATTGAATTTTTTAATACAAGATGTTTTTGCTGTAGAAAATAATTTAGGCAATATTATTAAGAATGAAAATTTATTAAATATAAATAATAAATATAATCTTAATATTGATACTTTAATAATTCCAAGTAGTTTAGGGATAATAAAATATGCTGGTAGTGCTGGGGACGGAAAAAATATTATTATTCATATTCAGGATGCGCACTGCGATTATTACGCGCAGAGAAAAATAGAGGAGTTATTATTGTATCTTAAGGAAATGTACGGGATACATAACATAAATCTTGAAGGAGGAGCCGGAAGTTATGAGCTTTCTCTTTTTAGCGGAATAAATGATAGCGGGGTAAGAAATAGAGTATTGGATTATTTTTTAAGGGCAGGTGAAATAAGCGGTCCTGAGTCAGCCGCGATTATTAATAGAGATAGTTTATATTTATGGGGAGTTGAAAACCCCGCGCTTTATATTGAGAATTTAAAAATATACAGAGATTCTATTAAAGAAAAAGAGAAAATTGATAGGATTATAGGACTTCTAAGCAGTTTAATAAATAATCTTAAAAATAAAATATTTTCTCAAGAATTAATGGATGTGGATAGTAAACGGATAGAATATTCTGAAGGGAAAATAGAGTTTAAAGAATATTTTTTATTTTTATTATTGAAATCGGATGAGTTTGGAATAAATTTAGAAAAATTTCCTAATGTATTTCTTTTAAAGCAGGCGATAGACGCTGAGGGGAAAATTATTTTTAAACAGGCGGAAATTGAAAGGGATAAAATAATAGACAAATTGCGGAACACGCTTTCAGAACGAGAGTTAGCGGAATTTATTATAAAAATAGATGGAATCAGAAAAGGTGCTATTTTTAATGATGAATTCTATGAATATTTAATAAAAAAAGCTAAGCAATCTAGGATAAATTTAGATGAATTTCCTGAGATCGCGAAATATACAAATTATAAGAAGTTATACTTAAGAGCGGATAAATCAATTTTAACACGGGAGATTAAAAATTTGGCGGAAATGATAAATCAAAAATTTTATAGGAATACTGATGAAAAAGAGCTAATGGTATTGTCAGAAAACTTAACAGTTATAAAAAAACTTTTTGATATACGCTTTACAAAAGAAGATTATCAATATTATAAAAATAATTTAGATGCGTTTGATAGTAAAAATTATATTGAGTTTATTAAAAAACATAATGGCGTTATACATGAGGAAGAGAGTATACGCGGATTGGACGAGTTTCGTGAAAAAATGATAAATTTTTATGAATGTTCATTTAAAAGAGACGAAGCTTTTATGAAGAATATAAAAATGGGGGGTGGGGATGTAAAGGTTGCGATTCTTGTTACTGGCGGGTTTCATACTGATAATCTTATGGAGCTATTTAAAAAGAATAATATTTCTTATGTTTCAATTATTCCTGTTTTTGAACATACCGAAGGATATGTTTCTCCGTATTTTTCTATCATTTCAGGAGATACCGGGAGTTTTCAAAATAATCTTGAGAAAATATTTTACGCTTTAAGCGCTTCAAGTAACCTTAATGATTTAACGCGTTATGTCGCGGATATGGAAGGTGTTTCGGCTGATCAAAGAAATGAATTATTCGGCATGAGGGCTATTTTAACTGAATGGCTTATACGCAATGAAAAGCACGGACCGCAGGTTTTAAAAATGGAGGATGGTAAATATATAATATTTGAAACAAAAGATGGAGAACCTAACGTGTATATCACTAGCGAACTTAAAAAGGGCGTTAAACTTGTTAATGAAAATGTGGTATATCCGCTTACTTATAAAGGTCTTAAAGCGATTTTTAGCGAAATAGCGCAGGATCGTGATATACGGGAAGGCGAGCGGGATTATCTTTCTCGTGAAAATGCAGGCAAAGAATTGATTGAAAAAGTTGATAATATTTTCGCTTTGCTCCCGGAAGGGAAAAATAAAAGTGATTTAGAGAAAATATGGAACGCGTTACTTGAAAAAAAATCTTATATAAATTCTGCGGGCGAGACGATTTTTCCTAAAGGATATACGGGGTTACAAATGATGCGTAATCAGTATTTTATTCCGCACGCGGGGCAGGCTATATATATAAATCCCGCAAGTGATGAGTTCGCGGTTCTACATGAACTCATTGCTGGAGTGTTCAGCGGAAATTCTAATATGCGTCTTGATAGTCATCGTTTGGCGCAAGAAATAGAATTAGCTCTAAAAAATAAAGATATGGATAAGCTGAGTAAACTCGTTAACGGCGCCACGAGACATGCTATTAATAAATTGGATGAAGAAGGCAATATAATTGGAAAAGAAGAAAAGACAATTTTTGAAATGAACGATGTGGAAAGACAAATGTTTGAAGGAAGAGATTACGCCATGATTGAATTTTTGTTGGCGTTAGGAGGTACCGCGGTAGCTTTAAAAATGGCCCCTCCAATATTAAGGATATTTGACGCGGATAGAATGGCGGAAAAAATAGAGTCATGGATTGAAAGAGATATGTCTTTTTTTGAAGAAGAAGTTCTTGAGCCGGATGAAGAGCTTTTACAAGATATTATTAAAATCGCGAGAGCGTATGGATTTAAATTAGATAAGGAATTTTTTGTTAGAAGTTTTGTTGATAAGATTTATAAAGATAGATATAAAGATTTTCACGATTTCGCGGTAAGCTTAAAGACTGATGAAATGATTAATATTGATATGTATTGGGATAACTTTGTGAAAAATTTGAAAAAAACTGTTTTTTCTTTCACGGCTCTTTTTTCCAAAATAGAACATCCTCAAAAAGATAAATATTTTAGAATGATGTTGAATAATATTTTTTTAGGGATTTCTAATAGTGAAAATAAAGGTAGCGTATTGGGATATACCAGTATCTCCGAAGAAAGCCGAATGTTAAGCGGGATAACCGGATGGGGGGTTGTGTTAAATGAAGTTTTTAGCGCGGAAAATAAGCCTTATAGAATTATTGATATGGTTAAATTATTAAGTAATATTAATAAAACGTTATTAGAATATCCAAACGGGCAAGAAACGTTAGTAAGTATAAAACCTTTATTAAAAAATGCTAATATGTCTCCTGAAAAATTATTGGAATTATTTCTAAAACAAGGTTCTATTAAAGGGCATAATTTTTCCGGTGAACTTATCGCGAGACTTGAGAGTAAGGAGTATATAGATAACAAAGGTGTGGTTAGTTCGTATTTTACTGGGTTTGATGACGATTTCAAAAGTTTTTTTCCTAAATACGCGGAATCAGATTTTGAAAGAATTGAAAAGATTTTGGTTCGCATTCGTAAAGACGGCGAGTACATGAGAAATATGATAGAAAATAAAGATGAGTACAATGCTTTACCTATTATAAAACAATTTTTATTTAATAATAAAATATATAAACCTGCGAATACTGATTTTTTTGACATAAAAGACGTTAATGTGTTTAATGCTGATAGTATTAAAGAAGATGTGAAAGATTTATTAGTGGATAATGGTGGGAATATCAATCTAGGCGTGGTCAGGGATAATATTATTTTTATCTCGCCGGGGACCGGAGCAATAAAAATGAAGGATGGAAAATTAAAAAGAGCTAAGGATTTTGATTTTAGAATTAATGGCGTAAAGGTTTTCGCGGAAATAAACGAAGATAAATTTAAAACTTTAAATCCAGATTCGCCAGCGTTTGAAGCGGATAGTATTTTAGTTAGAAGTAAATATTATTATAATATTGTATTTTCAGAAAAATCATTATTGGCTAAGTATAATCAAATTTTGCGAAAACAGCGCGAAATAGAAGAAATAATGGCGGGAGAAAATATCACTTATGAAGAAGCTAATAAAATTTATAGTGAGTTTATAGAGCGGTCAAAGGACATTTTTTCTCCAGACAACGCGGTTATAAAATTTCTTTTTGAACAAAACGTGAATTCTCCAAAACTAATGATTTCCGGGAAAAAATTTAATATATTTTATGGCTCCCGTAACGGGAATCCTGTAATCGCGAGAGTTTCTAATGAAGATAACTCTGTGAGAATAATTGATTTAGATTCAACTAGAGGAAAATCGGAATTAAATATTTGGGAAATAGTAAGAAAAGGATTAGACCCTGATAAAGCTATTGAGTACGGTTCTGAATCACGAGCAATTATAGCGTTAAATAAAGTTTACAATAAAATAAAATCAGGCCAAAACGCGGATAACGCGATACTAGCGGCTAAGGATATATTAGCCGCTAGTTTAGGGTATAAAGATAATTTTTATAGAGTCATGAAATTAAAGAAAACATTTGATATGTTTAGAATATTGAATAATTTAATAAAAAAGAATTTAAAAAAAGAAGATAAATTTATGCTTGACGTGTTGTTTAAAGATGAAGATTTTAAGATAGAAGCGGGAATGGCGATTTTATATGGAAACAGTAAAAATTTGTGGAAGTTAAATGATAATGAGAAAATGGTAATGTCAAAGATAGTAGCGGATTTTTTAGGGAAGCGGAAGGATATTGATTACGGAATTTTTAAATCGTTATTGTCCGGCGTAGAAAAACTCGGCAATAAATATGAATCTTATAGCCGTGAAAGATTTAGAGATTTTATGAGGCATGAGATTAAAAGACAGTTAGTGGGGCATAGGGAAGTTGCTGGCAAGAGGAAGAATAAAAATATACCGAATACACCGGCCTCGTTAAGGAGTGCTGTAGCTGGAAGAATCGGAAAAATTGTTGATTCGTCCGGTAATGAATATGTAGGAGATATAGGGGTATTAGACAGCGTAGAAAAAATTCAGATTGTGAATCCCATAGATGATAAAATAATTATGGAAATAGATAAATCAATGAATAAAATAGTTTCTTACGCTGAAACAGAAAAAATTATTATTTCTATCTTGGATAATTTTTCCGGCTGGCCTAATGTTTTAGGAGAGGAACAAAAAGATTTGGTTAAAAAATATTTTTTAAATACTTTAGGGTTGGCTGGAAACAGGGAATTTAAAATAATACCTCTTAAATTAAAAGAAGGCCAAAAGTTGTATGGTTTTTCCGATAGCGGAGCGCTTTATATTGATGAACGATTATTGGATAGAAATAATCCTGTGACATTTATGAGTGTTTTGCATGAAGCTTTAGAAGGCGCGTTTAACAAAGCGAATGTTTCAGAAATAGAAGGATTTTTTGGGATAAATTCGGATGAATTTATTATTGCAGGTACGGGAGACCAAACGATTGACGGTAAAAATTTTAGAACCGCGTGGCCTATTCTTGTAAAGAATGGTTTTATTCATACAATGCTACGCGGTATAGGCGAAAAAGCCTCAGCAGGTCTTAATAAACTTATCTCGGAAGAGGGCATAAATGTCGTGGATGGAATGAGTCCTAGTGCTCTTTTTAACCGGCTTGACGCAGGGATGATTGCGCGGCCGGATACTTTAAATAAACTTACGCCGAATGAAAAACTTTGGATTATGATAAATCACGCGCGGGATATGGAGTATAAAATAGAAGGAGCAAAGTATATGTTCGCGTCTTGGGGAATACAAAAAAAATTAGATCCGTCGCTTGATTATCTTTTTACCCTTAATATTAAGGCCTTAAACGCGGATGTTAAACGAGATACATTTAATGGATTCATATTGCCGTCGCGTTCTGACGCGCGTTCCGGAATGGTTCGCGCGAGTAGTGTTTTATCTAAAAAATTAGAGAATAATAATCTTCACACAAATGTTAAATTTTTTGACAGCCCTGAAAAAATAGAGGATGTTATATCGCAAGCTGGACGGGAAATGGCGCTTAAAGAAAACAAAGACAAATTTCCTTTTACTTTGATAGTAACATTGACGGATAGAGAAAGAAAATCAGCGGAACGTGTTATTGCTGAGAAAGTATCCCCTGAAATCGCGGAGAGATTTATTCTTATTACAGCCGGCGCCACTGAATCGGATGTTAAAAAAGGTATGATAAATTCATCAAAAATAATCGCTATCGGGACGCATCTTTTAAACTATAAAAGGAAAAGAGATGATTATCGCGAGATGGCTGACGCTGAACTTAAAGATGGTTTAGATGCTTATGGAAGAGCGGTTATTGACACTATGGGGAAGTGCGGATTTTTAGAGTCCGCGGAAGAACTGTTGAAGACAAAGTCTCCCGATGAAATAATAAATGCTATTTTTTCTAGAGATTTAAAATTGAAGATGCTTGATATATGGAAAGATATAGAAGATTCCATGAATAGCATGCAACAAGTGAGTATCGCGCTGTAATTGCAAATAGCATGTATTTTTATTTGTGGATTTGAGCGGGGCATCTTAGCCTTTTTTATTCATGGGGAACTCGAGTTTTTGGTTATTAAGGTATAATCCGGGATAATTGTGGTGTAAAAGGAGAATATGATTTTTTATGTTAAAAAAAACAGTGCGTTTATTGTGGCGCAATAAACTTTATATATTTTTATTTATTTTTATAGTTGGAATTAATGCCGCTCCATTGGTTATTAAAAAATTTCCGCATAAGAAACAAGTTCTAGATGATTATAAAATACATTCCAATAAGGCCGACAGTGTTCAATCGAATTATATCTTTAGCTCAGATGGCGCTAAAGAACGTGCATCGCGGTTCGACGGTATTGCTAAAAAGAATCCTGTTTTATATATTTTTATAGCTCTTGCTAATTTATGTATTTTTTTATTTTTGCTTATAGGAATATTTGTGGACGGATATTTGCTGAAGATGGTTATAAAAAAAGAACCTTTGGAAATAAAGACGCATGAATTAGCTCATCCCGTGTGGAATATTATGGATGTTGTAAAGGTTTCTATTATTTTTTTATTTTTAGGATATGTTTTTGTTTTGATTGAGGTTTTTTTAATTAAAATTTTTCCTTTTTTGAAAAATGAAAATTTATTGATGGTGCTTAATACCACGGCTGTAAATACTTTTGGTATAGGCGTAATTTTTTATTTTGTTTTAAAGAAATACAAGCAGAGGCTGGAAGATTTAGGGATAACATGCAAGAAATTTTTTTATAATGTTTTTTACGCTGTCGTTGGCTATTTAGCATTGATTCCAATAGTTTTAGTTATAATGTCTGTTACTTTTTTTGCAGTAAAGTGGCTTCAATATGAGCCGCCTGTCCAGCCAATAGTTGAACTTTTTTTATTGGAAAAACAAACATCCGTGCTTTGGATTTCAGCTATTTTTGCCGCTATCTTTGGACCTCTTGCTGAAGAGATTTTTTTTAGAGCCTTTTTATATTCGGCGGTTAAACGCGTTACCGGCGCTTTAGGCGCGATAATAATAACATCGTTTATTTTTTCGGTACTGCATATCCATATAGTCGGATTTCTTCCAATTTTTGTTTTGGGTTTTCTTCTTTCATATTTATATGAAAAAACAGGTTCTTTGGTTTCCTCCATAACAGTTCATATTATACATAACCTTGCGATGCTTTTATTGGTATTTTTGGCGCGGGCTATTGGCGTGTAAGAAGGCCGGTATGGCAGGGTTTCTTGTAAAAAAAAATGTTGTTTAACTTAAGGGTATTATTATACCTAAATAATCCGATATTTTTTTCATGTCTTCCCAAACATCTTTTTTCGATGAAGGATGTTTTAATAAATAAGAAGGATGATATGTAGGCATGACTTTTATTCCGTTATAATCAAAAAATTTTCCGTGTATATCGCTTATACGAGATTCTTTTTTTAGAAGAAGGGTGGTAGCTGTATTTCCAAGCACGCATATAGCCTGAGGTTTGACTATTTCTATTTCTTGTTCGAGGTGTAGAGCGCAATGCTTTATTTCTTCATCTTTTGGCGAATGGTGTTCTTTTGTGCGGCATTTTAAGATAGTAGTGATATAAACATCTTCTTTCGTTAATCCCATTGCGGCAATGATTTTAGTAAGAAGTTTTCTTGCTTCTCCCTGAAAGGGCAAGCTTCCTGAGTCATTTTCATCCGGAGAATCATCACCTATAAACATTATACGGGCGTTTATAGGTCCATCTCCGAATATTTTATTTTTTTTATTATTTATGCCTTCGCATTTATCGCAATCCGAAATTTTTATTTTGAGGAGTTCAAGAAGAGAACGCGCTTCTTGTTTATTAATTTCATTCTTTTTTTGTGAATACTGTTTCGATAGAATTATTTCTTTGATGCCGAATAATTTTTCAGATTCAAGTAAATGTTTTAAATTATGTATAATTTTAATGATAGACATAAAAATTTATATTATATTGTCCTGTAAATTTTTTTCTATATATTCAACAATAATTTTTCCCGCGTTATTCTGAGCTATTTTTTTTATATTATTTTTTAGGGAGTCATATTCAGTTGAAGAAAAAATTTGATTTATAATATGCGCTATGTTTTCGGCTTTATTTGATTTTTTGCCCGCTCCGCGATTGATTAACATATTTTCATTCCATGTTTCTTGCCCCGGTATTGAAGCGCATAAAATCATAGGGAGTTCTCTTGCGATAGCTTCTGAAATGCTTATGCCGCCTGCTTTTGTAATCATAAGATCGGATACGCCCATAAGTTCAGAGATTTTGTCAGTGAAGCCGAATATTTTTATCGTGTAACTAAGTGTTGCGGAAAGATTTAATAATCGTTTGTAAAGTTGTTCGTTATGCCCGGCGACAACAATTACGTTAAAATTGATTTTTAGCCGGCATAAATTTTTTAATATTTTTTCTATAGGCCCCACGCCGAATCCGCCGCTTAAAATAAATATTGTTTTTTCATCCGCAGTAAGGTTGTATTTTTTTTTAAGAGCTATTCGATCGAGGTCTTGATAAAAATTTGGCATTACCGGAATACCGCTTACTATGAGCTTGTTCTCGCTAACGCCGTATCGCGCCATATCGCGCGCCATTACGGAATAGCCTATGAAATATTTATCAATATAATCTGAAAGCCAGAATCTATGAGGTCCATAGTCAGTTATAACTGTATAAAGTTTAGCATGAAAATCTTTTTTAGATTTAAGAGCCGCCGCGATAGACGGCAAAATAAAATGAGTGGAAATAATAATGTCAGGGTTTTCTTTTATAAGGGTTTCTATTAATTTTTTTAATTTTATGCGTTCAATAATACGGGCTAGTTTTGTTAGAGGCGCTCCGAAAAGTTTAGTATTAGTTAAATGATATAGAAAACCCCATAATAGCTTAGCTTTAGTCATTAGAAAAATATATAATGTACCGTATGTGAATTTATAAAAAGCGCCGCCAAAATCTATAGAATCTATAGTTTTTATTTCAAGGCTGGGGTTGTTTTGTTGTTTAAAATATTCAAGGATAGCTTCAGCTGCTTTTTTGTGCCCCATTCCGCCTGTGGAATATAAAATTATTATCTTTTTTTTGTTCATTTTTTTTAGTTTTTACCGGGAATTTTTTATTACTATGTTAGATGCGTCTAAAAGATTTTCACATTCGAAATCAGGTTTATACGTCCATTTTGCGACGTCTCCGCGCTTGGTTTTGCCCGATAAAACAAGTATGGTTTTTAATCCGGCATTTTTGCCTGCTTCGATATCGCGGTCCATATCACCTATATAAAATTTTTCTTCTAGATTTTTTATGCCTAGATTTTTTTGCGCGTCAAAAAAAAGGCCCGGTTTTGGTTTTTTGCATAAACAGTTGGCGCTTTTTGAATGCGGACAGTAAAAAACTTTAGCGATATCTCCTCCTGATTCTTTAATTTTTTCTATCATCTTATTTGTAATAAAAGATAGTTCTTCTATAGTCATTAGGCCTTTTGCTATACATTGCTGATTGGATATAATGATACATGTAAAATGTTCTTCTTTCAATTTTTTGAGAGCCTCCAGCACCTTTGGCAGAAAATAAAAATCTTCCCAGCGAGTTATATAATTATCTTTTGTCCAGCCGTATCCATCTTTATTTATTACACCGTCTCTATCTAGAAAAACTATTTTTTCCATTATTATTCCTCGAAATTTTTTTTTGTTTCATTTTCTATTAAAAAGGACAATACAATAAGCGCGAGTCCTGTAAAATGCAACATAAAACGGGATATGGTGGTGTTCACGTAAAAAAATAAATTATTTTCGGTCATGAACATATACGCTAAAAAATATCCTATGGAAGAAAGGAGTATAAAGTGTATTTCATAAATATGTTCTCTTTTTTTTAAGTTTTTACGTTTCCATATTAATACAGCGAAAAATATTATCCAGAATATATTCCATTTTTTTGGTCCGAAAATTTCTTGCTGAAATAGATCTAAAAGTATAGGCATATCTTTAAGATTTTTAATAACAGAATTTAAAGTAACGCACGACAAATTCATATCGCTATTAATCATTCCTGCCGAATGTTTAAAAATAAGCCAAGGGAGTGATAAACAAAAAATAATAACAAGTGTTTCGTAAAGGCGTGTTAAGGCTTCACGCCGGCTGTTGGAATTTTTTAGCTCAAAAATAAAAGCGTGCAAAATAAAAACGCCGTTAAAAAGGATCGCTTCATTTTTTATCCATATAGACGAACTGAAAAAAATAGCGGATAAGAGTAAATGTGATTTTTGTCTATTGCGTACGTAAAGAGAAAAATAGAAAAAACCTATTGTCACAAAAACTAAAAGAAAAAAATCAGCATGGATGATTGTTGCGTAATCAACTAATTGGCGCGTAGTTCCAAGGATGAAAATAGCGCATAAAGAATATGTTCTAGTAAAACTTTTTTTCATTAAAGAATAAAATAGTACGAGGAAAACCGCGTAGAGAATAGGCAGTATCATTGTGATGATATAATCATTAAATCCGGTGAAAGCGTATATCCATGTCATTAAAAATGGGACAAACGGCGGATAATCCGCGTGGGAGACAGTTTCTTCGGGCCATGTCCAAAATCCGGATGGTACAGTTTTTTCAAGAGTGAAAATTTTGGCCTTTAAAGCGTAATTGGCGATAGCGTCATGCGAATTTATTGGAATTAAATAAACAAAAAATATTATCCATAAAAATTGAATAATTAAACCGCATATAAATATCAGTTCTATGGTTTTAAATTTATGTTTTGCCTTAGTATTTTGTATTTTTAAGGCGTGCGCGAGGCAGGGAAGTTTATTAAATACAATAATACTGCCCACTGTAATAGGGAGGGCGGAGAATAACATAATATTTTTAGCCGTAAACGCAGTATTTAAAATTGAAAATAAAAAAATTTCTGCTACTGACGCGGTTATCCCGAATAAAAAAGAGCAAGCTAAAAATTCTAAAAAATGAAAATTGTATTTCAGAATTTTTTCAGTTATAGCGGCAATACATGCCCCCATAAAAAATAGTAATATGAGTGAAATTATAAAAATCATTATTAACATTTTGTCCGTTTAGTGATTACGGTCTAGTTTAACTGAGTTTTTTTAAATAAAATTCCGGAAGGAATTTTTTTAATTTTAGTATAGCCAATAGGTTCTTCATTAAGAAGTCCCCATAATATTTTAAAATCAGGATTTACAGATACTTTTTTGCGGGGCCATAAAAGATATCTAGCGCGAACTATTTCTATAGAGTGATCTGGAAGGCCTAGTATATCATATGAGTTTTTTTCAGAAATTGTTTCTTTGCATGAAGATAAAAAATCATATAACTCTATCCCCATTATATAACGTTGTTTTTCTTCATGGGGAAGGTTGTGCATTTTGATAATAATGGGGTATTGGCCATGCTTCCCGCCAAAAATAAAAAAACTAAGCCACAATAAAAACCATATCAATATTATAATTTTAAAAATTTTAGTTGAATTAGTGCTTAAAATTATTTTTTTTATGTGGGAAAGAGTTTTCATAGTTTATTTTACAATATTACATTCAGCTATAGCGGGTTTAATGCTGAATGGCAGGAATATTAGAATATTTCTACAATTTTTTATTATTTTCTTTTACCCAAACTTTTTTACCTTGAAACACAATCGCGAGTTTTTTTATTTTTTTTATGCCGCGGGATATGAGTTCTAAATCATATTTACGTTCTTCTATTTGCGTTAAAGCTGATTTTACGGCACTTTCCGGAGTTTCGTCATCGTCTTCATACATGGCTTTAAATTCTATTACAAAACCTATGTTTTTTTTATCACGTGGAATCAAGATTACATCGGCTTTTCCGTAACCTGCCTCGCGGTCGCTTTTTATTTCATATTCGTTTTCCAGCCATACAAATAATCCTATTATAAACGCCTGATAAACTTTTTCAGGTTCTTTTGTAAAATCATGATAACTAAACACGCTCGCTACTAATTCTTTTAATAATCGATCGAATAATTTAATGTCGCCTTTTAGTAAGGCATTCAGCATTATTTCACGTTTTTTAGTTTCAATACGCGCGCCAAACCATTTTTTTATTATACCTTTATAGATTGAACAAATTTCTTTATTCGGAACTTTTAAATCACAAAGAAAATTCGCGGTATCCTCACTGTAAACTGTTTTTTCGCATGTTAAATATCCGCTCAATAATAGAAAACTCCAGACTAAATCGTCATTGTCCTTGATGTCGGAGAAGATGGTGTTTTCTTCTATTTCTTTTCCAGCCAAGACTTCTCCTTTTATTAATTTTTCTAATTCTTCTCTTAATTCAACGCCCCCTCTTGTCATAAGTTCGTGAATAATTGCGCTATTCGCGGTGTTTCCCCAATAGGGCTGTAATCCGTCTTCAGGCGTAGACGCGTAACTAACGATAGACCATGGATTATATATTGTTACTCCTCTAAAATTGTAACCGTTATACCATCGTCGTACATCTTCTAATAGATGTTCCAAATTAAAGGCTTTAAGTAATTCTAATACTTCTTTTTCAGTAAACCCGAATTTATCAGCGAATTTATGGCTAAGAAGAGTAAACACGCCTAAATTATTCATGCCTGAAAATATGGATTCTTTAGAGACGCGTAAAATGCCCGTTAATACGCCTTTTTCAAGAGACGTGTTATCTTTAAAACCGCCGGAAAGAAAATTACGCATGAAACTTATTACATGTTCATAAAAGTTTTCTAAATACCCAGACTGTATAGGCGTATCGTATTCATCAAGAAGAATGATTACTTTTTTATTGTGGTAACGCTCTAAAAAAAGAGATAAAGTTTTGAGGCTGTTTTCGTAATCTTTTTCTGAACCTTCTAACGATGTGATTTTATTAAAATATTCTTTTTCTTCTTTTTCCAACCCCGTCCAATTTTTAAGATATTTATGTCGCAGAAATTCATTTTGTATTAAGTCTTTAATACCTCTATAAGTAGTGTCCCATGTTTTTTCTTTAACATCTTTAAGCGTGAGAAAAATTACCGGATACGCGCCTTGTTGGTTCATGTATTCTTCGCCTAGGCGGCAAATAGCGAGGTCTTTAAATAAATACCCGTTGGATTTTTCGGTTTTTTCAAAAAAATAACGTAGCATTGAAAGATTTAATGTTTTGCCGAAACGTCTCGGACGAGGAAGCAAAATAACATTACAAGATTCATCAATAATTTCTTTTATAAAAAGAGTTTTATCAATGTAATAAAATTTGTTATCAATAATTGTTTTAAAATCAGATTCGCCAACCGGTAATTTTTGTATGCGCATATCAATCCTTTTTTATAAATTTTTAATTTCGCGATAAGCCTTCGGCAAAATGTCTCTAAATTTTGGATACTATATTTATATTTTTAAAAACGGGTAAACCCTAGACGCCATGCTGGTTTTAGCGTACAAAGTCATTTCTGTAACGCAATTTTTTAGTTTTTAAAATTTTTTCACGCCCTTTTTACCTGTATGGATTCCTGCTTGCGCAGGAATGACAGCGGGTTGACGCTATTTTTACTAGTTCAACTCCATTTTTAAAATGAGATACTAGTTGTGACACAGCCTCTTGCGCGGGAATGACAGAATGGAAAACGAGAATGACTAGGACAATTATCAAGCGCTTAGTGAATACAAATCTTTACACTTATTTATCCATTTCCCGCAAACAAAATTATTGACAAGATAATTACGCAGTGTTACCATACAAAAAATCGTGCTACATAAAAATTATATTTTGGGGACACTAAAAAATAGTAATCACTAAGCGGTTAGTAATAAACTTTTCTGCGTTCTTTAGAAAACCCAACTCTGTCATTCCCGCGAAAGCTGGAATCCATAAGGGTTTGACAACATGATTTATCTAAAACTTCCTGTTTGCAATTAACATCCGCTTAGTGAATACGAAAAAAGGAGCATCTCAATGCATATTCCTGACGGTTTTCTTTCTCCAAGTGTTTGCGGCATTTCGTGGCTAGTCTCTTTATTCATGCTTAGCATTTGTGTGAAAAAAGTTAACGCGTTTATTAATGAAAAAATAGTGCCTTTAATGGGGGTTATGTCCGCGTTTATTTTTTCTGCTCAAATGTTGAATTTCCCTGTTGCCGCCGGAACCAGCGGACATTTATTGGGAGGAGTTTTATCAAGTGTTTTACTCGGACCGTGGGCAGGAGCTATTGTTATTACATGTGTTTTAACTGTGCAATGTTTTATTTTTCAGGACGGAGGAGTAATCGCGCTTGGAGCAAATATTTTAAATATGGCGATAATAGGAACCATCGGCGGATATTTTATTTATAGATTAATATCGAAATTTTTACGCGGGACGCTGGGAATCCTTGCGGGGCTTGCTGTGGCCTGCTGGTGTTCTGTTCTTATGGGAGCTAATGTGTGCGCTTTGGAACTCGCGCTATCAGGAACAAGTCCTTTAAAAATAACGTTGACAGCAATGACTGGTATTCACGCTCTTATAGGTATTGGCGAGGCTGTAATTTCAGTTTTAATAGTTACTTTTATTCTTAAAGCGAGGCCGGATTTAGTCCGAGAAATAAAATAGTACGGTTAACATGAAAAAAAAAGATATTATAATAGGGTTAATGATAGCGTTTTTTTTATCGGTTTTTATTTCGCCGTTCGCATCGCGATGGCCTGACGGCCTTGAAAAAGTAGCAGAGGAAAAAGGTTTTATCAAAAAAGGAGAAGTGCCTCCTGTTATAATAAGTCCCATACCGGATTATATGTTACATTGTATAAAAAATGAAACGTTTGGAGTCGCTTTCGCCGGTCTTTGCGGCACAGTGATTGTGTTTCTCGTGAGTTTCAGCGTAACATCTCTTCTAAAAAGAAAAGAATAAAATATATGCATCATTCATATTTAGACAAATATAGTTATATAAAAAGCCCGATACATAGACTTGACGCGCGTGTTAAGACAATTACTTTTTTGATATTTATTTTATTCATTATTTTTACCGCGCCTGATTACTACTTATCTTTTCTAATATACGGCCTTATTTTATCTATTTTGATTACCCTTTCAAAAATTCCTTTACGGTTTGTAGTCACTAAAACACTGGTTCTAGTTCCATTTGTTTTAATGATAGCAGTATTCATTCCTTTTTTCAAACAAGGCGAGATATTGGCGGAATTTTCTTTTTACGGCATGAAAGCTGAAATTACAGGCGCCGGACTTATTATGTTTTGGGCTGTTATAATAAAAGCGTATCTTTCAATGTTATGCGTTATTTTGCTTATTTCAACAACAGTGTTCACTTCTTTTTTAAAAGCGCTTGAAAAACTTTATATGCCTAAAGTTTTTATAATGATAATGTCATTCATGTACCGCTATATTTTTATTATCCTTGACGAACTTATGAAAATGAATCAGGCGAAACTCGCGCGTGGGGCAAAGAATAGAGGGTGGTTTAACGTGAAGGTTCTTTCCAATATGCTTGGCGTTCTTTTTGTCCGGGCGTATGAAAAAGGGGAGAACGTGTATCTTGCTATGAACGCGCGCGGATTCCAAGGGGATATTAGGACGCTTGAACAATTTAGAATTACAAAATTTGATATTATGTTTTTGATTATAATTATCAGTTGTTTAAGCGGTATAAAAATATTCGCGGAGTAATATGTTTAATAAAGCCGTTGAAATAAAAAATCTTAATTACGCTTATCCTGACGGCACAAAGGCGCTCTCCGGTATTAATTTGGATATACTAAAGGGAGAATCTATCGGGCTTATAGGCCATAACGGCGCGGGAAAGACTTCTCTTTTACTGCATCTCAACGGAATATTGAAAGGCGCAGGAGAAATAAAAGTCGCGGGGCTTACGATAACAAAAGAAAATCTTTCTACAATAAGAAGCAAGGTCGGAATTGTGTTTCAGGACCCGGACAGCCAGCTCTTTATGCCTACGGTTTTTGATGATGTCGCGTTCGGGCCCATAAATATGGGATTAAAAAAAGAAGACATAATAAATTCAACCCACCGCGCTTTAACTAATGTGGATATGCTTGGCCATAAAGAAAAAATAGCGCATCATTTGAGTTTTGGAGAAAAAAAACGCGCGTCAATCGCGACAATACTTTCAATGAATCCTGAAATAATTGTTTTGGATGAACCGACAAGCAATTTAGACCACCGGCACAGAAAAAACATAATAACGCTTATTAAAAATTTAAATATGACAAAAATTATAGCGAGCCATGATATGGGGTTAATACAAGCAGTGTGCGAAAAAATAATTATTATGGATAAAGGGGAAATCGCGCTAGAGGGTTTGACTGATGATCTATTTAATAACAAAGAATTACTTTCCAAATATGAAATTGATTACACTGCTAGGGGCATATAGCCGGCGGATAAAAATAAGGAAAAAATATATAATGTTCACAAGACTCTTAATTTCATTGTTTATTTTTTTATATACTGCGGGTTTTTCTTTCGCGGAGGATACCATTAAGGAAGTGAGTCATGAGCGTCTAATGGAGGAAATACGCTTATTAAAAGAAAAATTAGAAACACAGGCATCTAAAATATCTGCCTTAGAAAAGAAAATTCTGTCGTATGAAAAAAAGACTACTTGTGTTAAAAATGATGCATCTAACGCGGATAAAAAAGCAATCGACAGCCGTATTGATGAGAAAATTAAACAAAAATTTCCTATGTTTGAATGGTGCGCCGGTTTAGAAACTGGTATTGGGGTGACAACTGTGGCTCAAGGCGTTTATAACGCGAACGGCAATAACGAACCGTTAAAAAGAAATATTATTGACGGATCATATTCATTGGATTTGACTTTTTCTAAACAGTTTGACAATTACGGAAAAGCGTTTATCCTTTTAGAACAAGGTAACGGCAGTAACGTTGAAGATGAACTTCAAGTATTTAGTAACGTCAATTTTGACGCGGATAATGATAATAATGTCCGCGCGACAGAAGTCTGGTATGAACATTATTTTAAAGATATGAATGTGCCTTTGGCAGTGACTTTTGGAAAAATAGACCCTACTCTATTTATTGACGATAATAGTTATGCCAACGATGAAACCACTCAATTTTTAGGAAGGACTTTTAGGAATTCTCCGGTTATAGAATTTCCTGATAACGCGCTAGGAGTACGGATGGGATATGATTTTGGTGAAAAAGTAAGCGCGGATTTTTTAGCCGTAGACGGTGATTCTGATTGGGAAAATATTTTTGACGGTATGTTTTACGCCGGAGAAATTAATATTAAACCTTCTTTTTTATCAAGAGAAGGCAACTATAGATTTTCAGCGTGGGTTAATACCCAAAACCACACCGAATGGCTTGATAGCAAAAGAAACAAGGAATATGGCTATGGGTTTGGCACATCATGCGATCAGGAGATTACGGATAGTTTAGGTGTATTCGCACGTTACGGGTGGCAGAACCCAAAGGTTTACATAAATAGCGCCACGGATTTTTCTCTGGAACACGCTTATAGCGCAGGCATGCGGGTTAAAGGTTTATGGTGGAACAGAGAAAAAGATGACGCCGCGATAGCGTTCGGCCAAATTTTTGCTTCTAAATATTATAAAAAAGCAGGATTAGAAATAGGGCTTGACCGAAAAGCTAATCCTGAAAATCATTTAGAATGTCATTATAATTGCGCAATAAATGAGCATTTTACCTTGACGCCTGATTTACAAATAATTTGGAATCCTTATGGCGGCGACGCTTTAAACGGCTCAAAAGAAATTCTTGTCGGAGGGATAAGAGCGCAAATTAATTTTTAGAATAAGTTTTAGAAGTATTACATTTCCACAATAGTAATATTTTTATTCTGATGAGTAACATCTTCCCACTTAACGCGCGTTTCCCATGGAATAATACTGGAAGGTTTTATTTCAAATAAAATAAGATAGCCTTTTGTCATGCCGAGCGTGTCAAGATAACGCGAGATTTGGTCTAAGCCTTTTTGTCTCGCGGACGGCATCCTTTTTAACTTTAATTCTAAAACAAATTTATCTCCGTTAAATTCTATAAGCAAATCAGTTCGCCCTGTTCCAACTGCCATTTCGCGATTTATCCTGCCGCCGCCGTTTATTACTCTCTGCAAAAACGCCATTAAAAGTAAATGCGGGCCTGCTTCTTTATAATCAAATCTTTCAAGCCAAACTTCAGAATTTTCACTGTAAAATTCTTGAAAAGCTTTTAATAATTTATCCATATCAAGTTTACCGTTAGATTTTATGTACCAAGAAGTTGTGCCTTGTTCACGAATATTTTTTTGCAACTGAAAATTTAAAACTCTTGGAATAATTTCTCCATATATCTCATTCGCGAAAACTATGTCGTTATTTATATCTTTGATAATACCTAAATCTATAACATATCTAAGATCATCATTGAAGTTGTCATACACAAGAGAATCGCCGTTTATAATAGCACTGACAATGTTTTTAACTCTGGGTTCTTTCAGTTTATCTAATAAACTATCTAAATGCGTGTCTCTGCGCGCGATTAGATTTTCTTTCGCCTCTTCCGCGTGAGCGAGTGTTATTTTTTTTGTGTAATCACTTTTTAATATTTTCTCCACTATTTCATTCGCTACCGCGTTTACTAGCCACGGCTGACCTCCGGTTAATTCATAGATTCTATCTACTACTTCTTTTGAAAATACCTGCCCTGTATCTTTTGTGTGCTGACTGTATAATTCAGCTATTTCTTCTTTTGTCCATGTTCCTAAAAGAATTGATTCCGCTTTTATATTAAAGGGCGAACCGGAGCCTAGAGACACTTCACTCGGACGGACTTTTGTTTTGTATTCCCGAACATCTCTTAATCCTACAAGCGCCACGGTTGAAGGAAATCGTTTTGGTCTTATTTGAAATCCATTTCGTAATTGTCGCAGGATTGATACTAACACATCATCGTATAATGAATCTATTTCATCCAATAATAAAACTATAGGCTTAGATTGAGAAATAGCCCAATCTATTAAGTAATTTTCTAATGTTAAATCTTTAGTATATTTTTCAGGCGGGATTGGACAATTGTTTTTATTAAGATATTGGCCGCTTGAACTGTAAAGAGAATTAATAATTTTTTTATTCGCGATTTCTTCAGTTATAGATCTATACCCCGCGGACTCAACCGAAAACACTACTGAAATATAATTTCCTTCTTTATTTAATCTATGCGCTAATTCATGTAAAAGTGTTGTTTTTCCAGTCTGCCTCGGCGCGTGGATGGCGAAATACTCTTCTTTTTCAATAAAATCAAATATTACACTCTGATTTCTTAATGGATCCAACATGTAATGTTTTTCAGGACGGCAGAACCCGGTTATATTAAAATATCTTTTACTTTTCATTAAAAAAATCCCTCCACATTTTATGAATAAATATTTTTTAATTATAACAGATTGCGCGGGGAAAGAAAATAATAGAAAATAGCGCGATTCTAGTAGTCTCTAGAATTATTTCCCGCGCGCGGCATTGCAAAACGTGAGAAAAAGAACGTAAGCACTAAGCGGTTAGTAATAAACTTTTCTATATCCTTTAGAAAACATCATTCTGTCATTCCCGCGAAAGCGGGAATCCATAAGGGTTTTATGATGTTTTTGAAATGGTTATACCATATATAAATTCCTGCTTCATGGAAAATCCCAACGTTAATAATCAAGCTTGCAATTACCATCTGCTTAGTGATTACAAAAGAACAATCTCTCAAAACAAAATATTTTCGCCAAAAATTTTTACAAAAAAAAGAAATCCGCCTTTGACAACACATCAAAGACGGACTTCTTTTAAAGGAGGTGTGCACATAAGTTTATTTTTTTATACGTCTTAAATAACTCACTCCAAAATTGTGTTCTCGTTATTTATTTTTTTATGTTGTAAAAATAATTCTAATAAAATAAAGATTCCTACACACAGTTTTTTTCATAGGGGGAAGGGTTCCCTTCCCCCTCTTGACGCTCGCCTTTCTTTATCCGGTTAACTTTTGTCGTGTCTTGCAAGTTGCTTGATTATGGGGCTCGCTGTCACCCCCTTGCCTAAGGTCTATTTTTTCTGTATCAAAGGAGAAGGGGAAATGTTCCCCTTCTCCTTTGTATCCTTTTCCCCTTTTAAGGTAGTTACGATATATACTCTACTTCTTCATCCGTCTTAAATAACTCACTCCAAACCCAAATAGTAGCGCGAGGGCCATTCCGCCCGGGATTTCGGGAAC
>JYNY01000349.1 GCA_000954095.1 Candidatus Omnitrophus magneticus | reverse complement strand
AAGGACTCACGGGAATACCCGTAATATGCATGTCTGTGGTCGGGATGTGAAGTTGAATGTGAGAGTGCTTCGGAGTGATAGTGTTTAGAAGTCTTTTGGTACTGGTTTTGGTTATAAAAGTGAGACGAATCCCTCTATTGACCGGTTTCGCCATCGAGTTAATTGTGTCGGATGAACTTCATATTCGCTTGAGAGCTCTGCCATTGTTTTATTTGTTTTTAACGTCGCTAACGCCACTTTTGCCATAAATTCAGCACTGTGTTTTTTCTTCATTCTGGACCCCCTTTTTCTTTTATTTTACCATCTATCCTATCCCCTGCATCTGGTCCAGTTTTTCCCGACCATTATA
>JYNY01000348.1 GCA_000954095.1 Candidatus Omnitrophus magneticus | reverse complement strand
TCCGCGAGATTATGGATAAATATTATGATGAGTTCCATGAAAACACTGAAACATTCGTTAACAACCATCCTGAATATTTTGGTGATATAGCAACAATGCCTTTAGACGGAATGGATTTGAGCGGAATATTCGACACCGAAGATTTTTCAACCGGCAATATTTCAGCGGGATTTAGTCATGAAGAAGAAACCGCCTTGCGAAAAATAATCGAACAAGATAGCGATAAAATCCACGCCGATAACCAAGACATTGTAGATATTGTCAAAACCCGGGCGGAGAAATTACTTACGCGCGAAGGCGAAATCCGCGAGATTTTATCTAAACAAAATATCCCGCAAGAACAAATTGATACGGTCATCGGGGCGCTTAAATCCCCTAGCGACTCCTTCAAATGGTTTAACGCCATAGTCGAATCCCCAGAAAAATATCTACTCGGCCACGAATCTGCCCTCGCGGTAAACGTCATTAAACACATCCTCGAAACCGAAAACACAACCGGGCCAAAAGACTTACTCGACGAATATATCCTGCATGAAGTATTAGAAAAAACCGGCCTTAAACATAACTCAATAATCGCGTTAACATCCGCATTTTTCGGCCGCGGAACCTATGAAAAACACGGCGAAACTCCGCTTGGAAAAACATTGCGCGAATTTATAAACAAAGAGTCAGTTAAAAAAGCGCTTTCTAAATCTATACTTGATAGCAAATTAACCGGAGAAGTATGGGATGGAATGGAAATGGACAAGATCACAGCGCAAGAAGAAATCCCCGCAAAATCAAAATGGGAAGACGTTCCTAACGCTAAATGGAAAAATGCTCAATCTAAAGAAAAAATAATTGACGCTAACTGGGAACCAGTATCTGCCAAATGGGAATATATCGGCGAAGGCGGAATAGATGAAGTAAAAAGGATATTATCAGGGCATATAAAAGAGGTTGCGCATGTCAACACAATAATAAAAGATACAGGAAAAATAATAGTAACCAGCGCGTCATGGGACAACACAGTGCGTGTATGGCAAATAGGGCTAGATAACAAAATAAAAGTTTTAACATTAGGAGAACATACGGATTGGGTTAATCATGTCCACACAATAATAAAAGATACAGGAGAAATAATAGTAACTAGCGCGTCAGATGACAAAACAGTGCGTGTATGGCAAATAGGGCGAGATAACCAAATAAAAGTTTTAAAATTAAAAGAACATACGAGGGTGGTTGCTCATGTCCACACAATAATAAAAGAAGATACAGGAGAAATATTAGTAACTAGCGCGTCAAATGACAAAACAGTGCGTGTATGGCAAATAGGGCTAGATAACAAAATAAAAGTTTTAACATTAATAGGACATGCGGATGGAGTTCAACAAACCCAAACAATAATAAAAGATACAGGAGAAATAATAGTAACCAGCGCGTCAAATGACAAAACAGTGCGTGTATGGCAAATAGGGCTAGATAACCAAATAAAAGTTTTAACATTAGAAGGACATGAGGACTATGTTAAGCATGCCCACACAATAATAAAAAATACAGGAGAAATAATAGTAACAAGCGCGTCGGCGGACAGAACAATGCGTGTATGGCAAATAGGGCTAGATAACAAAATAAAAATTTTAACATTAGTAAGACGTTCGTACAATATTAATCATGTCCACACAATAATAAAAGATACAGGAGAAATAATAGTAACTAGCGCGTCATTTGACAAAACAGTGCGTGTATGGCAAATAGGGGTAGATAACAAAATAAAAGTTTTAATATTAGAAGGACATACGTATTGGGTTAAACATGCCCACACAATAATAAAAGCTACAGGAGAAATAATAGTAACCAGCGCGTCAAGTGACAGAACAGTGCGTGTATGGCAAATAGGGCTAGATAACAAAATAAAAATTTTAACATTAGAAGGACATACGGATGGGGTTAGACACGCCAACACAATAATAAAAGAAGATACAGGAGAAATAATAATAACTAGTGCGTCAGGGGACAACACAGTGCGTGTATGGCAAATAAAAAAAGATATGAACAAAATAAAAGTTTTAACATTAAAAGGACATACGAATTGGGTTGGTCATGCCCACACAATAATAAAAGCTACAGGAGAAATAATAGTAACTAGTGCGTCAGCTGACGCAACAGTGCGTATATGGCAAATCCCGTCTTTGTCAAATGTTA
>JYNY01000351.1 GCA_000954095.1 Candidatus Omnitrophus magneticus | reverse complement strand
CGCGCAAGAACGAACAAGAGCCAGATGCCAAGCAACAGCTAGACAATTTGTACAAACAAATTGGCCGTCAGCAGGTTGAGATTGATTGGCTAAAAAAAAAGCTTGGACTATAAGTCGCGAGCAAAAAATATTGTTCATTGACAAAAATAATACGGAATTGAGCGTTCGCCAGCAATGCGAATTACTGGGGTTCAATCGGTCGAACTTATATTATCAGCGACAGGAAAAAGAACTTTTGGATGAACACCAGCTTCGCAGAGCAATCGACGAACAGTTCATGAAAGATCCATGCGGCGTTATTAAAATGATGAAGTATTTACGGCGTTTGGGGCATACCGCTGGGAAAAAATTGATTCGTCGGCTTATGAGGTCGATGAACCTAGTGGCGATCTATCCAAAGCCACGGATAAGCCAGAAACATCCGGAACACCGTATTTACCCGTATCTGCTGAGAGGTGTTGAGATTGTCCGAGTTAATCAAGTCTGGGCCACTGACATCACGTATATTCAGCTCGCCAGAGGGTATTGTTATCTAGTGGCTATTATGGACTGGTTCAGCCGTTATGTTCTTTCTTGGCGGCTTAGTAACACACTGGATGCGTCTTTTTGTGTGGAATGCCTTGATGAAGTTTTAAAAAAATATGGCAAGCCAGAGATATTTAACAATGATCAGGGTACACAGTTCACGTCGATGGAGTTTATCCAAAAGCTATTGGACGCAAATATTCGAATAAGCATGGATGGACGTGGCAGGGTCTTTGACAACATTTTTATTGAGCGTCTCTGGCGTACGGTTAGATACAGTAATATTTATGTTCATGAATATCCAACAATGAGAGACGCGCATAATGGCCTAAGGATATATTTTAATGGGTACAATACCGAAATGCTTCATCAATCTCTATATTATCAAACGCCATGTGAGGAGTATTACGGGATAAAATTTTGCCAGCCATCACAAGGAAACTCTTTGAGTTTACCGTAAAAATTTTATACTGTTTACTCGGATGGCTGGTTTTGAGATTATTAACCAAGAACGTGTGGATACTGGCGTTCTGGAGACAAGATTGTGGATAACCCCAAAGCGGTTACCCACAACTTGTCATCCATCACTTGTATAACTGTTACACAGTTATACACAGTCTCCACACTTACTACTACTATATTTATGTTTACAAAAATAAACAGACCAGAAAAAGGAGGTATATCTTACAAGAAAAAAATAGATAAGGTGGAAATCTTAAAAATTTTTTTTCACCTTAAATTTGTTTAATTTTGGTCTGGACAAGGGAAGCATTATAGTATTCTTTACTGAAATTTTTTTTAGTATTAGCCATTGCATACCTGCCTTTGTTTTTTCTTATTATTATACTTCTTTTCTATCTTACCTCAATCCTGTCCGATAAAACTATTTCACCAAAAAACTAGTTGAAATTCCTTAATTTTAAAATCAGAAATTCTGGCTGGTGTTGCGCTTAACAGATCTATCAATGTCAACCTTGATAATAATGCTTCTTTTATTATCCTATGCAAATAAAATAACGATTTTTCATATTTAGATTGGTATTTTATATATGTCAAAAGTAAATAATATATCATCGCTATCCAGACTTGACTCATCACCGCATTTTTACTTGTTCCCAAAAATGTTTTTATTTGTAAATTCTGTTTTATCCATCTAAAAAATATTTCTATTTGCCATCTTGTTTTATATATTTGTACGATCGTTTTAGCTGACAGTTTAAAATTGTTGGTAACAATACTAACTACTTCGTCACTTTTTTCATCTAAAAATCTTATCATTCTTAAATTCTTTTCATATTTTTTATTTTCTAGTTTTATTTTTTCATCAGACAATATCCCGTCTTTCATTGCCTCTAGATGCTGTCCGAGAACTGTATATTTTAGATTGTTTTTTAATTTAGTCACAAAATAACTCTTAGAAAAGTCAATATTACTCCATAGTTCAAGGTCTGTATACGCACGGTCAAAACAATATATGCTGTCCGGTTTAATATTTAATTTATCCTTAGCTATTCTTATATCAGAAATACTCCTATCGGTTATCACTG
>JYNY01000346.1 GCA_000954095.1 Candidatus Omnitrophus magneticus | reverse complement strand
ACAAAAACAAGAAAGATCTTAAATATTTATGTTTTTTAATATTTTGCCAATTGCTTCAGACACAAAAAAGTTGACAGTCTCAAGAAAGCTTCTCAAGAGCTAACGCATCCTCAAATAAAGTGTCGTAATTTAATACCAAATAGTCTACGCCTTGATTTTGAGCGTATTTATTGGGTCGCAGAGGCTGATGAACGGTTTTTATGAAACGCCTATGCGTATCGATTGAAACATCCTTTTCAATGACTGCCACAATCGCGCGTTTTACCTGATCAGCAACCTCCGACAGTTGATTTAACTCGAAGGTTTCTCCATGGAATTCAACGGCTGTTTTCTTCGCGGACCGATCACGTCTCCGTTCCGCAATCGCTATCAAATCTATAATCTCGCTGAGATAATCTTCGATATTGGCACTCGTAGCACCGTCGAATAACGACTGAATTTTCTTTAAAATAATTTTGGACTCTTCTTTCAACTCCACGTTCTTCAATACTTCCGCCGTAAGCTCCCCGGTAAGGGGAAGCCCCGCGCATTTACTACAGCCAGCGCCAATTAAGAAAATCCTTCCACTTTGAGTCACAAGTTCCTCAAACTTATTGACCGCTTCTAAAAAAGGCTCTGATCTAAACAACGACAAATCATCTGGCTGGGACATGTCACCTCTCCAATAATAATTAACGAAATCGCAACAATAAATTGGCTTAAAGATTCTATTCTAATTCGTTCAATACTTTCTGAATGCTTCCTTTAAAACACAACTTTATGTTATGTTCCCAAATCCTAACGACTATCCATCTTTCTCGTCGTAAATACCCCGTATTGCGACGATCTCTGTTTCTGTTCCGTTCTATCTTGTCTCTCCAAAAATCATCTTTAAGCAAACGCTTCCAGCGAGGATATTGCCAACCATGCCAGAAGTCGCTATCCAGAAATACGCAAACCTTTTGCTTCCGGAAAACAATATCCGGCTTCCCCTTGATGGAGGCTACGTTAATAGAAAATCTTAACGCCGTGCGCTTTTTTAACGCCTTGATAAAATCTCGCTCAAACAGGGTGTTCTTCGACCTTATTCTCGACATCAACTCTGAGCGAGCCTTACCGCTTAGCCGGTCGACGCTTCTCTCACGATTGAGATTCCGGCCAAGATAATTCTTAATCTTCTTTCTAACCATCTTAAAAGTCCAGACCGTATCCAGACATCTGATCCTTCAAATATTTTGGGGAATGCTTGCGGCCGAAAGCATCACCCAATAAATGAACAATAAACTTTGGATCCCCAGCTAAGATTCTCTTCGAATTATCTACGATTTGCTTAATCCAAAGCTCGACGATATCTTCTTGTTTAGCGTAGCCCTTAACCTTCCAATAAAACGCGGCGTCTTCGGGCGTTAATGAACGCACGATATCTATGACTTCTTTGGCGTTTTCTTTTAAATGCGTAAAAACTTGAGGAAGATCTTCGTATTTTTTCCCGCCGATCGTCATGACAACCTGACCGCCAGCGGAAAAAGAATCTCGCAAAGACGGCGCCACGACGCCATGTTTTGCGGCCAACCACGAAGCGAGATTGTTATACTTAGTCCGACTGTTCCCGAATATCTCCGGGAACCTCGCAAGCGCTTCGTTCTTGATCGTTCTTCTTTCTTCGTCCTTGAGATGATTCCAAAGCTTCACTATTGGCCTGACGAGTCCTTCCTGAGACTCATCACTCCCCATCCACCAAGGCTCCTCTCCCGGCTGAGCGCTTTTACGATAATGGTTAACAATAAGACTGATCGGATTGGGCGATTTCCTTAAATCGTCGTAAGCGATGCCCATCTTATCGAAGATCGTGTTTCCTTCCTTCAAATTCATATCAATTAAATATCTGGGAGAATGCGTCACGGCGATTTCGTAAAGACACTCTTCATATTTCCTGAACTTAAACTGCGGAGGCGCGGCAAGTTTACCAAAATATAAATATATTCGTTCGACCTTCTCGACCCTCGTAGACTCAAGCACGCTATTGCCTGTGCTAGTCCATTTATTATCTTTCGTGATTTTAACCTCAACGCCAAAGAATCTCTTCTCAACGATATGTTCCGCGACAATATCCGGAAAACGGTGACCTCTGATAAGTTGAATCTTCTTGTTAAAATTCGTCGATACGGACGCCCTGCAAATTTTATCGAAAACTTCTTCTTCAAACTGCGACGAAGTAAGATCTTTGAATCGGGAAGGCTCTTGCTTTGAGGAAGCGCTAACCAAATCGTGGCTATCGCTTAATAGACTAACGAACTCGTTTTCCGTGGCGGCCGGATTCTTCGCTATGATCATGATTAACCTTTCTTGAATATTTTAGGCCATATCTCCTGCAACCTCCACGCGACGTGAAATGCCAAAAGCGGCGGCACGGCGTTGCCTACGACACGATACCCATCAGAAGAACTCAACGAATGTCCGTTACCGTTCCCATTGGGTTTCCTGACGAACTCAAAATTGTCCGGGAACGTCTGAATTCTCGCGCATTCACGAACCGTCAATCGGCGCTCCGTCAGTCCTTTTTTCAACTCGGACTCGTAACGGCCTCCATGTTTTAAGGACAGCCTTCTGAACTCAATGTTCCCATGATGCTCGGCCCGAATAGTTGGCCCCAAACCGTCCAAATCAACTTCAGACTGACCCTGACAATGATCCCCGTACCATTTGGCCCTAGAATACCATTTCTGCGCCAGATCATTCGCCGCTTCAGGCTCCGACAAACCAGTCAAAGCCTGTTTCACCGTGACATACGACTTCCTGCCATCCCCATTCTTTCCATGGGTCTTTATTGGATATGGAGCGTATTCCGGGGATAGTTCCACCTTCGAAAGCTCTTTGATCGCCGCTTTAGTCATTGCTGATTTCTTAAAACCAATAAAAATCACGCGCTCTCGGGTTTGCGGCACTCCATAATCCGGGGCAAACAACACCCGTGCGTCGACCACCAGATATCCACCGTCTCCGATACTCCTGAAATCGTTCTCAATAATTTTCTTGGCGTCGGCCAACGAAACAAGTCCCTTAACATTTTCGGCGATAAAAATCTTCGGCCTCACGATGTCGATTACCTCCCTCATCCACATGTAAAGCTTACCTCGATTCCCATCCGTCGGCGCGTCGCCATCCTTCAACAACCCGCCATGGTGAGCCTTGTGAGAATTGAAACCGTTGCGTTTACCCGCTACACTAAAATCCTGACACGGGAAACCACCAGTCACGACGTCAGCGGCCGGAAAAACCTTCTCTCCATTTTTATGCCGCTTGACTAAATCCACGATACTCTCCAACACAAAATCATTATCGCTGTTCCCTCTCGATCCAAAGAACGACACCCATGCCGCTCTCGCGGCTGGCATAATATCATTCGCGAATACCGCCTTAAAACGAGTCGATGGCAACCTCGCCCAACGCGAATCCTTCCGCTCAATCCAATCCGGATGAACATCTTCGTTTAAGCTATGACTTAACACATCGAAGTCTCCCTCGAATCCAAGATCCATTCCCCCGCATCCTGAAAAAAGGGACAAAAGCTTCAAGTCTTTATTCTCTTTTTTGACCATTCCCCATCTCCCCACTTTCGTTAAAACTGAAATATCTATCATCAGCGATAATAACGTGATCGAGAAACTTCAAACCAACGCAATCCGCCGCCCGAATTAAGTCATTCGTAAACATCCTGTCATCCTGACTCGGACTCGGATCCCCTGACGGGTGATTATGAACGCATATCACCCTGTCGGCGAAATACTCGAGCGTTCTGGAAACAACTTCTCGGATCAGCGGCCTTACCTCAGACACGCTCCCATCCGCAACCTCAATTGTTCTGATAATGAAATTTTTACTGTTAAGCAATACGGCGAGAAACTTTTCCTTCTTAGCTCCTCGCAATCTCGATTTCAAAAGATTATAAACGTCTTCCGCTTTCCCAACCTTGATTTTACCATCAGATTCCGTTGAAGAAAGTCTCTTTCCAATTTCTATGGCGGCCTTGATTCGCGCGATCTTTGCGTCCCCGACGCCTTTAACTTCTCGCCACGAGCGGGGGTCCGTGTGGGTCATGCCTCGAAAGTCGCCGAACTTATGCAGAATCCTCCTCGCCAAATCCAACGCGCTTTCCCCGCGAGTTCCAGTTCCTATCAATATCGTCAGAAGCCCAGAATCCGATAAATACTTTTCACCGTGTTTAAACAGCCTCTCTCGAGGCCGCTCATCCTTCGGCCAATTTTTAATTTGCTTATAGCTTTCCATACTATCAATCTTTTTAAATAAATAAACTATTCTTAAAACAAACGCATAGGGCTAACACGGATTTTTTCAATGACCATTCTTCTTCTTCCAACACTCGAGATCCTTATTAATTAAATCTCGAATAATCGAAACAATCGAATAATGTTTTCTTTGTTTCTGCAAAACAATAGCTTTTTCTTTCAGAAAGAAATACTGATCCTCGGTAAGCTCTATCGTGGTCTTTTTCATTTTAACCTTGCTTGCTAATGAGTTCATTCGGAAAATCTCCTAATTGCTATAATGCTGTATTTATAGCATTATTAAGAACGAACGTCAATCAAAAAATGAAAAAACCTCCGCCAGTTTGATTAACTAGCGAAGGTTTTGCTTTTTTAAAGTCCGGGATTTATTCCTTCTAACTCGGGACTGTGCCTCTAGAATGTTGCATTTATTTATACCATATAGTTGACAGAATTCAACGAATTTATCTGCCACTTTCATAACTCTGAAAATATATATTCACCAGCGCCGCAACAAATCTCGTCTTACCGCCGATATGCCAGCCTCAAGGCTAAAATAAATTCCATACCCAAGGCGCAAGAAAATTCCATAGCGAT
>JYNY01000345.1 GCA_000954095.1 Candidatus Omnitrophus magneticus | reverse complement strand
TAGCCCATCTTCCGCTATTCGAGACACAAGTTGGCTATTTTACTGGGTTTTAGGCAAAAGGTCGGCCCCACATTTATTAGGTTGATATTGAATTTTTGGTGGTGGCTGATTGGGAAGTTTTAGTTTAAGTTTATACAAAAGTAGCGCTATATCTTTTTCAGGATATGTATATCGGGGCAGAATAAGTTCTCTTCCATCGGTTGTTGGCAAATGTACATCTATCATTTGCATAGTTTTAAATTTTTCTAAGATTGCGCGTGGTGTAATACCCGGCGCATGCTGTTTTGCCTGTTGTTTTAATGTTATCTGAAGGCAATACGCCAAGAAAGATACAAAAATATGTGCTTCTATTCTATTGTCTAATTGATGATACACAGGCCTCAGATGAAGATCACTCTTAAGTTCTTTAAAGGCTTGTTCTATTTCAGTCAATAAAATATACCGTTGCCAAAGTTCTTCAGGTTCACCATCTTGTAAATTAGTTCGTAAAAGATATGTGCCTTCTTTAAATTGTTGTTCCCGAAGTTTTTCTCGATTTATTTTAAAAGTAAAAGTATCTCCCGAAATTTTTTCATTTTTCATTGGAATTCTTATATCTATAATATTCCATATTCTTCCCGCTTCTTTACGCGCTGTCCCTAATTTCATTAGTAATTCATCTCGTGTTATTTTTTTCATCTCTTTTAGCTCTTTTAGCCGTTCGTATAAATTGCGTAGTCTTCTTTGTCTCATTGACCTTTCTTT
>JYNY01000344.1 GCA_000954095.1 Candidatus Omnitrophus magneticus | reverse complement strand
ATTATCAAACGCCATGGGAGGTGTATTACGGGATAAAATTTTGCCAGCCATCACAAGGAAACTCTTTGAGTTTACCGTAAAAATTTTATACTGTTTACTCGGATGGCTGGTTTTGAGATTATTAACCAAGAACGTGTGGATACTGGCGTTCTGGAGACAAGATTGTGGATAACCCCAAAGCGGTTACCCACAACTTGTCATCCATCACTTGTATAACTGTTACACAGTTATACACAGTCTCCACACTTACTACTACTATATTTATGTTTACAAAAATAAACAGACCAGAAAAAGGAGGTATATCTTACAAGAAAAAAATAGATAAGGTGGAAATCTTAAAAATTTTTTTCACCTTAAATTTGTTTAATTTTGGTCTGGACAAGGGAAGCATTATAGGACAAGGGAAGCATTATATGGTATACTTATATTAGAATTAGCGGCCAGACATCATAGCTTGCTTGAATCACGATAGATGTCAAGCAGGTAATTTTTTTCACCCGTTAGTTTAGGAATTTAATAAGTATAAACCGGAGCTATTAGATGAAGACAACGGCCAGATCTAGTGGAGCTCTTATAAGTAGAAAGCCATTTAAGGTGCTAGTGTGCCTAGTTACCTTAGTGGCTTTTTTGTTTAATACCATATCTTATGATGTAGTCTGGGCCGTCGGAACGCCCTCAGCGCTCACTGGCCGTGGCGCTGATAGAGCCGATGGCCCAGAATTTATTAAAGAATTGCATATAAATACGTTTACCCTGCCGGAATACCTTGGCCGTGTGAAAGATTCCTATAAGAGTAATTCGGGAAGAATTATTATTCATATTCAAGATGCCCACTGCAATTACGCTGCTCAGCGCAAGATAGCGGAAATAATAGAATGTCTCAATAAAGAATACGGCGTCGATACAGTAAATCTTGAGGGTGGCGCTAAAGATTACGACCTGTCAGTATTTGCTAAAATTTCTGACAGGACAAACCGCGACAAGACAGCCGATTATTTCATAAAAGAGGGTTTGGTCAATGGCGCGGAATACTTTGCTATTAACAATCCTGAAAAAGCGACCCTGTGGGGCATAGAGGACACAGGGCTTTATCTTAAAAACCTGAATGTTTACCGGGAGTCGCTTAAACATAAAGATGAAATCGACAAACATCTCAATGCGCTAACCCATATACTGACTAATCTCAAAAGCAAAATCTATTCTCAAGAGCTTCTGGAGCTAGATAATAAATATTCCCAATATAAAGCTAATAGCCTTGAATTTAAGGATTATCTCGCCTACCTAATTCAATCAGCTAAACAGAAGTCTATAAACGTTAAAGCGTTTCCTAATATCTACCTATTAAGTCAAACCCTTCAGGAAGAGGTAGGGTTAGATTTCAAAAGGGCTAATCAGCAAAGAGACGATCTTATAGATAAATTACAGAAAAATCTCTCAAAGAAGTCACTGGAAGAGCTCGTATTAAAAACCATAGAATTTAAGTCTGAAAAAATTTCTCAAAAAGATTTCTACGCCTACCTTACTAATAAAACAAGCTCCCTGGGGATTGAGTTAAAAGGATTTCCCGATCTTCAAAGATATATCGTATATATCTCCATGTACAATGCAATCGATAAAATGAAAACGATGGAAGAGGTGGAAAATTTAGAGCGTACAATAAAAGAAACGCTTTATGAAAATGATAAGCAGAAAAAGCCCGATAAATTATCTAAAAATCTCGCGTTACTCAAAAATATATTCAACATAACACTAACAAAAGATGATTATGCATATTACATAAATAATGAGCAGGCATTTAACAGCATCAATTACATCTCATTCATAAATAGAGAAGCCCCTCTCTATAAAATAACCGCCCAGTTAAATGAGAATATATCTGACTTAGATACCTATCGTGAAGATATATCCAAATTTTATAAGTATTCATTCAAGAGAGACGATGCCTTTCTTAAGAATATAAAATTCGGTAAAAATCAAAAAATAGCCTTCCTTGTTACAGGAGGTTTCCATACTGAGAATTTGTGCGAAAAATTCAAAAAGGCAAATATATCTTATATCTCGATTATGCCGAATTTCAAGAATTCTGACGGATATGAATGTCCATATTTTAGGATATTGGCAGGTAAGTCGAATTCTATAGAAAACAAAATCCAGTCACTATTTTATTCCACGCTTGCTATCCCTGATTTATTTAACCAAATTTCTACGCTTGCATATGACCAACGACAGTTGGCGTCGCTCAATTTTTACGTATATTGGATAGCTTCAGGCAAGAAACCGCTTTTATTAAAGCATGGAAACGACATCTTGGGAGGCATTGATTCGGATGGCAACGTATATAATAAAGATGGCATACCTGCCACAAATTTTGAGACGGTCTTTGCCACACAATTTGCAACTTCATTACAACTGCCGACTTCTGAAAAGCCTATAATTGTTCAGCAACCCGTCATTGTGTCTCCTGCAGCATCTAATATCGTAGAAGAAGCCCAAAATGCGGCTTCAGTCAGCGAGCCATTTCTTAAAAAATATTCGCCTTATATATATATTTTCACTACTGTAGCAGCAACACTTTTCATGTCAGTGGTATTTTCTACATTTATCGATTGGTCAAAATCAAATATTTTTATCGCGATAGCAAATGTATTTTTTATAACAGTGCTTAATTATAATATTGTCGAAGGGATCGCCACTAAAGCATTAAGTTTCACAAAACCTTTAATATTGCCAGGGGTAGATCTCAAAGATGGCATCCCGGCAGAGTTCAAAACGATATCTTATTATCCAATACTTTTGAGAAGTGAAGGCGAATTAAGATTTTTTGATGAGAACCTTATCCCTTCCATCGAAAATAACAACGACCCTAATATTAAATGGGTAATATTTAGTACTTCTCCCGAGGGGATCCGTCAGTTGGAAAGAGACCGCATCTTAGAATTACAGAAGAAATATGGTCGAGACAGGATTTTCTATATCCACCGCGATGCTTCAATGAATAATTGGTAAAAGAAGAGAGTCGGTTATATGCATTTTATGCTCTGGCTTAAAAATTCCTTAAGAGCGGATGGAACATTGGATCAAGACCCGAGGTTCCCAGCATGCCCAACAGGAAAAGTTTTTGATGAAATAGTCGGGGATATTTCCGCTCTAAAAGGGACAAAAAATAACAGCATGGCGGATTCAGATACGATTTGGACTAAAGATTCGATAAATGGATTAATTGCAAAAATCGAACATCCTTCAAACAAAGAATATGGAATATTCCAGAGTAGAGTTGAACCTTATAATACGGAGGAGTCAATACTGACTAAATACAGTTATCATATCTTCAAAAAATATAGAGATAGAGGTGCTAGGCTTTGGAGAGCTGTTAAACAGGTAAATTTCATAGGACATGGCGCTGGATGGAATGTTGACAGGTTCTTAAATGATGTAGCTGTAAAAATCAAGGATGGTTACCTCAGTCATGATATCATTGAAGGGATATTCTCAAAAACAGCGTTAATAGAAGATGTCGTAACTTTGGAAGAAATACCACCTAATTTATTTTTACAGGTTAAGCAATGGGCTAGATGGTGGAAAGGTAATAAGCTAAGCTTTGTTTTCTTGAAAAAAGAAGTGCCGGATGAAACGGGGAAATTGGTTAAGAACCCGGCAACACTTATTAACAAGTATTTGCTATATCTTTCAACGAAAAATTATATTTCTGCTCCTATACTGTTGGCTCTGATTTTAACTAACATGATTTTCGCACATTCTATATTCTTTGGTTCACTTACTTTATTAAAAGTCGTATACGGGGCACTCATATCGTTTGAGCTTTACGGTTCAGCCCTTACTGGGAATGGGAGCGTTGGGGATTTATATAAGTCGGTACGAAGTTTAATCATGTTTGTATTATTAGCCCCTGTGAATGTTGTAGAGGTAAGCATTATTGTTACGAGATCATATATAGACGATATTAAAAACAAAATCCGCAAGACAGAAAAGAGATTAGAATGGGCTCCTCAAGGTGGATTGGCGAAAGACTTAACTTTAAAACAGAGTTATTCCAATTTGAAATATGTTATGTTATTCGCTATAGCAAGCATGTGTATATACCACAATTATATGGGTACGGGGCTTTATTATTTCTTTGGAGCCTTATTAATATCGCCGCTTATCGCTTGGTACACTTCGAAAGCTCCACCTACAGAAGGCGTAAGGTTCTGGTCAAGCGGAATAACGAGATTTATGGCAGTATTCCTTACCATATTAACCTTATCTAACACTGGTTTTTCAGCCGAACCGCCCGTGCAACCTGCGCCAGCCGGACAAGTTGCTTCTTCGCAAGACAGCCAAGCAGCAAAGATTCGTAATGAGATTATTGCGAAAAAATTTCAGTCTTTCTTGCCTTCAGGCGATGGGCGCGAAGGCTATATCCTTTATGACCATATTAAAGATGATGGATATCGTAGTCCTTTAGAAGGCAGATATTCTCGTCCGGAGGGATTTGCGTATCAAATAAAAGTGCTACATATGGCAATAAAAGGGAATGCCTCTCTCCCAGGAGTCACTGCTGAAAGCGCAAGAAAAGAATTATTGAGCCTTATGCAATATCTAAATAAAAATAAGGATAAGAGTGGCTTCCTACCTTTATATGTTCTATATGGAGATATAGGTCATTCCGAAGTTCGTGTTGATCAAGAAGGTAAAATAAATATGCTTGATAACGCATTTCTTATTTTAGATTTATTAGCTGCATATGGAGGTCTCGGCGATTCTAGGAATGAAACAGACAAGGCAATTGTCAAAGAGATTGAGCGGTTTATTGGCGATCTTAAATGGAATCTTGTTTTTGACGAAAAGACCGGGTTATTCCCACAGCATTATTATCCTAGACGTCCATTGGATCAGAGATTTGATAAGACTGAGGGGGAGTTGAAGGAAGTGTATAGTGAAGGATTTTTGGCTTATTTAGTCGGATATTTAGTTGGAGGGCTTGATATACGTTGGAGTGAGCTCGAACAAGGAGCTATTCTTAATGAATCGCCGGAAGGCACTTTCCGATGGATACCAAAGACAAAACATGGGGCATTATATCAGATGCCCATATTTCTTTATTTCGAGCCGACCTTAAACGAAGCGCTTTTTAAGGCCAATCAAAATTTAGTTGACGCAAGCTTGCGAATAAGCGCACAAAATAAATACCTATTACCTCCATTGCCGAGTCCAACGCCGGGCTCAAGTTCTTATCGTTATTCAATCGGAGGGCTGAATGATTTGGCGTCAGATGTTGTAGATGCAAGCTTTTCAAGCCCTGTAGGTGCTGCGGGTTTTGTTGAAGCCGTTTATCCCGGCAAGGGTTTATCATTATTAGGTGAAGTGCGTCGATCAATTGGTTCTATCCCGGATTCATATACTATTCGTGATGGAAAAGTTGTCCCATCCTTATGGTCTGCTACGGATAACGCATTCTTTATGGCAGGAGGGCTTTATTCACGAGATGTGCGTTCTGATATTCTAACCGCACTAAAGCGTTTACCTCAAGGACAAAAACGTTATGAGCAGTTGCAAGGAATATTAGCTAAGACAATTACTTTTAAGGCTGTACCAAGCGAGGATGAAGTGCGCAAATTGAAATCAGCCGCTGAAACTAAGAATATCTCAGCGTCTTCGTTGCTTGCCAAGGACATTGTACAGTTCGCCTTTCCTATGAATATTCCCGAAGCTCATCCGATGACAGGAGAAAATAAATTAACAATAAGCTATCAAAATCCGGCTGATAAATGGGGAGGCTATGGTATTAAATTTGCTGTGCCTCAAAATATGCGGGGTAAATGGATAAATATTAGCTATACGACTGATAAGGAAATTTACGTTAAATGTGAGCTAAAGAAAGACAAGCCAGAAGGCGGGGAAGTGGCCGTAGGGGAAAATCAAAAAGTATTATTAAGTAAAACTGCTGATGGGCAAACCGTATCCTTTTTAATCCCCGACAATGATAAATTTGAGAAAGTTACTGTCATGACATTAGTTGTAGAAATTAGCAGGCTGCCTGCTGATGATGCGAAAGTTACGATAAATGTTAGAGATATATCTGTATCTGATAAGCCTGCAGGGAAAAGTTCGGGTGGTATTAATAAGCATGTTCCGGGCAATAATTATTACACAATAGGCCAAATTAAAGAGATCGATAACATTATTTCGACGGCCGAACAAGGTGGCAATACACACTCTCTTGCTCAAGGACATCAAAGAATCGCGGATCTGATTCGCAGGATAACGCGCTTTGAAAAAGAAGAAGATTTAAGACAATTTGTCATTGATACAATTGGTGATACGTCGCTTGCGGAACGTTTCGCCAAAAAACTTTTTGCTATCCATAGTGAACTGAAAATCTTATCAGATCAACTTAATAGAGGTAGAAGCAATCTCCATGTAAATGGTCGAGGCTTGAAACTAAAAGAAGTACGAAGCAATGATATTGGATTCTACCCTCAGCACACCAAAGAAGGAGTAGTATTGGAAAAAGAAAATGCGTTGCCAGTTTTCGATAGGATACCGGAAGGAGCCCAGACCTTGTATGTAGCCGAAGGATTCGAAAGTAAATATTTAAACGCCAGCTTTGATAGAAATGTCTTCGCACAAACAATTCTACATTCAATGCTTGAATATTTCTTTGATGTTGATCATCAAGATTCGTCTGTCATGGAAATCCTGTTTAACAAAGAAGAAAAGCCTGCTTTGAAAGGCTTGCAGGCGATAAGTGACATTCAGAGAGAATACCTGTTCGTTGCTGCCGAGAAAAAACTCATAGGCTATTTCCCCGATCTGTTTAATGTGCATGATTATGACATAGGGGATTCTTTCCGCGTTACAGCAGTTCTCGAATATATACATGCGATGGAAAAAGCCGGGTTAAATTCCGATGCAATAATTCAAAATCTGCAAGTCAACTTAGCACCTCATGCGAGTGAAAAATCATTTTTTGAAAAGTTATCAGGAATTGATAATGGATATTTAAAGGCGGTGATGGACAATCTATTAGGAAGAAGTCTTCCCGACCTTAATAAGGTAGGCAGAGAAGCTATTACCGCTCCTGTTGGTGAACCCGTTGCTATGCCCACTCCTCTATTAGAGCCGCTTATGAATGGCGAAGTTGTTATAGCTCAGCGCCAGACACAAGTAGTAGAAGCTTTTACTGCTACTAATAGAAAAGCCGATACAGTGAAAGTTGTGATCGGCATACCTATAGATATGAATAAAGCAGAGGTGCAGCCTACGCTTAGTGCGATAAATAGGGCTTTAGCTAAAAATGGATTTGGCAATAGGGAAGACAACAAACAGGTCGTGACGTTTGAAATAGATATAAACGATTCAACGAAAACAGCGCAAAATCAAGAGCGAGCCATGCAGAAAGCCAGCGAGGGGTTATTGCCTAATGACAGAGTTGTATTGTTTACACCACAGATGGAAAAAGGGCCTCAGCTTGCTGGTAAAACGCAAGAATCATATAAGGGGCAAGGTAATATAACAGTTGTGCCGGATGCATATAGTGATTCCGTTCCAGAAAAGAATATGTATCCCGATGTTATGGTTCGAGTCGCCTTAGGGAGAAACATTGCTTTCTATTATAGTGGCAAGGATCCACAAGGAACTTTAGCCATAATAAACAACTTACTTGCCAAAATAGCGGATGGCTTTGTTCCGATAGTTTCAATCGATGATTTATTGAATCTATTAAAGCCGCTAAGAATCAGGCCCATAGACTACAAAACAATCACAGATTGGCAGAAATCCCAAGAAGCCGTTGCCATGGCCGCGTAAAATATCATCTCAAAACCCGATATTTTTTGCCTCTCTTTTTCCCAATCTTATGTGTGCGGTCATTTTTTATTTGACAATGTTAGCTAACCCATCTTCCGCTATTCGAGACACAAGTTGGCTATTTTACTGGATTTTAGGCAAAAGGTCGGCCCCACATTTATTAGGTTGATATTGAATTTTTGGTGGTGGCTGATTGGGAAGTTTTAGTTTAAGTTTATACAAAAGTAGCGCTATATCTTTTTCAGGATATGTATATCGGGGCAGAATAAGTTCTCTTCCATCGGTTGTTGGCGGCACTGTATAATTTTTTGTGTCTAAAGCAATTGGCAAAATATTAAAAAACATAAATATTTAAGATCTTTCTTGTTTTTGT
>JYNY01000343.1 GCA_000954095.1 Candidatus Omnitrophus magneticus | reverse complement strand
CGTTCTTTCCCTATATCAACTAAAATAGTAGCATCTACGCCTGTTATTCTGATTTTTATATCTTTAAGACGCGGTTCTAAAATTTTTAACGCGTCAATAATTTCTTTATCTTTTTTTATTTCCAATAATTGGCTCAATACTTGTGCGTCCTGATTAGGATTACTCTGTATGTTATGTAAAAAGTATAATTTAAAAAAAGGGGCGCGATTAATTTCAGGTAAAATTACTTGTTTATCCGTATATAAAATCATTTTATTTGTAAAACTTTCCTTTTCAGAATTTTCGCAATAGACCTCACAAACAACCCTAGACTGAGCAACTTTTCCATCAGAATAATTTGTTGACATTGAAATAGTAGTTTGTGCCGGCACGCTTATAATAGTTTTTTTCCATTTACCCATATGTTCACTGGACAATATTATTTTTTTATCAACATTAAAATTATGAAAAAAATTATTTATGGGGGAGTCTATCGCTTCTGTCCCTGACGATTCTTCTAACACGATATTTCCAAGCATACCTCTAAATATATTAGTTCTAAACATCAATTCTGTTCCCGGCTTTGCCATTATAAATAATGCCTCTAAAAAAGCAGTTTTACCGACATTATTTTGCCCTGTAATTAAATTAACTTGTTTTAATCCGTCAATTATTAGTTTTTCAAAACAACGAAAATTTTGTATATCAACTTTTGAATAAATCATTTTAGTCCCCCTGTATAAACAATTAAAATAATTTTTACCATTTAAATATTATCCTCTACGCAGTTTTTTTTGATACCGCTACCCACTTTAAATACGCCTCCATAAACATCGTTAAATCACCGTCTAAAACCCTGTCCGCGCTTGAAGTTTCAACTGAAGTACGGTGATCCTTAACCATCTTATAAGGATGAAGAACATAAGAACGTATCTGGCTTCCCCACTCTATACGTTTTTTATTTTCATACGCCTCAAGGTGTTTTTCTTCCTGCTTTTTTCTTTCAAGTTCATATAACCGCGCCTTTAAAATTTTCATAGCAACGGCTTTATTTTTATGCTGGGATCTTTCTTTCTGACATTGCGAAACAATGCCGGTAGGAAGGTGGGTAATACGAACAGCGGAATCCGTAACATTAACATGCTGGCCTCCGGCTCCGCTTGAACGGTATGTATCTATTTTTAAATCTGATTCATTGATATCAATTTTTATATCTTCGCCTAATTCAGGAAGGACGTCAACAGAAACAAATGAAGTATGCCTTCTTTTATTCGCGTCAAACGGAGAAATCCTTACAAGCCTATGGACCCCTGTTTCAGATTTGAGATATCCGAAAGAATATTCACCGCGCACAGTAAACATAACATTCTTAACGCCCGCTTCTTCACCGTTAAGCTGATCAATAATTTCAAATGTATATCCCTGCGCTTCAACCCATCTTAAATACATACGCAAAAGCATGGACGCCCAATCGCATGATTCAGTCCCGCCCGCGCCGGCATTAAGGCTTACTATAGCGTTACATTTATCGGTATCGCCTCCTAAAAGGCTTTTAAATTCAAGTTTTCCCAATCCCTTATCTATTTCTGACAATTCATCAGAAAGACTTTTTAAAGAAGCCTCATCGTCTTTTATAACAATTTCAGATAATTCTTTTACCGCGTTATAATGTTCTTCTAATTCTTTAAAAGGAATTATCACCGTTTTCAAGGTCTTAAGTTTAGCTGAAAGGCTGTTAGCTTCATCCTGATTTTTCCAAACATCAGGATGATTCAGGCTTTTCTCCAAGTCTTCTATTTTTCTAATATTATTGCCAAAGTCAAAGATACTCCTTAAGTTCTAAAATTTTCTTGCCTACTTGCGCGATATTCGTAATTAATTCATCAAACATATTCCATTATCTCCTTTGTCATGGCGAATTGTAGTTTTTGGGTTCAAGTAACAATTTAAAAAAAATAAATTATAACAGATTACACCCAGAAACAAAAACCTGAAATTTAATTTTTATTTTGGGCCGAATTTTAAAAACACATTTCGCCATGGTAATTACAATTTTTACGGCAAAAACAGTCCCTACACTAATGTAGTTTTCCATTTTTTAAGGATTGACTTTATATAGTAAAGATGAGTATAATAACGCCCAATTATGGATACTATAAAAAATATAAAATACATCACATCTTTTTTACTATTATCGGGTTTACTATTACTCTCTCACTCCTTGGCCATTGCTACTCAAAATACGACTAAAAATGTGACAGATTCTGATTATAAAGTCGGACCGGAAAATGTTTTGGTCATTGATGTGTATTACGGCAAAAAAGATGAAAACCTTTCCCGTAAAGTCCGTGTTTCTTCTAAAGGAATGATTAGTTTCCCGCTTTTGGGAGAAGTTGAAGTCACAGGCCTTACTGTCCATGAAATAGAAAGTAAATTGACATACTTACTAGAAAAAGATTATTTGGTTAACCCTCAAGTTTCAGTTTTTATCGAAGAATACAGCACTGTTTCCATATTAGGTCAGGTTAAAGAACCGGGTTCATATCCGATAAAAGGTAAAATTACTTTAGTTGAAGTTATTTCTCTTGCCGGCGGATTTACAAAAATAGCCGCTGTCAATGATGTTAAAATCATTAGGACTATGCCTGACGGATCCAAAACAACAATAAAAGTAAAGGCCGGAGACATAATAAATAAAGGAACTCTGGAAGATGACGTAAACCTTCACTCCGGAGATATTGTGACTGTTGCTGAAAGTTTCTTTTAACCCGCGGTGTCACGCCTCAATTTAACATAATTTTAAAAATAATTTTGGGAGTAAAAAAAAAAGGTAATAAAAATATGCCTAATTCCACGCAAAACCCTTTTTTAGAACGAGAACAAGACATTAAAGAATACTTATCAATTCTTTATAATAGAAGATGGCTTATCATTTCATTCACTCTTGTCTTATGCACAATTTCTTTAATACGAACTTTTATGATGCGGCCTGTTTATGAAGCTACGACAAAAATACTTATTCAAAAAAAAGCACCACGTATAATAAAAATTGATGAGATGGATACAACAAATTACAGCGCGAGTGATACCTTGTTTACTCAATACAAAATATTAGAGAGTGATTTTTTGGCTGAAAAAGTTTTTAAAACCCTCGGCGATTATATACCATGGGATAAATGGCACGGCAGAAAAAAAATAAACACTTCTAAACCTTTGACTGACCTGCAAAAAATTGAAACCCTTTTATCTCATTTAAAAATAACTCCGATACCGAACACCGAACTTGTGCTCATAAAATTTGAAGATATTGACCCCGTCTTATCGGCTAAAATAGCCAATTTATGGGCAAATAGCTATATAAGTTACATTTTAGACACTCGATTCGATGTTTCTTCTTATGCCTCGGGATGGCTTGATGATAAAATAAAAGAAGAAAAAAATAACTTAGAAACAGCTGAAAAAACATTACAAGAATATCGCAAAGCAAACACAATAATTATAGATACTGTTGATGAAGAACATCGAGTTCTTAATAAACTTCTCGCTAAAAAATCCGAGTTGGAAGTTCTCCTGTCCGAAAAACAAGAATATTACAAGGCCCAGCATCCTGAAATATTAGGGATAAAATCAGAACTTGAATCAATAGTAAAAACAATAGCCAATGAAAAAACAAAAGAACTGAAAATAAAAGATATAGAAATTGAATATAATATTTTATTGAGAGAAGTTGAAACAAGAAAAGAAGTATACGAATCATTATTGAAACGTATCAGAGAAACAGAAATCACAGGCGGATTAAAAACAACCAATGTAAGTATCCTTGATATTGCCCAAGTTCCAACAAAACCCACGCGGCCGAACAAAAAATTATCTCTTATAATAACTTTATTTATCAGCGTTCTTAGCGGCAGTGCTCTCGCGTTTCTCATTGAGGCGCTGGATCAAACACTTAAAACCCCGGAAGACATAAAAAAATTTTTAAATATCCCGCCGCTAGCCGGTATCCCTCTCCCTCGAGATGAAGAAGATAAATTAATTTCTCCTGAATTTATTACTTCAAAAAAACCTAGGTCAACAATAGCGGAAGCATACCGAAGCCTTCGTACAAGTATCCTTTTTACGGCTATCGAACACAAAAGAAAAAGTTTACTATTGACTAGTTCCTGCCCACAGGAAGGAAAAACCACAACAGCTATCAATTTAGCTGTTGTTATGGCAATGGCCGGTGAAAAAACTTTATTGGTTGACGCTGATTTAAGACAACCGAGAATTGAAAAAGTTTTTAATTTAAAAGATAAATTAGGGTTATCTGATGTTCTTATCGGCAACGCGAAATGGGAACAAATGATAATAGAAACAAATATAAAAAATTTATTCATTTTACCTGCCGGTTCTATTCCTCCAAACCCCTCAGAACTTCTCGGTTCCGGCAAAATGACAACTTTCTTAGAAGATATAGACAAAAAATATGACAGAATTATTATAGATTCTCCGCCTGTTTTAGCTGTGACAGACGCGGTAATACTTTCAGGGAAAGTAGACGGCACCATAATAGTAGCTAGAGCTTCTCATACCCATAGACACGCTATTTGTCAAGCAAAAGAACTTATTGAAACCGTAGATACCGCCCATATCGTAGGGATGATACTAAATATGGTATCAATAAACATCGGTAGTGGATATTATTATTACTATTACGGCAAATATGGGAAATACGGAAAAACTCCGAAAAAAAACACTACTGTCTCGGCGTCTTAACTGTGTAATTTTTAAAAACCCATTCTGTCCGTGACGCGAAAGAGGCTGTGTCACAACTAGTATCGCATTTTAAAAGTGGAGTTGAGCTAGTAAAAATAGCGTCAACCCGCTGTCATTCCTGCTTGCGCAGGAATGACAGCGGGTAAAAAGGGAGTGAAAAGATTTTAAAAAATAAAAAATTGTAGTTATGACACAACCGCGAAAGCGAGAATCCATAAGGGTTTTATGATATTTTTGAAATGGTTATAACATATATAGCTTCC
>JYNY01000342.1 GCA_000954095.1 Candidatus Omnitrophus magneticus | reverse complement strand
CAGATCTTTATTTAGAAGATATTTTAAAACTTATAGTTAGTCTTACTGCCGGAGTAATGGGCGCTAAAATTTGCGCGTTATGGCTGCTTTAATTACGACAATTGTGCCATATATTTACAATCACAATCACAGTCATCGTGTTTTTTTTGGAAGCGCGTCAGTTGAACAGCTAATGTCAAAGAAGAAGCGATAAAAGAAACAGAAACTTTTGTGGAAAAATGGAGCAAAAAGTATTGATTTCGCTTTGATATTAAAGGGTGAGCCTGAGCCTAATGATGCTTCATTCGGACGGACTTTTGTTTTGTATTCCCGAACATCTCTTAACCCCACAAGCGCTACGGTTGAAGGAAATCGTTTTGGTCTTATTTGAAATCCATTTCGTAACTGCCTAAGAATTGACACTAAAACATCGTCATATAATGAATCTATTTCATCCAATAATAAAACTATAGGTTTAGACTGTGCGCTTGCCCAGTCTATTAAATAATTTTCTAATGTTAATTTTTTTTTATACTTTTCCGGTTGAGGCGGACAATTCTTCTTATTAAGATATCCCGCGCTGGCATTATAAAGAGAATCAATTATTTTCCTGTTTCCAATTTCTTCAGTTATAGATCTATACCCCGCGGACTCTACGGAAAACACTACTGAAATATAATTTCCTTCTTTATTT
>JYNY01000341.1 GCA_000954095.1 Candidatus Omnitrophus magneticus | reverse complement strand
TTCCATGTTTCAGAATCTACTGTATTTGACGCATGGGTGTCATACACATTATAAAGCGTGTCTATTTCTGTTGGATCCCAAGATTTTGATAATGTGCTTTCGGAATTATAAATATAATTCCACTGAGTATTTGCTGGTCCGCCTTCTATACCACTACCCATATAAAAATAATATCTTCCGCTGGCTGTTGTGTTATACCAGTTATCGCCAAAAGTTTTGCCTGATAATGTTTCAGGCATATACCGCCATGTTATACCGTCAATAGTCACAGCGCTAGGATTTTGTCCGGCCTTCCCGTCTTTATAAAGTTTAGTTAAATTCGCGATTTCTTGGTCTGATAAATCCAGCGCACCGCTATTTAACTGCTCATTCTTTACCGCCACAAGCTGATACTCAGGGCTTGTCAATAATCCCCAACTGTATCCGCCTTGCGTTGCCCAGAGGGGAATCACGTTGCCTCCTCCAGACTCACTGCCAAAAATATTTGAGCCGGCTATTGAAACGTCACCATCAGGCCCAACCGCTGGAAGTTCTGTTTTAGTTGAATAGGGCCCAGTTGCTCCTCCCCAATAAATATACGAATTTATAAGAAAGCTTGATGAATTTCTATGATTACCAAATATTATATCCAAATATCCATCATTATTAAGATCTGCTATAGAATTACCCCTTGCTCCGCTAGTAGCAAGGTCTGTTTTTGTAGAATACGGTCCGGAACTCGCGCCCCAATAAATATAGGAATTGATATTACGGCTTGAATCATTAAAATAATTCGAAAACACAATATCCAAATATCCATCATTATTGATGTCTGCTACAGAATGATTATAAGAACCTAGAGTAGGAAGTTCTGTTTTTGTAGAATACGGTCCGGAACTCGCGCCCCAATATATATACGAATTGATATTCACGCTTGAACTATTCTGAAAATTCGAAAATACAATATCCAAATACCCGTCGTTATTTAAATCAACTATAAAATTTCCAAATCCTCTAACAGTGGGAAGTTCGGTTTTAGTTGAATATGGTCCTGTTGCCCCGCCCCAATAGATATACGAATTGATATTCACGCTTGAACTATTAGAACCATTCGAAAACACAATATCCAAATATCCATCATTATTAAGGTCTGCGATAGAATTCCCTTCTGCTCCAGTTGTAACAAGTTCTGTTTTTGTAGAATACGGCCCAGAACTTGCGCCCCAATAAATATAGGAATTAATAATAGGGCCTGTGTTATTATATTCATTTGAAAATACAATATCCATATACCCGTCATTATTGAGGTCTACTAAAGAATTTCCTCTTGCTCCTCGAGTATTAAGTTCGGTCTTTGTAGAATATGGACCAGCCCCGCTACTCGCTCCCCAATAAATATACGAATTGACATTATAGTTTGAGCCATTATTAGTAGTATTCGTAATCACAATATCCGGATACCCGTCGTTATTAAGGTCGCTCGCGGCATTTGCCAGAATTGGCGATACGCAGACTAGGCCTGCATATACCATAATTGACGCAATTATGGATTTTACGAAATTTTGTTTCATTAAGTTTTTCATGATTACTGCCCATCCTTCCCCGCTTTGCGGGATGTTTGTTATTTCAAAAATTCCCTTAATAGCATTATTAAGGTTAATCTCCAAATTAGAGACAATTTTTAAAATAACTGTGAAAAACTTTTCCCTGACTACTTTTACTATCTTCATGACACATTCTCCTTTGGCGCTTTGCGCCTTTTTGTTTATCCCTAATTTTATTTTGACAACAGCGCCAAGAATAATTTTAGAGATAGTTACGAAAATTCCTCTGACTTCTTTTGTGCTTTTCATGGCACACCTCTCTTTGCCCATTTGGGCGGTTTTTGTTTTTTTGAATATTTTTAATAAATATTGAGAAAAATTTGTACTTACTTTACCTGTATGGATTCCTGCTTGCGCAGGAATGACAGGGTTCGTCTGGATTCCTCGTTGCGCAGGAATGACAGAGTTCGTCTGGATTCCTCGTTGCGCAGGAATGACAGAGTTCGTCTGGATTCCTCGTTGCGCAGGAATGACAGAGTTCGTCTGGATTCCTCGTTGCGCAGGAATGACAGAGTTGGCCTGTTTTCCTCGTTGCGCGGGAATGGCCGCGATTAAACTTGTTAAAGTCTGTATTATTCTGAATAGCGGCGGACCGATAAAGAGACAGGCACTCTTTATAAGTCCTACTAACATACTTATTCTTTTCCTTATTTTCATCTTTCCCCTCCTTCCGGTACTCTGTACCGATTGCGATTGACTGGAAACCATCCTAGCCATTCCCATTGGGCTAGCGACTTTTCCAAAAATAATTTTCAAAAAATTTCTTAAGTGGCACATGGTGCACACTCCTTTGCGGCATCCCGCCGCGGTTTTTGTTATTCCGGAATTAATCCCAGTCTCGACGAGACTTGTAAGACGTTCCGAAATGGTTTTGAATTTTTTTTTCAACTGTCTCATATCTACTCTCCATCCTTCCGCGCATCGCGCGATTTTTGTCACTACTCACTACTCACTACTCACTAATCACTAATCACTAATCACTCTTCACTCCAATCTTCTACAATTTTTCTATTTTATTTTTAAGTATCTTTTTTTTCAATTTTCTATTTCTTATTTTTTCTTAATTCGCTTTTCACTTTCTCATTCTCTACTATAAAGCTTACCTGACAAATCTAGAGAATGCAAATTTTGAAAAGCCGATTTTTCGATATTTTTTTTCTAGACTCGCGTAAAGTCCAGTAACCATGCGGGTTTTAGAGCCAAAATTAAGAATAAAAAATGTGGTTTATTTTAGTCATTTTTATTAAAATTTTTCTTACTTTTTGTTTTACACTTGTTTTCTGGTTGGAACAAAAGTACTGCTGTGCTATAATGACAAAAAGTTTTTTTTAAATTTTTTGTAGAATAATTGAAAATCGAAAAAGAAAAATTCGAGCCGAAAATATCATAAAACCCTTATGGATTCCCGCTTTCGCGGGAATGACAAAAGGGGGCAGATTCCCGCTTTCCGAGGGAATGACAAAAGGGGGCCGATTCCCGCTTTCCGAGGCTGTGTCACAACTAGTATCGCATTTTAAAAGTGGAGTTGAACTAGTAAAAATAGCGTCAACCCGCTGTCATTCCTGCGCAAGCAGGAATCCATACAGGTGGGATAAAATTTCAGAAAAATAATTTTTTAAAATTTAAAATAGAGATTAGATTTCTAATCGAGACTTCCATGGATTTCGGATATTTGCCTACGGCAAATTCCGAAATGACAGTTTGTTAGCTGAGACACTCATGGATTCACGCTTTCCGGGGGAATGGTAAGATGGGGGCAAAAGGACACATAAAGGTTTATTACTAACCGCTTAGTGATTACAAAATTTCTTATTATTTGTTTAGTGATTACAAAAAAATTGCGTTACAGAAATGACTTTGTACGCTAAAACCAGCATGGCGTCTAGGGTTTACCCGTTTTTAAAAATATAAATATAGTATCCAAAATTTAGAGACATTTTGCCGAAGGCTTATCGCGAAATAAAAAATTTATAAAAAAGGATTGATATGCGCATACAAAAATTACCGGTTGGATATTCTGATTTTAAAACAATTATTGATAACAAATTTTATTACATTGATAAAACTCTTTTTATAAAAGAAATTATTGATGAATCTTGTAATGTTATTTTGCTTCCTCGTCCGAGACGTTTCGGCAAAACATTAAATCTTTCAATGCTACGTTATTTTTTTGAAAAAACCGAAAAATCCAACGGGTATTTATTTAAAGACCTCGCTATTTGCCGCCTAGGCGAAGAATACATGAACCAACAAGGCGCGTATCCGGTAATTTTTCTCACGCTTAAAGATGTTAAAGAAAAAACATGGGACACTACTTATAGAGGAATTAAAGACTTAATACAAAATGAATTTCTACGGCATAAATATCTTAAAAATTGGACGGGGTTGGAAGAAGAAGAAAAAGAATATTTTAATAAAATCACATCGTTAGAAGGTTCAGAAAAAGATTACGAAAACAGCCTCAAAACTTTATCTCTTTTTTTAGAACGTTACCACAATAAAAAAGTAATCATTCTTCTTGATGAATACGATACGCCCATTCAGTCTGGATATTTGGAAAACTTTTACGAACCTGTAATAAGTTTCATGCGGAATTTTCTTTCCGGCGGATTTAAAGATAACACCTCTCTTGAAAAAGGCGTATTAACTGGCATTTTACGCGTCTCTAAAGAATTCATATTTTCAGGCATGAATAATTTAGGCGTGTTTACTATACTCTCAGCGGAATTTAACGATAAATTCGGCCTTACTGGAGAAGAAGTTCAAAAATTATTGATTGATTATAATTTAGACAATAAATTCGACGATGTCCGCGCGTGGTATAACGGCTATAATTTTGAAGGTGTAACAATATACAATCCTTGGTCAATTATAAATTACGCGGCAAGTCTTAAAAAAGTATTGAAGCCATATTGGGCTAATAGTTCAGATAATAAACTAATAGAAGATAGTTTAACCCACAACGGAAAAGAACTTAAAAATGAACTTTTAGCGCTCTTAAACGGAGAAAATATCGTAAAAACTTTAAAAGAAAATATTACTTTTGAAGACTTGGAAAAACATGAAGATATGTTATGGAGTTTACTCCTTTTTAGCGGATATTTAACCGCCAGTTTTTCGCATAAAAATAATAGAGAAATAAATTTTTACAATCTTTCCGCGCCGAATTTAGAAGTGCGAACTCTTTATTATGATTTACTTATGCGCTGGTTTGATAAACGTATGGAACGCGACAAACAGGAACTAATGCTGGAAGCATTAGAGAAAGGCAATATAGAAGATTTTGAATTTTATTTTTCAGAATTTGTATTGAATAGTTTCAGCTATTTTGACACGGGAGGAGAACACGCGGAAAAAGTATATAAATCTTTTGTGTTGGGATTATTTGTACTCTTGGCGGATAAATATGAATTAGAAAACGAAAGAGAAGCCGGCGCGGGAAGATGTGATTTGATTTTAATTCCTAAAGATAAAAACAAACTAGGTATAATAATTGAGTTTAAAAAAGTAGACGCGCGCAAAAAAGAAAAAATGCCGCAAGCAGTAAAAGCCGCGTTTAAACAGATAGAAGAAAAACAATATGACGTTATTTTAAAATCCCGCGGCATCGAAAAAATAAAAAAACTCGCGATTGTGTTTCAAGGTAAAAAGGTTTGGGTTCGGGAAAATTGTGAAAAATAAAACTTTCTACACAGCAATCCAAACTCTGAATCTCTGGCTAAAAAATAACAACAAACTCCCCACGCGGTTTTTCTTGCGCAAAATGTTCCAAAATGTTTTTCGCAGTACCTCTTAGTTTTTCTTCAAATTTTTTTGTCAATTCTCTGACAATAATAACTTCCCGCTCCGGCGCGAGCGCATAAAAATCTTTCAAAAATTTTTCTATTCTATACGGAGACTCATAAACAATAACAGTCCTCGATTCTTGTAATAATTTTTCTATTTCTTTTTTTCTGCGCGAATCTTTGTTTGACAAAAACCCTTCAAAAATAAAACTATCCGTTGGTTTTCCGGATATAACCAAAGCGGCTAAACACGCGGACGCGCCCGGAATAGGCGTCACTTGAATTTTTTGTTTTATACACTCTTTTACCAGAGAATATCCGGGGTCTGAAATTGTGGGCGTGCCGGAATCTGAAACCAGCGCTACATTACTGCCGCTTAATAATTGTTCTATTATCCGTGCTTGTTTTCCTCCGCCGGAATAAGAATGAAAACTTTCTAAGCGGGTATTGATGCCGTGCGCCATTAACAAAATTTTTGTCCTGCGGGTATCCTCAGAGGCAATAAAAGTGACTTCTTTTAAGACGCGTATTGCTCTTAATGTTATGTCCTCTAAGTTCCCAATTGGAGTGCTAACGATAAAAAGTGTTCCTGACATGAAAAATCTTTTTTGTTTGTTACCGAATTTTTTGTTTTACTCGCTGGGGCGCGCGCAGATTATTCTACTGTCACCGACTTTGCGAGATTTCTCGGCTTATCAATATCATATCCAAAAGCCCTGCCTACATAATACGCCAATAGTTGTAACGGGACAACTACCAAAAACGGCGAAAAAATTTCAGGAACAACCGGAACCTCCATCGCGTAATTAATACTTTTTTCCTTCGCGAGTTTATCCCCTTTAGAAACAACTGCTATAACAATACCATCTCGCGCCTTTATTTCCTGAATATTGGACAACATCTTATCATACGTGTCTGACTTAATAGCTAAACAGACAACCCATGGATTTTCATCAATAAGGGCAATTGGCCCGTGTTTCATTTCACCGGCTGGATACCCCTCAGCACATATATATGAAATTTCTTTTAGTTTTAACGCGCCTTCTAAGGCATTGGGATAATTAACATTTCGCGCTAAATATAAAAAACAACTTTTATTATTTCTCGCGTGATAATATTCATGAAATTTTGTGGCATAATAAGAAATTTTATTTTCTTTTTCATATTCCTTTAACATCTCATCCATAATATGCGGAATTTTCTTTAATCCCTGTAAAAACCCTTTATCCACTCCTTTTACTGTCCCTCGTTCTTTTGCAATATAGTACGTAAGAAGCTGAAAAATAGCTATCTGCGCTGTATACGCCTTAGTTGAAGCGACTGCTATTTCTGGGCCGGCATGCGTATAAATAACTCCGTCCGCTTCTCTCGCGATTGTACTTCCTAAAACATTGCAAATAGCGAGAACTTTCGCGCCTCTTCTTTTAGCCTCTCTAAGCCCTGCCAAGGTGTCTGCTGTTTCTCCAGACTGAGACACAACAATAACAAGAGTATCTTTATTTACAATTGGATCTCTATAACGAAACTCGCTCGCCTGATCTACCCACACAGGAATTCTTGTAACTTTTTCCAATAAATATTTTCCGGTTAGTCCCGCGTGATACGCTGTTCCGCATGCGACAACAGCTATATTTTTTATTTTTTTAAAAACCGCGGGTTTTATGGCAAGTTCATCAAAAACAACATTACCTTTTTTGATTCTTTCTCCAAAAATTTTATGAAGAACCGTGGGCTGTTCAAAAATTTCTTTCAACATGAAATGTTTATATCCGCCCTTTTCCGCCTGAGAAATATCCCACTTTATTGTTACTGCTTTTTTCTTGCGCTCTTTTCCGTCAAGGCCGTATATTGACACTCCCTTTGCTAAAGAAATATCAACCATTTCTCCATTTTCCAGATATATAACATTTTTTGTGTACTCTAAAATCGCGGGGATATCGCTTGCTATAAAAAATTCATTTGTCCCAAGCCCTACAACCATAGGGCTATCAAGCCTAATCCCTACAATTCTGCCGGGTTCGCCTTTATGTATAACTGCCGCGGCAAAGGAACCTTTTAATTTCGCGGCCGCTTTTTTCACTGCTTCTAAAAGATCACCCTTATATTCACTGGAGACTAAATGCGCTATTGTTTCACTATCTGTGTCTGACGCGAATTTATATCCTTTTTTTTGCAATGCTTGTTTTAATTCTTGATAATTCTCAATTATTCCATTATGAACTATCGCGATACATCCGTGAATATCTAAATGCGGATGCGCGTTCGTATCGTTCGGTACCCCGTGTGTTGCCCATCTGGTGTGCCCTATCCCTGTATTCCCGCGGATAGGATGTTTATCCAGCTCTTCTTTTAAAACCGCGAGTTTCCCCTGCCGTTTTAAAGTTTCAATTTCTCCATCAGCTAAAACCGCGACACCCGCGGAGTCATATCCTCTATATTCAAGCCTTGATAATCCTTTTAAAATTACATCTGTCGCGTTTCTATACCCGATATATCCAATTACTCCGCACATAGCGCCTCCCCTTTTTCTTTGTCCAATTTTGTTTATATCGTAAGAAGTTTTTCATACTTCTTTCTCGACGCTGGATTATGTTTCTCTTTTCCTGTTTTTAAATAATTTCTCCGCGTCAAGCTTCGCGCATCTTCCAATAAGCGCGCCAATATAAAACAAAATAGAAAACTGCCAGCACTCGCTTGGTCCGGTTAAAAGAACGGTGTTTATTTCTTCTTTTTTTTCTAACTGCTTTTTATATTTTTGAATAACTTTACTCAAAAACTCTTCTTCTATTTTCAATTCCTGCGTTATGTTGTTATATTTTAAAGAAGGAAACTTAACTCCCCGCAATAAAAAAAATGTTTGAACAAACTCTTCCCGAGTCTCCATCTCTCCTTCGAAATCAAACCCTTCAAAATATGGTAAACTTTGCGGAAGTATTATCATTGGTTTTTCAACAAGTAGTTTGCCGCGCCGGACTACAGTTGTCCCTTCAGAAACTAAAGATTCTGATAAAAAAATATACGGAACCGCTGTTTCTTGAAAAGTGCTGAGCTCGCTTACTCTGCCCCGAACAACCTCTGTCTCGTTAACGGCTTTTTCCCACAAAGACTCTATATCCATCTCTATTAACCTTTAGGGGCTAAGCCCTCTTCCTTGTGCTGTAGAAGAAAACCTAGCCCCTAGTTTAACCCTTTTTTGGGTTTAAAATTTGGCGACCCCACGGGGATTCGAACCCCGGCTGTCAGAATGAAAATCTGATGTCCTAACCAGGCTAGACGATGGGGTCGCGCGTATAAATTAGTTTACATTATATAAAAACAAAAAGCAAAGAACGATTATATCCTCTAGCCTCTGGACTAGCGGTGTCATATTGTACAAAACTCTTTTTCTTTTTTCAATAAAAATTTTCCAGTTTTACCCTTTTGCGCTTGCAATAAAAAAAGGCATTTTCTTAAGTACCACCTAAAAAAATGCCTTTTTTACTATATTTTTAACCCTTCTCTCAAAAATAAAAATTTAATTTTTCATTTCACTGCGAGTCCGGTTATTTCCTCTTACTCTCCAACTTCGTCATCTTCTTCCTGCGGGAAAACATTCGCGACAGAAATTAATTCATCTTCCGCGTTTAATCTTATAACAATAACGCCTTGTGTCGCGCGCCCGATTTTTCTCATATCTTTCACGGCAACGCGCACAACCATACCCTGTTTTGATATAAGCATTATTTCATTTTCCTCGCGCACTGTTTTAGCTCCGACAACATACCCGATTTTTTCATTAACCTTGATATTAATAACGCCGGACCCGCCTCTAGATTGTAAACGATACTCCTCAAAATCTGTGCGTTTTCCAAACCCCTTATTTGTGACAGTAAAAATTGTTGCTTCTTTTTCCGCCTTGACCATCCCGACTAATTTATCTTCTTTTCTCAAAGAAATACCTCTTACGCCTTGCGATGTCCTGCCTGTAGGCCGTATATCTTCTTCGTTAAACCTAATTGCCTTCCCGTTTTTTGTGGCAAGACAAATTTCATCCTGCCCTGAAGTAAGCACTGCGCCTATCAGCTTGTCCCCTTTTTCTAATGTTACGGCGATAATCCCCGCTTTTCTTGGATTGCTAAACGCAGATAATTCTGTTTTTTTAACTGTTCCCTTTTCTGTCGCCATCATAACAAAAACGCCTTCCTTAAACTCTCGAACAGGAAGAACTGTAGTAAACTGCTCGTTCTCTTCTAATTCCAATAAATTCACAATAGGCTTACCCTTTGTTCTTTTGCCTACTTGCGGAATTTCATGCACTTTTAACCAATGTAGCTTGCCGATACTCGTAAAAATCAGCATATAATCATGGGTTGACGCGACAAAAAGATGTTCAATAAAATCCTCTTCTTTTGTTTCCGCGCCGGTTACGCCCTTGCCTCCGCGCTTCTGCTGTCTATACGCGCTTACCGGAAAACGTTTTATATATCCCGCATGACTCACGGTTATAACCATATCTTCTTCCGCGATTAAATCTTCTATATTGATTTCTTCCGCGTCATCTGCTATCTCGGTTCTCCGAGCGTCTCCAAACTTTTCTTTTAACGCTAAAGTCTCTTCTTTTATAATGCTCATTATCTTTTTTTCGCTTGCTAAAATTCCTTTGAGTTTTTCTATAAGTTTCAATAATTCCTTATATTCCTCTTCTATTTTTTTTGTTTCTAAATTTGTTAACTGCTGTAGTCTCATCGCTAGTATTGCCAGCGACTGTTTTTCTGAAAGCTTAAACTTCGCCATTAGTCCAAGCTTCGCAGACTCCGGATCTTTTGAGCTTTTTATTAGCTGTATCACTTCATCGAGATTGTTTATCGCGATTTTTAATCCCTCTAAAATATGCGCCCGGTCTTCAGCCTTGGCAAGATCAAATTTTGTACGACGGATAATTACTTCTTTTCTATGCGCAATAAAAATGTCGAGCATTTCTTTTAAGTTCATTATTCTCGGCTGATTTTTATCCAAGGCCAACATAATAACACCAAACGTTTCCCGTAACTGCGTATGCTTATAAAGCTGATTGGTAACCACTTCCGTGTTAACGCCTTTTTTAACTTCGACTACTATTCTCATTCCTTCCTTATCAGACTCGTCTCTTATGTCTGAAATCCCCTCTATTTTCTTATCTTTAACTAAATCCGCTATCGCGGTTATTACTTTGCTCTTACAAACCTGATACGGTATCTCTGTCACAACGATACTTTCTTTCCCCTGCTTTTTTTGTTCTACATGCATTTTCGCGTGAACCTTAAGAAGCCCTTTACCTGTTTTATACGCGTCTCTAATCGCGCCCCTTCCGCAAATAAGAGCTCCTGTTGGGAAATCAGGGCCTTTAACTATAGGTAGCAACTCGTCTACTTTACATTTTGGATTATCAATAATAAAACATACCGCGTCCACTATTTCGCCAAGATTATGCGGCGGAATATTTGTCGCCATTCCAACAGCAATACCGCTAGAACCGTTTACTAAAAGATTCGGCATAATCGCGGGTAAAACTAATGGTTCTTCCAGAGAACCATCAAAGTTCGGCATCCAATCAACAGTATTTTTTTCCAAATCTTCTAAGAGCCAATTTGTTATTTGTTCCAATCTCGCCTCGGTATACCGCATTGCCGCGGCAGGGTCTCCGTCTACAGAACCAAAATTACCTTGGCCGTCAACTAAAGGATATCTAAGAGAAAAATCTTGAACCATGCGGACAAGCGAATCATAAACCGCGGAATCTCCATGCGGATGATATTTACCAAGAACTTCTCCGACGATTCTAGCGCATTTCTTATACGCTTTATTATAAACTAGGCCAATGTCTTTCATCGCGTAAAGAATCCGCCTATGCACGGGCTTTAACCCATCGCGCGCGTCAGGTAGAGCTCTTCCGACAATAACGCTCATTGCGTAGTTTATATAAGAATTTTTCATTTCTTCTTCTATATGCACCGGAATTATTTTTTCATCTTTTGTATACATTTTTTCTCCTCGCCTTTTTTCCCGACCCCTTTGCTTCTCGGGATTATATGTCTAAATTTTTCACTTCTCTCGCGTGAGAAATAATAAAATTTCTTCGCACATCCACATCATCGCCCATTAAAACAGTAAACATTGTGTCCGCCTCTACCGCGTCTTCTATTGTTACTTTCTGTAACGTTCTTCTCGCGGGATCCATTGTTGTCTCCCATAACTGCTCCGGATTCATTTCTCCAAGGCCTTTATATCTCTGGATATTTACGCCTTCTTCTCCGTCCTTAAGAACTACCTCTAACAACTTTTTAAGTGAAAAAACTTTTTTCTTTTTATTCACTGTAAAAAGCGCGGTCTTTTCTTTTTCCTTAGCGATGTCTTCATTTTCATCTGCTTCTTGTTTTGGATATAAAGCTAAATCGAGGTCTATTTTTTCCAACTCTTTCGCGATCTTGTCTATTTCTCTCGCTTCATATATCTCCATCACATCGATAACCGCTTTATCCGAAACTTCTTTCGCGAAAATCCTTTCATCTGTCATTTTAAACTCAACAGAACCTTCTTTAATTTTCGCTAAATCATCATCGCTGTATAAATACCGCTCGCTGTCTTCCTCTCTTACTTTATAAAGAGGAACTTTTTTTGTTTTCTCATCCCTCATCGCAAAATAGTCTTTAACGTTTATTCCTCGCCGATCTAGCGCGTTCGCTAATTTTTCCAATTTTAAAATAATAGATAAAAGATCTTTAAGTTTCGCACCCGAAAAAATCTTATTCCCTTTTAGCGTCTCTACTTCCTCTACCGCCTCAACTCCCTACTCCTTTAAAAATTCTTTCATTTCTTTTTCTGTGTTAATGTATCTTTCGTTTTTTCCTTTTTTGAGTCTGTATAGCGGCGGTTGCGCGATAAAAACTTTTTCCTGCTCAACCATTGTTTTCATTTGCCTATAAAAAAAGGTAAGAATAAGCGTTCGAATATGCGACCCGTCAACGTCCGCGTCACACATAAGAATAATTTTTCCATACCGCAATTTTTCAACATTAAACTCTTCACTGATCCCTGCCCCAAGAGCCTTGATAATCGTTCGAATTTCTTCGTTATTCAAAAATTGTATTGTCCGCGCCTTTTCGACATTTAAAATTTTTCCTTTCAAAGGAAGAATTGCTTGATACCGCCTATCGCGCGCCTGTTTCGCGGATCCTCCCGCGGAATCTCCCTCAACAATATATATTTCCGTTAACTCCGGCGATTCTTCTGAACAATCTGCGAGTTTTCCCGGCAAGCCGGAACCTTCAAGAGCGCCTTTTCTTCTAGCTAAATCCCTTGCTTTACGAGCGGCTTCTCTTGCCTGCGCGGCCGCTAAAATTTTCTTTGTTATTTTGTTCGCGACTTCCGGGTTTTCATCAAACCAAATGCCGAGCATTTCATTTGTCGCGGTTTCAACAATGCTCTCCACGTCTGAATTGCCTAACTTTGTTTTTGTCTGTCCCTCAAACTGCGGGTCAGGCACCTTAACGCTTATAACCGCGGTTAATCCCTCTCTCGTATCTTCGCCGGCAAGAGCCTCTTCTTTTATAAATCCTTTTGACTTGCCATAACTTTTTATTGTTCGCGTAAGGGCTGATTTAAACCCTGATAAATGCGTTCCGCCTTCAACAGTATTTATATTATTCACAAATGAAAAAATATTTTCTCCATATCCTTCGTTATATTGCAAAGCTATTTCAATTTGAATATTATCTTTTTCTTTTTCAAAAAATATTATTTTTTTATGAAGTTCTGTTTTGTTTTTATTGATATATTCCACAAAAGAAACAATCCCTCCCTTATAAAAAAATTCAGCTTCTTTATCCGGGACTCTTTCGTCTTTTATTATTATACTCACTCCTTTATTCAAAAAAGCCAATTCCCTCAAACGATTTGATAATATTTCATAACTAAAAATCGTGGTTTCTTTGAAAATAGTGTCATCCGGTTTAAAAGTAACTGTCGTTCCTGTTGTTTTAGTTTTTCCAATAATTTTTACCGGCCCTGAAACTTCACCTCTTTTATATTCTTGATGATAAATATTCCCGTCTCTTTTTACTTCGACTTCCAGCCATTCCGCCAAAGCGTTAACAACGCTTACGCCGACGCCGTGCAATCCTCCGGAAACCTTATATGCGTTATGGTCGAATTTTCCGCCGGCATGGAGCGTTGTCATAACAACTTCGAGAGCGGATTTTCTTGTTTCCGCATGTGTGTCAACAGGAATACCTCTTCCATTGTCTTCTATTGTAATGCTTTCATCCGCGTGAATAACCAGCGCAATCTTATCGCAATATCCTCCCAAAACTTCATCTATAGAATTATCCACGACTTCATACACTAAGTGATGTAGTCCTCTTTTAGCCGTATCACCTATGTACATCGCCGGCCGTTTTCTAACAGCCTCTAAGCCTTCCAAAACCTGAATAGCTGTCGCGTCGTATTTCTTCGTTGTTTTATTGTCTTTTATTTTTTCGTTCTTTTCCATCGTAACACCCTTACCTTTTTTAAAAATTTTCTTATTCTTTAGTTTGTCGGCGCGTTCTTAAAAAGATCTATAAATGCTTCCCATCCTGTATCTAATATCAACCACTGCTTTTTTCCCTTCAAAAACGTTATTAAATTTTTCAATTATTTCTCTTTTTCCCATCGTAAGCTTGTATAACCATACTGAATTTTCAACCAAAACCAGAAGCACTCCTTTTTTAAAAGATACCGGCTCCGCATGCCCTAAAACATCTATCCCTACTGCTTTTTCCCACGCGTCTTTTATTTTTACGCCTTTAATAAAATTTTCTTTTTCCAATTTTTTTACAATGCCGCTTAAAACGTCTGAAACCCTTACTTCTGCTGTTTTTTTTATGTGTTGTTTAAACATTTTTACTCTTTTCGCGCTATTTCTTGATTACCCAACAACTTGCATCGGCAGTACAACATAAACATATTCTTCTTGTTTGCGAATAACTCCCGGTTTTGTAGGGTCACTTATTTCCATCTCAACAAATTCCTCTCCCAACACTTTTAAAACATCTATAAGATATCTGGGATTAAAACCTATCTGAATTTCTTTATCTCCTGAAAAGTCTACAGCAATCTCTTCCCTTGCCTCGCCTAAATACGGCGTATTTTTAGAAATAGTCATTTTGTTTTTTTGTATTTCTATTTTTACCGCCTGAGAGTCTTGATCAGTAAAAATACTTACTCTTTTAACTGCGTTTAAAAAATCTTCTTTTTGAATAGATACTATTTTTTTTGTTTTTTCAGGAATCACTTTTTCAAAATCAGGAAACTCTCCTTCTATAATTCTCGAAATAATATATGTTGAACTAAAAGAAAAGAGTATCTGATTATTACTAAATAATATTTTTAAATCCCCGTCATCATTTAAAAGCCTTTTAATTTCTAAAACAGCTTTTAACGGGATTATCGCATTTCTTTCTATCAGCGTTTTTAACGGTATCTTTTTTGTGGCCGCGGCCATTCTCCGCCCGTCTGTTGAAACCATTTTAATAACATCTTGCTTAACACTTAATAAAACACCTGTTAAAACATGCCGCGAGTCTTCTTTACTGACAGAAAAATCTGTTAAATTTATCATTTCTTTAAAAATGCTTTTAGAAATAGTTATCGCGTCTTTATCCTCAAATAACGGCAATGTGGGAAACTCTTCTTTTGGCAGTCCTATTATTTTAAATACAGCGTTCCCTCCTTTTATTGTAATAGAATTATTTTTCTTTAAAGATATTTCCACTTCTATATTGTCCGGTAGCGCCTTTATTATATCAAAAAATTTTTTCGCAGGAATAGTAATAGCGCCTTCCTGTCCCACAAGAACCGGAATTTTTGTACAAATACCCAATTCTAAATCTGTTGCGGTTAGTTTAAGCTCAGTCCCTGTTGATTCAAAAAGAACATTTGATAATATAGGCATATTGCTTTTTTGAGAAATAGCGTTTTGTATTATTTGAATACCGTTAAGCAATAATTCTTTCTGAATTGTTAAATCCATACAACCTCCTCATTTTTTAAACGTAAGTTTATTGTGTTGGTTTTTTATATCTTCTTCTTGTGTTACTTATCTATTTATATTTAGTATGTAGTAATATGTAGTATATGCCTGTTGCGTTTGTGGAAAACAATACAATTATAATAAATTCAATCAGTTATAAAAAACAAGCCTGTGTGTTTTCTTTGCAAATCTTTTGTATAACCAGCGTAAGATATCCACAAGATATAAACACATGTGGATAAAAAGTAAAAGTTTTTTAAAAAGGAACCGCAGTGTTTCCTTTTATTTTTATAGTAAGTGTTTGTATAAGATCTTTTGTTTTATCATTTTCGCCGACAGCTTTATTTATTTTTTCATATGCGTGTAAAACGGTTGTGTGATCTCTGCCGCCAAAAAAACCGCCAATATCAGGGAAAGAATGATCTGTTAAATTTCTACATAAATACATTGCTATTTGTCTAGGATACGCGATCGCGCGCGCGCGGGTTTTTGCTTGAATAGAATCAGAAGTAATATCAAAATAATCAGTTACTGTTTCTATAATATCTTTTATTCTTATTTTTTTTTCTTCTGCTATCATTCCTTGTAGTGTTTGTTTTGCTAAAGAAAGCGATAAGGGCGTTCCTATTAGTTTAGAATACGCGACAACGCGGATTAACGCGCCTTCTAATTCTCGAATGTTTGTTGTTATTTTTTCAGCTAAAAAAACAAGAACATCTTTTGGTATGGAGATGTCTTCATTTTCAGCTTTTTTTTCAAGTATTGCGATACGCGTTTCAACCTCTGGCGGCTGAACATCCGCGATTAATCCCCACGCGAAGCGTGAAACAAGGCGTTCTTCTAGTGTGGGTATTTCTTTTGGCGAGCGGTCGCTAGAGATTACTATTTGTTTATGTGAATCATGAAGAGAGTTAAACGTGTGGAAAAACTCTTCTTGTGTTGCCTCTTTTCCTGCTAAGAACTGGATATCATCTATTAAAAGAATATCAACATGGCGGTACATGTTGCGGAACTTTGTTGTGGTTTTTGTTTTTATTGCTTGAATTAGCTGGTTTGTAAATTCTTCGCTGGAAATATAGATAATTTTAGCGGAGCTGTTTTTTTTTAATAGATGATGAGAAATCGAGTGTAAAAGATGTGTTTTTCCAAGACCGACGCCACCGTGTATAAAAAGAGGGTTATAGCTTTTTGCTAAATTTTCAGAGACAGAAAGCGCCGCGGCGTGAGCAAATCGATTTCCCGGGCCGACAACAAAATTTTCAAAACTATATTTAGAATTTATTACGGTATTTTTGTATAAGTTTTCAGGGAGCAAGCGGGAATTTTTTATTATAGTGTTTATATTGTCAATTTCAGGTTCAGGCGAAGTATGGGCGCCTGAAGAAGAGGAATTTTTTTGAGAAGCTCCGTGTAAAGGCGCTTTTTGTTTAATAGAAGTCGTTTCTTTTGTTTGAAATTGTATAGATACAGGAGTTCCGGCTGTTTTAAGTAAAGCAGAAGATAATGTTGAAAAATATTTTTCTTTTAGCCAATTTTCAAAAAATTTATTGGGAACAGAGATCAATAATACGGAATTTTCAAAACTAATAAAGGTTATTGGCTCAAACCATATAGAAAAAACATGGTCAGCGGTTTCTTTTTTTAATAATGATAATGTTTTTTCCCAAAGGTTATCCATTTATATTCACAATAAAAGAGTGTTTTAAAGAAAAAAGAAACAAAGTATTCACATGTTATCCACAAGTGAGGAACCAGAACAGAGAAAATGTTTCAGACAAGGGCACATTATAACGACTTTTTTACTGTTTTTGCAAGGAGTTTTTTACCAGAAAAGAAAGAAGAAGGGGCGTATAGTTTTTTTTCTTCTCAGTCTTTTGAAAAAACAGCGCGCCTTAACAAAGAACAGCGTTTATTTTGGGTTTATAAAAGAAAAATCTTGACGAAAAAAAAGGCGAGAGTATAATTGAAGCCTGAAATGGCGCAAGGTTTTTAGCAAGAGGAATGTCTGCGCAAAAAACACAAAAAAAGAAGGGGAAAAAGTGAAAAAAAACCTTAGAAATAAATCCAATCTAAAGAGAAAAAGAAAGCATGGCTTTTTAAAAAGAAGTAGCACAAAATCAGGCAGAGCTGTTTTAAAAAGAAGACGTAAAATAGGACGCAAGTCATTGACAGTATAAAGATAGAAAGATTAAAAACAAGTCAAGAATATACCGCTTTATTTAAAGAGGGTCTAAAAGTTACAACCGAAAGCTTAGTTTTCTATTATCAGCTACAAAATAAAGCCGACAAAAACATAATAAAAGAAGTTGTTACCACTAAAGTCTCGCCAATTCAAAAAATTTTGGTTTTCATAGGAGTTGTTGTAAGTAAAAAATTTTCCAAAAAAGCAACCCAGAGAAATTATATAAAAAGAAAAATATATAATTTTTTTCAACAAAATAAGCAAGAAATTGTTTTAAAAAAAGTTATAATAAGAATAAAAACAGAAGTTTCTCAACTAAAAAGAAAAGAAATAAAAGAAATTATAGATAAAGACCTTATGGTTTTTAAAAAAACAGACGGTTTGAAATGTTAAAAAAAATAATAATAAAAACATTGGATTTTTATAAAAATCTAATAAGTCCATATTTACCAAGGTCTTGTAGGTTTTATCCTACCTGTTCCAGCTATACAAAAGAAGCGGTTATTGAATATGGCGTTTTAGAAGGTGTTTGGAAAGGGATTAAGAGAATTAGCAAATGCAATCCTTGTTGCCAAGGCGGGTATGACCCAATAACGAAAGAAAAGGAGTGAAGTGGAAAAAAGACTGATAACAGCTATCGTCGCGTCTGTATGTATAATGTTTATTTCGCAAATGTTTTTTACTAAGCCAAAAACGTTATTCCATCAAGAAAAAGCAACAGAAACAATGTTAATAGATAAAAACCAAACAAATAGCCTTCCAGAAAATAAAGACGCGGAAGCAGTAAAGCAAGAAAAGCTAACGAAACCGGATGAAGAAATTGTTTTTGAAACAAAAAACGCAAGGTTTATTTTTTCAAAACAAGAAGCGGCTATAAAAAATTGTATAGTAAAAAATATAGGCGACAAAAAAGAAGAAATCCCTTTGTTTAATAAGCAAAATAGACTTTTTGCAATAGAAAGTAAAGATTTTTTTAGCCTAGAAAACACAGGATATTTAAGTGTTAAAGAAAAAGATTCTTTATCTTTCAAGGCTGAAACCCCAAATAAATTTCAAATAGAAAAAACGTTCGTTTTTAATGAAGAAAAAAGAGAGATAAGCGTTAGTATTGCGCTAACAAACAACAGCAATGAAACTAAGAATATAGCCTATCTTTTAGAGGGACCTGCGAGTTTAACACAAGAAGATTCCCCTGCGGGGCAACACATGGAAGAAGGTTTTTTATTGATAGACGAGCAGTTAATAAAAAAGAACGCAGTAAAAGGAGTATGGGTTAAAGAAGGCAAATGCGCTTGGGTTGCCATTAGGAATAGATATTTTTGTTCAATAGCGGGGCCAAGAACCGAAGAGGGGTCTTCTATTTCTGTTTCTGGAGGGAAAAACATACCATTAATCATGTCTTTCAATATAAACCAAACGCTTGCGCCGGGAGAGACCAAGAAAAAAGAATTTTTCTTATACTGCGGATCGGCAAAAGAAGATGTTTTGGCAGGGATGGGCCAAGGAATGGAGGCTATTGTTGATTACGGTTGGTTTGGTTTTATTAGCAAGTTGTTTCTTTTTATCTTAAATTGGTTTTATGGTATTGTAAAAAATTGGGGCATTGCAATAATTCTTCTTACCTTTGTTGTGAATTTTATAACATTCCCGCTTACTAAAAAAAGTTTTGCTTCTATGCAACAAATGAAACAATTACAGCCGCATATGGACAAATTAAAGGCACTACATAAAGATAATCCTACTAAAATGAATAAAGAAATGATGGATTTATATAAAAAATATAGGGTTAATCCAATGGGCGGCTGTCTGCCGATGATTTTGCAGATACCGATTTTTATCGCTTTGTATCAAGGATTAAACAAATCTATAGAATTAAAAGGCGCGTCTTTTTTATGGATTCAGGATTTAGCAAGACCTGATGCCGCGAAAATCCCGATAAGCTTGCCGTTTATTGGGGAAAGTATTAATATTTTACCTCTTTTGATGGTTGGTATGATGTTTTTACAACAAAAAATTTCTATGGGGGATATGGCAAGCATGTCGGAAGAACAAAAAAGCCAACAAAAGATGATGTTATTAGTTTTCCCCGCGGTTTTTGGTTTTTTCTTTTATAGCATGCCTGCCGGGCTTGTTTTGTATTGGCTGACCAACACGATGCTAATGACAGGAGAACAGTTTTTCTTATTAAACAAGAAATAGGTTTCCACGTGGAAACTCTTTTTTAGGCAAAGCTAAAAACGAAAGAATTTGCTCGAGAGAGAATCTTTAAAAGAGAGAAAACACTAGTGATTTTGTTTTTTAAGAAAAAATACGAGTAAAAAACTCTTGACGAGACTGTTACCGTTTGTTATATTTTTCTCACCATGAAAATTATCCCCATTTGCAATCAAAAAGGCGGCGTTGCGAAGACAACAACCGCTATCAATATTTCCGTGTATTTAGCCTTAAAAGGACAAAAAACTCTTCTGATTGATCTTGATCCGCAAGCAAACGCCACCAGTGGTGTAGGAGTAGAAAAAAAAGAAGGGACAACAATTTATAATGTACTGCATGGTGACATCACTATAGAACAAGCCCAAAAAAACACCGGGGTTGAAAAACTTTCACTTATTTCTTCTGATATTAGCCTTACAGGCGCGGAAGTAGAGCTTGTGAGCATGTTGGCCCGAGAACATCGATTAAAAAAAGCACTTAACGACGTGCGAGAAAAGTTCGACTTTGTTATTATCGATTGCCCGCCATCTTTAGGCCTGTTAACAATTAATGCCCTAACAGCCGCAACTTCTGTTATTATTCCGATTCAATGCGAATACTACGCCCTAGAAGGCGTTATACAGTTGGTCAATACAATCAATTTAATAAAAAACAATTTAAACAATGAGATGTTTATAGAAGGCGTTTTATTGACCATGGCGGATTATAGAACAAAATTGACAAAAGAAGTAATTGATGAGGTTAGGAAGCACTTTGGAGAGAAGGTTTATAAGACAGTTATTCCAAGGGCGATAAAATTAACAGAGGCGCCGGGTTTTGGAAAGCCGATAGCGCTATATGCGCCGGATTCACCGGGCGCGAAAAAATATGAAGAAGTTGTGTGTGAAATATTAAAAATACCCATAGAGAGAAGCGAGATAGAAGGTATACAGCAAGAAGTTTAGTGGTTTTTACGCGTTATTGAAGCAAATATCGGGAGAGGTTTTGGAGGTTATATTGTATGGCAAATAGATTAGGAAAAGGGTTGGGGGCGCTACTCCCTGTTGAAAAAAGCGGAGAAAATAAAGAAAAAATAGAACATTTAAAGATAGGGCAGATAGTTCCTAATAAGTTTCAGCCCCGAAAAACATTCGAACATGAAAAAATGAGAGAATTAGTAAGCTCTATTAAGGAGCAAGGCGTTATCCAGCCCATTTTAGTGCGGCAATCAGGTGATGTTTTTGAAATAATCGCGGGAGAACGTAGGTGGCGGGCGGCAAAAGAACTGCAAATACCGACAATTCCCGCGATAATTAAAAAAGAGATTACAGATGGCCATAGCTTAGAGCTCTCAATAATTGAAAATATTCAAAGAGAAGAATTAAATCCAATAGAAGAAGCGATGGCGTATAAAGAATTACAGGATAAGTTTGAGCATTCTTTGGATAAAATCGGGCAAATGGTAGGAAAAGATAAAACAACGATATCAAATAGCCTTAGATTATTAAGACTCCCCTTGGAAATACAGAAATTTATAGAACAAGGAAAGATTAGCACGGGCCACGCGAAAGTTTTATTGTCAATTCCTAATCATTTTAGGCAAACACAAATAGGCGAGATAATAGTTAAGCAAGGGATTTCTGTCCGGCAATTAGAAGAATTGGTAAAAGACGCGCCGGATCAAGAGAATAAAAAAAAAACGCAAAAAGACTTAGAAATAAAACATATAGAGGAAGAATTGCAAAGAAAATTAGGTACAAAGGTTAAAATTAAGCATAAAAATAAAAAAGGGCGTATTGAAATATTTTATTATTCCAATAATGATTTAAATCGTCTTGTGAAAATATTTATACCGGGTTTTTAATTTAGTGGGCAAATCCTGCCAGTAAGGGTGGGGGAAGAGATTGATTCCGCGCGAAAAAACGTTGTAAGCGTTTGATAAATAATCGGATGGAGAAAGGTATGGCTATAAAAAAGAAGCAAAATAATCCCCTAGCGAGAGGTCAAGAAAATAAAAAAAAGAAAGCAGTAAAAATTTGCAACGCGAAAGAAATAGAGCTGGCCTTGCAACGTATGGCGGACGAAATAATTGAGCATAATAAGACAGAAAAACAATTGGTGGTAATAGGAATAAAGACAAGGGGCGAGTTTTTGGCGAAAAGGCTTGAGGGGATAATATCAAAAAAACAAAAAAAAGAAATTCCAGTGGGAGCGATGGATATAACTCTTTATAGAGATGATTTAACAGAAGTTGCTGAGCAACCGGTGCTTCGTTCCACAGAAATAAGTTTTGATATAACAGAAAAAATTGTTATTTTAGTTGATGATGTTTTTTTTACAGGAAGAACTATAAGATGCGCGTTGGACGAGATTATTGATTTTGGAAGACCAAGAGGCATACAGCTTGCGGTTTTGATTGATAGAGGGCATAGAGAAATACCAATACGTCCGGATTTTTCCGGCAAAAATATTATAACAAAAAAAACAGATCAAATCGAAGTTCACCTAAAAGAAAGCGATAAGAGAGAAGATGCTGTTATGCTTATTTCAGAGGCTACGGCAACGTGATTTGTTTCAGCAAGTAGAAGTTTTTGTTGATACCGTCAAGACAAAGGAACTTTTAAACAATGAAATGGGAACACAGACATTTATTAGGAATAGAAGAATTAACGAAAGAAGAAATTTTATTAATATTGGAACAGGCAGAAGGGTTTAAAGAAGTTTTAACCAGAGCCATTCCGAAAGTCCCCACCTTAAGAGGGAAAACCATAGTAAATTTATTTTGTGAGCCTTCCACAAGAACCCGAATATCTTTTGAACTAGCCGCTAAAAGGCTTAATGCCGATATTTTAAATATTGCCGCGGCGTCTTCCAGTTTTCAAAAGGGAGAGACACTTAAAGATACTATCAAAAATATTGAAGCAATGAATGTTGATGTCATTATTATTAGGCATGCTTGCGCGGGAGCTCCGTATTTTCTCGCGAAAAATACAAACGTTGGGATTGTGAACGCGGGCGACGGCGCGCATGAACATCCGACACAGGCGTTATTAGATATTTTTACTATCCGTGAAAAATTAGGCAAATTAGCAGGGTTAAATGTTAGTATTATCGGAGACATCGCGCATTCAAGAGTTGCTAGAAGTAATATTTGGGCTTTAACAAAATTGGGCGCGCGCATTACGGTTTGCGGGCCTAAAACAATGATTCCTAAAGAAATAGAAAAATTGGGTGTAACCGTTACCTATAGCATAAAAGATGCGTTAAAAACAGCAGATGTTGTAAATGTTTTAAGAATTCAGATTGAAAGGCAACAAGAAGTAGTTTTTCCAAGCCTGCGAGAATATACTAGAAGCTTTGGTATAGATAAAGAAAAGTTAAAAACATTCGCAAAAAAAGAAATTTTAATTTTACATCCCGGGCCAATAAATCGAGGGGTTGAACTTTCCCAAGAAGTTGCTGACGGAGAATATTCTGTTATTTTAGACCAAGTTATTAACGGCGTTGCGATAAGGATGGCGGTTTTGTTTTTGGTCAGTATGGCACGGAAAGAAAACGAAGAAGGCAAAGAAATATGAAAATTTTAATTAAGAATGGAAGAATAATTGACCCATCGCAGTCTTTGGATAAAAAAGAAGATATTTTAGTTGTTGATGGAAAAATTGAAAAAATTGGAAAGATTTCTGTTAGTGATGGAGTTATTTTTGACGCGAAGGAAAGGATTGTCGCGCCGGGTTTTATTGATATGCACACGCATCTGAGAGAGCCGGGGTTTGAAGATAAAGAAACAATAGAAACTGGGACGAAAGCGGCTATTAAGGGTGGTTTTACTACAGTTTGCGCGATGCCGAACACAGAGCCGGCATGTGATAGTCAGGCGCAGGTAAGGTTTATTTTGGATAAGGCAAAAGCGTCAGCGAGAGCGGCTGTTTTGCCAATAGGGGCAATAACAAAAGGTCGTAAAGGAGAATATTTATCAGAGATGCGTGACCTAAAAGACGCCGGGTGTGTAGCAATTTCAGATGACGGGAGTTCTGTTGAAAATGCGATGCTTATGCGTAAAGCCATGGAATACGCGTCAATGGTGGGGCTCGTGGTTATTTCTCATTGTGAAGTTCAAGAATTAGCGAAGCATGGAGTGATGAATGAAGGATATTGGTCAATGGTTTTAGGGCTTAACCCTATTCCAAAAGAGGCGGAAAGCCTCATGGTTGAAAGGGATATAGAGCTCGCGGAATTGACAGGAGCAAAATTACATATCGCGCATGTCAGCGTAAAGCGAAGCGTTGAAGCAATAAGGCGCGGCAAAAAAAGAGGTGTGAACGTTACCGCCGAGGTTACCCCGCATCATTTAACTTTGACAGACGAAGAATTGAAAAATTATGATACAAATTTTAAAGTAAATCCGCCATTAAGAACAAAAGAAGATATCGAAGCGCTGAAAGACGGCCTAAAAGATGGAACAATAGATGTTATTGCTACAGATCACGCCCCTCATCTTGAAAGCGAAAAAGAAAAAGAGTTTGATTTTGCTCCTTTTGGAATGATTGGGCTAGAAACAGCGTTTTCGTTGTGCGTAAAAGAATTAATTGAAAAAAAATATTTAACTTGGTCTGAATTGATTGAAAAATTTACAATCGCGCCCAGCCGTATTTTAGGATATGACAGGGGTTCTCTTAAGCCCGGAAAAATTGCGGATATTGTTGTTATTGATCCTAGTCGGGATTGGGTTTATGAGAAACAAGGGATTTGTTCTAAATCTTTTAATAGTCCTTTTATCGGATGGCAATTGCCGTCTGTTATTACAGATGTTTTTGTCGGAGGCAGGGCCGTGGTTAGAGACGGAAAAGCGCGATAATTGTTCATGAAAGACGTTGCGGGATAAGGTAAAAACAGACGATGTGCACAATAAAAAAAACAGATGAAGAAGTGTATATTTTTTCAAACAAAGAAGTTGCTTCTGAATATTTTGTTTTAGAAATAATTTCTGACAGGTTGCGGGATGTTTCTTGTCCCGGGCAATTTATGAATATCAGGGTACAAGACAATTCTTATGATCCGCTATTAAGGGTGCCGTTGGGTTTATATAAAAAAACATCGAGGGGAATTAGTTTTTTATATAAAGTGATTGGTGCCGGCACAAGGCTTTTATCTTTAAAACAAAAGGGGGAGAAGCTTTCTATTCTAGGCCCTTTAGGTAATGGTTTTAATCTCGAAGTAAACGCGAGCGATATGATTCTTTTCATCGGCGGAGGGCATGGGATTGCGCCATTATTCGCGGCAGCGGAGGCTTTGCTCGGGAAAACAGAAAAAATAATTTTTTTTTACGGCGCGAAAACAAAAGGCGCGATAGTGTTTGTAGAAAACTTGAGAAAAATCGCGGATGATGTTTTTATCGCGACAGAAGACGGAACAAGCGGGACGCGCGGATATGTAACAGAACTTGTTGAAAAATTTTTAAATAAAAATACAGAAAATAAGTACAACATCCGGGTTTTTTCTTGCGGGCCAAAACCAATGCTTAAAGCAGTAAGTAGTCTTCTTGAAAAACATAACGTGGGAACACAGGTTAGCTGTGATGAATATATGGCTTGCGGAATCGGCGCGTGCAGAGGATGCGCTATAGAAACAATTCAAGGGATTAAGTTGGTTTGTTCTGATGGGCCGGTTTTTGAGGCTAAAGAAATTTTGTGGAAATAAACCAAAAAATTGCAATTCGCCATGACAAAGTAGCCCGGATTTTTTCGCGGAAAAAAAAGAAAGACAAAAGCATGCAGGATTTAGCAATAGAAATATTTGGGGTTAAATTTAATAATCCGATTTGGACAGCGTCCGGCACTTTTGGTAACGGAAAAGAATTTCAGGATTTTGTGGACTTGCGGCAAGTCGGAGCGATTTTACCGAAAACAATTACCGTTCATGAAAGAAAAGGCAATCCTTTGCCGCGTATTGTGGAGAGTTCAAGCGGGCTTATTAATTCGATAGGCCTTGAAAATAAAGGTGTCGAGTGGTTTGTAAAAGAAGTGTTTCCTTTTTTAAAGGCAACAGGAACTAGAATTGTTGTAAGTGTCGCGGGTAAGAATAAAGAAGAATTTTCTGAGTGCGTTACTTTTCTTTTGGCGCATTGCGTGCCGGACGCGATAGAAATTAATTTATCTTGTCCGAACGTGGCGCACGCGAATACTAAGTATAGTCTTTTTGCGCAGGATCCAGAGGCTAGCGCGGAAATAGTTTCAGCAATTAAAAAAATAGCACGGGTTCCGCTAATTGCTAAACTAACGCCAATGGTTAGCGATATACGTGAAATAGCGAAAAGCGTGGAAACAGCCGGAGCACAAGCAGTTGCCTTGGTTAATACTTATCCCGCGATGGCGATAGATGCTGAAACATTTAAGCCGTTAATTGGGAATATTTCCGGTGGTTTAAGCGGCCCCGCGATAAAACCTATGGCATTAAAAGCTGTTTGGGATGTTTATAAAAGTGTGAAGATTCCTGTTATCGGGATTGGCGGGATAATGACAGGGATTGATGTTGCCGAGTTTATGATCGCGGGTGCGAGAGCTGTTCAGATTGGAACCGTGAATTTTGTGGACCCGGGCGCGTATGGCAGAATTTTAAAGGAATTTGGCGATTATTTAGATCGCAAAAAAATAAAGAAAAGCGAAGAGTTAATTGGCCGTTTGGATGTGGGCTCTCTTGCGAAATAAAAAAATTTAAAATTTTTTTATTTTCGCGCGAGCCGAAAAAACATAACGATAAGACTCTTTGGAAAAAGAGGAAAACCATGGAATCGAAAGAAAGATTAATAGTTGCTCTTGATGTGGACACAAAAGAAACGTGTCTGAAATTAATAGAAACTCTTTCCCCTGTTGTGGATATTTTTAAAGTTGGAATAGCGCCTTTTGTTGAGTTTGGAGAAGAGATTTTACAAGAACTTCGGCATAGGAGAAAAAAAGTTTTTTTGGATTTAAAGTTCCATGATATTCCGAATACTGTGAAAAACGCCGCGATAGCCGCGGTAAAAAAAGAAGTGTTTATGATTAATTTTCATTGTTTGGGCGGAGAAAAAATGTTACAGGAGGCGGTTTTTGGAGTGAAAGATTTTTGCGCTAAGAAAGGAATAAAAGCGCCTATTTTACTGGGCGTTACGGTTCTTACGAGTATGGCTCAAGAAGATTTAGCGGCACTCGGCATAAAGAGCGATGTAAAAACAAAGGTGAGAGAATTTGCCGTGACAGCGAAAAGATCAGGGCTAGACGGAGTCGTTGCGTCAAGCCAAGAAATTTTAGACATTAAAGAGGTTTGCGGTAAAAAATTTTTGGTAGTTACTCCGGGAATACGGCCAAAAGGAGCGATAGCAGGCGATCAAAAAAGAGTGGAGACACCACTGTCTGCGATAAAAGACGGCGCGGATTTTTTGGTTGTCGGCAGGCCCATTATTGGCGCGCAAGACCCTGTTCTCGCGGCAAAAAACATATTGGAAGAAATGAGCGAGTAAAAAACAGTTGTCAGAAAAGGGATGACAAAAAAGCAATAAAAAATTTTTACGCGAAAAGTTTCTAAAATAATAAATAAAAACACGAGGAGACAATATGCAGGAAAAAGAAATACTTGATATTTTTAAACAATGCGAGGCATATCAGCAGGGGCATTTTAAGCTCTCAAGCGGACTGCATTCAGGTTTTTATTTGCAATGCGCGAAAGTTTTGCAGGACCCTGTTATCGCGGAACGGTTATGCAGGTTTCTTGCCCATAAGATGGGAATGATAAAACCAGATATTGTTATCGGCCCCGCAATGGGCGGGATTGTTATTTCGTATGAAATGGCAAGGGTGTTAGGCACTAGGTCTATTTTTTCAGAAAGAGACAAAGACGGCAAAATGGCGTTAAGAAGAGGATTTGTTCTACCTTCCGGTAGTAATGTTTTGATAGCGGAAGATGTATTAACAACAGGCAAATCCATAAAAGAAGTTTTAGAGCTCATGAAAGACGACGGGATTAGTGTTGTCGGTGTTGCTTGTTTAATTGACCGCAGTGTTGAATTAGTTGAATTGCAGGGTATTAGGGTTTACAGCCTTTTAAGATTAAACATACCGGTTTATAAAGAAACGGATTGTCCCTTGTGTAAAGAAGGCATTCCTATAGTAAAACCCGGCTCGCGGATGATTGTGTAAACCTTAGATAGAGTGCTGTTTTTTGTAAAAAGGCGATGGTTTTTTTGTTATGGCAGGAGGAGAGATGACAATAGAATTAGCGGGAATAATAGAAAAGATAAAACGTTCCGGAGTTGAAGAAGCGGAAAAACAGGCTGGAGAAATAATAAAGAACGCGGAAAGAGCGGCGAAAGAAATAATTCTTTCCGCGGAAGAAAAAAGTAAAAACATCATAGCCATCGCGCAAAAAGAATCGGCCAGAGTAAAAGAGACAGGCGAAACAGCTATAAAGCAAGCGGCAAGAGATTCTTTAATTGCTTTAAAAACGCGGATAATAGCAATGTTTGATAATATTATAAAACAAGAAGTGGCTACGATTTTTAACCCGGAAATTTTAAAAGAAATTATTTTGAAAATGGTTATACAGTGCGGCAAAGAAAAAAATTTTGATCTTGAAATTTTATTAAATGAGCAAGATAAAGCTTCTTTACGCGGTATTTTTGAAAACGCGCTACAGAAAGAATTAAAACAAGGTGTTACAATTAAGACAGCGCCCTCGCTTCATAAAGGGTTTCGTATCGGAGAAAAAGGTACAAATTTATATTATGATTTTTCAGATGAAGCGATTAGCGAGACTTTGATGTTTTATATGAATAAAAAAATAAAAGAAATTTTAGAAAAAGGTGTTGATAATGCCTGATAAGTATTATTATCTTATCGCCAGCCTGCCGTATCTTCAGTTTGACTCGGTTCCGCAAATTACAATAAAAGATTTTTTTAGAGAATGTGAAAAAGATTTGTCCCAAAAAGAGTACACCTTTCTTATAGATTCCGCGGCAAGCGGAGACGATCCGAAAAATTTAAAAAAGGATAGTAGTTTTTTTCGCGCGTGGTTGGAATTTAATAGAGAAATACAAGATAGTATCTTTGAGTTTCGAACGACTAAAGGCGCGCGGCTTTTTAGCGCGCAAAAGGATGATTTAAAAAATGCCTTAGAAGAGAAGAACCCCTTTCTTAGAGAAAAAGCCATAGAAAAAATACGGTGGGATTTTTTGGAAGGGGAAGAATATAAATATATTTTTGATTTTAACCGGATTCTTTTATATTTTTTAAAATTGAGGATACAGGCGCGATTAGCGGGATTCGATGAAAAAAAAGGAAAAGAAAAATTTGAAAATGCTTGTGAGGTAAATTATGAGTGAAATTAAGGGAAAAGTTTTGTCGGTAACCGGTAATATGGTCGCGGGAGATTTTGCCGGGGATATTATGCAGAATGAGGTCGCGCATATTATAAAAGATGGAAAACGATTAAAAGCAGAAGTTATAAAAATTAAAAATAATACCGCGTATATGCAGGTATTTGAGAATACAAAAGGGATAAAGGCGGGAGACGGTATAGAGTATTCTGGCAAAATGCTGTCAGTAAGGCTTGGACCTGGGATATTGTCGCAGATATATGACGGCTTGCAGAATCCTTTACCGGAAATGGCAAAAGCATTCGGCATTTTTTTGCCTATAGGCGAAGAAATAGCACCTCTTGCTATGGAAAAAATATGGGAATTTACGCCGTTAAAAAAAACAGGCGAAATTGTTTCCCGCGGAGATGTTTTAGGTTTTGTTCCGGAGGGAATTTTTAAACATAAAATAATGGTACCGTTTAATTTTACGGAAGAATATGAAATAAAAAAAATTTCCGCAAAAGGAAGATACGCGGTTAAAGAGGAAATAGCGGTAATTAAAGGGCAGGACGGGAAAGAAATATCGCTTACGATGAGTTTTGATTGGCCTGTAAAATATCCCATAACAGCATATAAAGAAAAATTAAAACCGAGTGACGCGTTAGTAACGAGAATAAGAGTTATTGATACATTTTTCCCTGTTGCTAAAGGCGGAACCTATTGTATTCCCGGGCCTTTCGGCGCGGGCAAAACAGTTATGCAGCAGATTACGAGCAGGCACGCTGAAGTTGATATTGTTATTATTGCCGCGTGCGGAGAACGCGCCGGAGAAGTCGTTGAAACGCTTACCGAGTTTCCGTTCTTGAAAGATCCGCGTACCGGCAGAACCTTAATGGAACGGACAATTATAATTTGTAACACGTCATCTATGCCGGTTAGCGCGCGTGAGTCTTCTGTGTATACCGCGGCAACTCTCGCGGAATATTATCGTCAAATGGGACTCAACGTTCTTCTTTTGGCGGATTCAACGTCAAGATGGGCGCAGGCAATGCGTGAAATTTCAGGCAGGCTCGAAGAAATTCCCGGAGAAGAAGCGTATCCCGCGTATTTAGAATCAAGGATTGCGAGTTTTTATGAAAGAGCCGGATTAGTAAGGCTTAAAGACGGTGAAGTCGGGAGCCTTACAATCGGAGGAACCGTCAGCCCTGCCGGAGGCAATTTTGAAGAGCCGGTTACACAGGGTACTCTTAAAGTCGTTGGCGCGTTTCACGGGCTTTCGCGGGCGAGATCTGACGCGCGAAAATTTCCATCAATAGACCCGTTGGAAAGCTGGAGTAAATATAAAAGTTTTATCGCGGAAGAAAACGTAAAACTAGCGAAGGAAATATTATTTAAAGGCGCGGAAGTAAACCAAATGATGAAGGTTGTGGGCGAGGAAGGGACAACAGTTGAGGATTATGTTGTTTATTTAAAAGCAGAATTTTTAGATAACGTGTATTTACAGCAAAATGGTTTTGATGACGTGGACGCGGCAACGATAAAAGAACGGCAGGAATATGTTTTTAATGTTGTTTGTAAAATTTTGAAAAAACGATTTTCTTTTTCTTCAAAAGATGACGCGCGAAAATTTTTTTATGAATTAAGGCATAATTTTATAGATTGGAATTATAAAGAGTGGCAGACAGAAGCGTTTAAAAAACAGGAAAAAATAATAGCGGGTAGCATCGCGGGATAATGCTTTGAGAAAGAGGTTCGATGCGAAACAAAAAATTTAAAAATTTTTTGTTTTTTGCGCAAAAGAAACATATTTTTTGGCGAGCGCTAGACGCGGCGCCATGATTAGCACAATCAGCAAAAAAGAGAGGGAACAAGCAATGCGCAAAGTTTCTACAAAAATACTTAATATTGTCGGGAACGTTGTCAGCGTTAAAGCCGAGGAGATCTGTTACGAAGAATTAGCGTTGATTTTAACTAAACGCGGAAAATTTTTAGCGCAAGTCATCCGCATAGAAAAAGACATTGTTTATTTACAAAGTTTCTCCGGTTCAAGCGGGATTTCCACGGGAGATGAAGTCCGGTTTTTAGGGCATCCGATGAGGGTTGGTTTTTCAGACACAATGCTCGGCAGGATTTTTAACGGGAGCGGAACACCTAGAGATAATGGTCCGGAAATAACAGAAAACTTGATAGAAATTGCCGGTGCGCCTGTAAATCCGATAAAAAGAATTGTTCCTAAAAATATGATTAGGACAAATATTCCGATGATAGACGTTTTTAATTCTTTGGTACGGTCTCAGAAACTTCCTATCTTTTCAGTTTCAGGCGAACCGTACAATGAACTTCTAGCCAGAATTGCTTTGCAGGCCGAGGTTGATATTATTGTTCTTGGCGGCATAGGTTTAAAATATGATGAATATATTTATTTTCGGGACACATTAGAAGAAGGCGGCGCTCTTTCGCGGTCAATCTTTTTTATACATACTGCTTCTGATCCAATTGTTGAAGGGCTCATGGTTCCTGACCTAGCCTTGGCTGTTGCTGAAAAATTCGCGATACACGGAAAAAAGGTTTTAGTGTTATTGACAGACATGACAAATTTCGCGGATGCTCTTAAAGAAATCGCGGTTACAATGGAACAAGTTCCGTCAAATAGAGGGTATCCGGGCGATTTATACAGTCAACTCGCGGCAAGATATGAAAAAGCCGTTGATTTTGTTGACGCGGGCTCAATTACAATTCTTGCTGTAACAACAATGCCGGGAGATGATGTAACCCATCCCGTTCCTGATAACACAGGCTATATTACCGAAGGTCAATTTTATTTGAGAAACGCGAGAATAGAGCCGTTCGGTTCATTAAGCAGGCTTAAACAACAGGTCAATAAAGACACGAGAGAAGACCATCGCGCTATTATGGACGGAATGATTCAGCTTTACGCGAAATATAAAGAAACCGAAGAAAAACGCGCAATGGGTTTTCGAATGAGTGAATGGGACTCGAAGCTGTTGAAATATGGAGAATATTTTGAAAAACACATGATGGATTTGACTGTGAATATTTCTTTAGAAGAAGCGCTGGATAAAGGATGGCAGATTCTAAGCGATTGTTTTGTACCAAGCGAAACAAATTTCAGGACAGAATTAGTGGAAAAATTTTGGCCGGCGCAAAAGGGAAATAATAATGGCTAAAACGCGCCTTACAAAAAACGAATTAAAAAAACAAAAAGAACAGTTAAAACGTTTTAATCAGTATCTTCCCACTCTTTATTTAAAAAAACAGCAATTGCAAGCAGAAATTCATAATATCCTTAAAGCGTTTGAAAAAGAAACGCGCGCTCTTGAAAAGTTTAATCAAGAAATAACCTCGTGGGTAAAGCTTTTCGCGGAAGAAACAAGTATTAAAGAAATTATAAAATTTGAAAAAATAGAAATAACTACCGGCAATATTGCCGGCATAGATGTGCCTATTTTTCGAGATATAATTTTTAGTGTAAAAGAATATGATGTGCGGGAAACGCCGTTGTGGCTTGATGACGGGATAGAAGCTATTAAAACCAAAATAACAATGAAAGCGAAATTATATATTTTAGAACAACAATTAAAACTAGTAAGTGAAGAAGTAAGAATAACAACACAGCGGGTAAACCTTTTTGAAAAAGTTAAAATACCAGAGGCAAAAGAAAATATAAGAAAGATACGAATTTTTTTAGGAGATTTAGAAACCGCCGCGGTTGTTACCGGTAAAATCGCGAAAGCCAAATTAGCAAAAATTTAATTTCCAAAATGTTTATAGTTCTATCCCGTGCCCGCGTCACGGGGTAAACGCCACGAGGAATCCATGCGGGCAAGAGAATAGATAAAGAGAGTTTGCTACTATTAGGATAAAAAGCATATGATTGAAAAAATGAAAAAAATTACGCTGTTTGTCGTAGCCCAAGAGAAAGATAAAATGCTTTATCGTTTAAGAGAAATGGGCGTTATGCATATTCATGCCATAGCAGACATAGAAAATAAGAACCAAACGCAAGTAATAAAAAAAATTGATGAAATCGCGCGCGCGATAGAAATTCTTTCAGGAATTAAGGTTTTTCCAGCCGAGCGGAAAGAACCTACTGTATGGACACTGGCGACAGCTTTAAAAAAAGCAGAAGAAATTAATTTTTTAACAGCAAAGAAACAACAGCTAGAACAAGCCATTGGTGTTTTAGAAAAAGACAAAGAATGGTTTAAAGAAAGAGGGGATATAAATCCAAGGGATATAAAAGAATTTCAGCGGCAAGGGCTTTACATAAAATTTTATAAAATACCCAAAAAAGATTTTGAACGAGTTGATAAAAAACAATTGTTATGGTTTAAAGAAGCAGGTGTTTGGGTTTATACCGCGTTTTTATTTTCAGACGATGTGGAAACCGTAGGGGTTTTTGAAGAAAATAAGATGCCTTTAAGGGAACTAAAAGAAATAGAAGGAGATATCTCGGTAGCCAATAAAGAACTCGAGGAAATACAAACAAAAATCATAGAAAGTTACAGAGGTTTAGCAGAATTAAAAAAAATTCATGAATATTTTTTAAAACGGAAAAATTTTTTAATGGTAAAAGAAGGAATGAAGCGAGAACAACTTTTTGCTTATGTTCAAGGTTTTGTCCCCGCAAAAACTGAAAATAAAATAAAAAAATTAGCGCAAGAGACAGGCGTGGGATACGTTATAGAAGAAATTGATAATGCCGTAGAAGCACCCACGTTAATAACAAATCCCAGATGTATAGACATAATAAAACCGGTCTTTAAATTTATGAATACAATTCCCGGGTATGATGAATATGATATAAGTTTTTATTTTTTAGTTTTTTTCAGCTTGTTTTTCGCGATGCTTGTTGGGGATGCCGGATATGGAATAATTTTTTTTATTCTGACGGCTTATTTCAAGAGAAAGTTTAGAAACGCGCCAAAAGAACCGTTTTATCTTATGTTTTTGTTAAGCGGCGCGACAATTACTTGGGGAGCGGTTACAGGAACATGGTTTGGGTCAGAGCAAATAGCCAAATTGCCGATACTGAGCAGTTTTATAATCGAGAGGATAAATGGATTTATTGAAGGCAATCAGTCTTTTATGATGTTTTTATGTTTTATCATTGGCGCCGCGCATTTAACCGTGGCGCATTTAATTAAAATAGTTAGGATGATAAATTCAACACGGGCTATTTCTCAGGCTGGATGGATTTTTATTGTATGGGGTATGTTTTTTACGGCAAATTCATTTGTTTTAGGACGGCCATTTCCTTTTTTCGCGGGACACTTTTTTTGGATAGGGATATTGATGGTTTTAATTTTTGAGAATTTTCAAAAAAATATATTTAAGGGAATGATGGCGTCTATCGTTGATTTACCGTTAAACGTGATTAGCGCGTTTTCGGATGTTGTTTCCTATTTAAGGCTTTTCGCGGTAGGGTATGCGGGAACAGTTATGGCGGAAAGTTTTAATAATATGGCGCTAGCCAATGGATGCGGCACGTTTTTATCAGGATTATCAGCCGCGATGATATTATTTTTAGGGCATACGTTAAATATTGTTATGTCTTTAATGGCGGTTCTTGTTCATGGGATACGGCTTAATATGCTTGAATTTTGCGGACACCTAGGAATGCAATGGGCAGGGAAAGAATATAAACCGTTTAAAGAATGAAATTTTTTTGTACAAAAATTAAGGAGGATTTATATGGTTAGCGGGTTAGGAGATATGGGATTGTCTTTAGCTTTTTCCGCGATAGGTTCCGCGTTTGGCGCGGGCGCCGCAGGCATGTCAGCGATTGGAGCGTGGAAAAAATTATACATGAAAAATAAGATAGCGCCGTTTATTTTAGTGGCGTTTGTAGGCGCGCCGTTATCTCAGACAATTTACGGTATGATTTTAAGAAACGCTATAAAAGCGGCGAATATCGCGCCTGAGGCATATCCTTATGTTATGATTCTTGGGATGGCAAGCGGTATCGCGATAGGTTTTTCCGCGTGGTTTCAGGGCAAAGCCGGTGCTTGCGCGGCGGACGCGTTAGCTGAAACAGGACAGGGCTTTGGAAATTATATGATGGTGCTGGGAATTCTTGAGACAGTCGCCCTTTTTGTAATGGTTTTTGTTTTAACTTCTTTGCCAAAGGTGTAAAAATTTTTGCGCGAGAGAATTATTTTTTAGTAATCACTAAGCGAATAATAATAAATTTTTTTGTGTAATTTAGAAAATTAAATCCTATCATTCCCATCGCTTGGTGATTACATTTTTTATAAGACAAAAGGATTTTTATGATAACCAGTTTAATTGATTTACACACGCATTCACTTTTAAGCGATGGTGTCTTATTGCCAAGCGAACTTGTTCGCCGCGCGCAGGTAAATGGCGTTACGGCAATCGCGGTAACAGACCATGTTGACCATTCGAATATTTCTTATGTCATAGAAGGATTAACAAGAGTTGCTGGAGAAATTAATAGATATTGGAATATCAGAGTTATTCCGGGCGTAGAAATAACACATGTTCCTTTGGAATGTTTTAAAGACCTCGTGTCTTTCGCGCGGCTTAAAGGAGTAGAGATTGTGGTTGCGCATGGAGAGTCTCCGGTTGAACCTGTTATAAAAGGAACTAATAGAGTTGCGATAGAAGCAGGGGTAGACATTTTAGCGCATCCGGGGCATCTCCTAGAAGAAGACGCGATTTTGGCGAGAGATCGCGGAGTTTATCTGGAGATTACCGCGCGTAGCGGCCATTCTGCTACAAACGCGCATGTTTTTTCTATCGCGGAAAAAACACACGCGAAATTAGTTTTTAATACTGATGCGCACACGCCGGCGGATTTGCTTACAAAAGAAAGTCGGGAAAAAATTTTAAATGAATTGCGCGCGAATGAAAAACAAAAAATAGAAATTATTAAGAATGCCGAAGAATTTTTAAACAAGATAGCAGTAGCACGCTCAAGATTTTTATAATTCTAACAACCAAAAAAATCTTTTTTGCTGTTTGACGAAGAAACTCATTGTGCTATACTTGCAACATCAGTATGCCTAGAGTGGGCGAGAAGTTTTTAATTAATTTTAGAAAAATAACAAGAGCAAGTACCGGCTAAAGCTATTTCTAATCTGGCAAAGAAAGGAGGGATGAAATAGTTGTCTGGAAAATATCAATAACAACAGAAGTTTTGACGTATATGAAAATTTGATATTTTTTTTATTATTTTGCCGCAGAGTAGCTAAACAAACAGCCGATACAATATAAACAGATAGAAATTAAATAGAACAAAAATTTGTTCTTATTTAGGGTGGGAAGTATTAAAATTTTCTTTTAAGGAGGAAATAATAATGAAGTTTTTAAAAATAGCAATGGTTTTAGCGCTTACAAGCTTAGTTGCTGTTGGCGCGTACGCTGAGACACAAAGTGTCAAAATCAGCGGAGATTTAGCGATGAGATCTTTCGCGAGAAACAACTATGATTTGGATAACAATGATCCAAACGTAGCGAACACTGGCGTAGAGTCTTCAGATTGGAGCACATACCTTACAAACACAGCTGAAGTTCAAGTGGACGCGGACTTAACTGACAATGTAACAGGTGTTATAAGACTTGTTAACCAGAGACTCTGGGGCGATGTGTATGGCAACAATACAGCCGCGGATAATACATACGGCATAATTGGCGCGCCTTATACAGATCAGGTTGCCGCGAGAACAGTTTCTTCAGCAGATTCTTTTGATGTTAATGTGGATTTAGCTTATATAGAATTAAAAGAGTTCCTTTATTCACCTCTTACATTAAAAATTGGTCGTCAGGACCTTTGGTTTGGTAAAGGATTTATCGTTGGTGCTAACTTACAAGATCCAAATGGTAATTTACTTCCAAGAGAATATACAGCGATTAAATCTTTTGACGCGATTCGCGCTACTTTAGATTATGATCCTTGGACAATTGACGGTGTATTCGCGAAAATCCGCGAGAACCAAGACAGAGCAGATGAAGATATAAATCTTTGGGGTACAAATGTTGGTTATAAATTCAATGAATATAACGCGGAAGCCGAAGGTTACTGGTGGTTCAAACAACAGAGATATGTTGGAACAACTTCCAACGGGGCAACAATGCCGTCAGTTCTTAACGGCCACCAATCAAATGATGTTCATACTTTTGGTTTAAGAGGTAGTTTTGATCCTATAGAGGATTGGACAATTGCTCTTGAAGGTGCTTACCAGCTTGGCGAATATATCGGAGCAGCACAACAGATAGAAGAAAGAAGCAGAAGCGCTTGGGCAGTAGATGCTATGGTAGAATGCCGTTATTTCCAAGATAATTTTGCGTGGAGACCGGTTGTTGGCGCTGAATATATTTTATATTCCGGCGAAGAAAATCTTGGTAATACAACAGCTACTACGAATGGAACATATAACGGATGGGATCCTGTATACAGAGGCAAGTTTGATACAGCTATTCGTGAATTCCAGAATGTATTTTACAGAACAGCGATGGGAAGTTCCCCATCTACAACTAATCAGCACCAGATTTTATTAACAGGTAAAGTAGAGCCTACAGATAGCCTTACATTAAAAGGTACTTTTGGCAATTTCTGGCTTGCTGAAGAATGGGCGTCAACTACAACCGTAGTTAATCAGAATGAAGAGCAATACCTTGGTAGTGAAGCAGATATTACATTGACTTGGGATTACACAGAAGATGTGCAGTTTGGTCTTTTGACAGCATGGTTCTTCCCAGGCGATCATTTTGCTAACAGCCAAGATGATGTTGCTACAGATGTCGTTGGATCTGTTTCTCTTAACTTCTAATTATTTTTAAGCAAGAGATCAGGGAGGGAAAACGGCTCACCTTTTTGGTGAGCCGTTTTTTTTATGCTAAAAATTTCTTTGCAAGGAAAGGTTCTTGACTTTTAAAGAGAGTATGATAAACTTATTTTCATTGTTTGTAAGGAGAATTTGTTATTTTATACTTGGAGGTGGAGTATGGCAGAGGCGTATTGCGTAAAATGTAAAACTAAGAAAGAAATGAAAAGCCCACAGGAAGTTACTATGAAAAACGGCCGTAAAGCAATTAAAGGGTCTTGTAATAGTTGCGGCACAGGCTTATATCGCATATTGGGTAAATAAGAATTTTAATTATTAAAAGGATATTAAATTGTAGGGGCACGAAATTATCGAGTCCCTACAATGTTTTATACCTAAAGGTAATCTGTGGTAAAAAGAAAAATTAAAGATTTAGCCTTAGAAAAGGCGCATGCAATAGCTAGGGTTGCGCTTGAAAAAGAAGGCGAAGATATTCTTGTTTTAGATTTAACCAAATCCGCTAATATTTTTAATTATTTTGTGTTGATTACTGCTGGTTCATCTAAAAGAGTTCAGTCAATAGCAAAAGCCATAGACGAAGAGCTGTCCGTTAACTGGAAGCAAAACGCTCGCCTAGAGGGGAAAAATAATCCTTCTTGGACATTGGTTGACGCGGGAGATGTAATAGCGCATGTTTTTTATAAAGACGCGCGCAATTTTTATGGGATAGAACGGTTGTGGCTCTCTGCTCCAAGAGAAGAAATTAATGAAAAATGCTTGAAAAAAACTTTAAAGAAAAAATTATCCAAATCTTCAGCGAAGGCATAAACCAATATTTCGCGGAAGAGTCCGCTTGTCGTGCGGATATTTCTTCTTCTCTTATTTCCCTCGATGCCCCAAAAGAAAAACTTCATGGGGATATCACTTCCAATATCGCTATGGTTTTAGCAAAACAAGTAAAAGCAAATCCTGTCATTTTAGCTCAACATATCAGTGAAAAAATAAAAAAAATATTTAATCAGAGAAGCGACATTAATTCTTTTATCGACGGTATTGAAGTAAAAGGCGCGTTTATTAATCTTTGGCTTTCTGATAAATATTATGAAAATATTCTTTTGGAAATATTTAAGAATAAAGAAAAGTTTGGGCAGAATAGCGACTTTGGCGGGAAGAGAGTTAATATAGAATTTGTTTCAGCGAATCCTACAGGACCTCTTACGATTGCGCACGCGAGACAAGCCGCGATAGGCGATGCTTTAGCGCGAATATTAAAATTTAATGGATATGACGTGACAACAGAATATTATCTTAATGACTGCGGCAGGCAGATTAATATGCTGGGAAAGTCGCTAGAAATTAGGTATAGGAATTT
>JYNY01000347.1 GCA_000954095.1 Candidatus Omnitrophus magneticus | reverse complement strand
AAATAAATTTAAAAAAGGCCGAACTAAAAAATATAATGGCAAAAAAAGAAATAAAAATAAAAAAATAGAAGAAATAAGTTTAAGTCTAAATCCCATAGCAGAAACAGCCGCTTTCATTCTGTTTATATATCCATGATGATCCGGCCCTAACAAGTCAATAATTTTCTCAAACTTCCGTAAATATTTATCTTTATGAACAAGACGGAGCTAAATGGTTTAAGTCAACGGCATTTGGAGATGATAAGGATCGGGTTGTTCGTAAAAGCGATGGTTCGTATACATATTTAGCGCCGGATATAGCGTATCATAAAGATAAATATTTACGGAAGTTTGAGAAAATTATTGACTTGTTAGGGCCGGATCATCATGGATATATAAACAGAATGAAAGCGGCTGTTTCTGCTATGGGATATGATAAATCCTCTATAGATATTCTTATAGTTCAGTTGGCTACACTGCTTCGAAATGGTGTAGCGGTTTCCATGTCTACACGTAGAGCGGAATTTATTTCTTTAAGGGAAATCATTGATGAGATTGGCGTTGATGTGGCGCGGTTGATTTTTTTAATGAGAAGGCGGGACAGCCATCTTGATTTCGAGTTTGAGGTTGCTAAAAAAGAAGCGACTGACAGAAAGGATTGTACC
>JYNY01000340.1 GCA_000954095.1 Candidatus Omnitrophus magneticus | reverse complement strand
TTGACTGGAAACCATCCTAGCCATTCCCATTGGGCTAGCGACTTTTCCAAAAATAATTTTCAAAAAATTTCTTAAGTGGCACATGGTGCACACTCCTTTGCGGCGTCCCGCCGCGGTTTTTGTTATTCCGGAATTAATCCCAGTCTCGACGAGACTTGTAAGACGTTCCGAAATGGTTTTGAATTTTTTTTTCAACTGTCTCATATCTACTCTCCATCCTTCCGCGCATCGCGCGATTTTTGTCACTACTCACTACTCACTACTCACTAATCACTAATCACTAATCACTCTTCACTCCAATCTTCTACAATTTTTCTATTTTATTTTTAAGTATCTTTTTTTTCAATTTTCTATTTCTTATTTTTTCTTAATTCGCTTTTCACTTTCTCATTCTCTACTATAAAGCTTACCTGACAAATCTAGAGAATGCAAATTTTGAAAAGCCGATTTTTCGATATTTTTTTTCTAGACTCGCGTAAAGTCCAGTAACCATGCGGGTTTTAGAGCCAAAATTAAGAATAAAAAATGTGGTTTATTTTAGTCATTTTTATTAAAATTTTTCTTACTTTTTGTTTTACACTTGTTTTCTGGTTGGAACAAAAGTACTGCTGTGCTATAATGACAAAAAGTTTTTTTTAAATTTTTTGTAGAATAATTGAAAATCGAAAAAGAAAAATTCGAGCCGAAAATATCATAAAACCCTTATGGATTCCCGCTTTCGCGGGAATGACAAAAGGGGGCAGATTCCCGCTTTCCGAGGGAATGACAAAAGGGGGCCGATTCCCGCTTTCCGAGGCTGTGTCACAACTAGTATCGCATTTTAAAAGTGGAGTTGAACTAGTAAAAATAGCGTCAACCCGCTGTCATTCCTGCGTAGGCAGGAATCCATACAGGTGGGATAAAATTTCAGAAAAATAATTTTTTAAAATTTAAAATAGAGATTAGATTTCTAATCGAGACTTCCATGGATTTCGGATATTTGCCTACGGCAAATTCCGAAATGACAGTTTGTTAGCTGAGACACTCATGGATTCACGCTTTCCGGGGGAATGGTAAGATGGGGGCAAAAGGACACATAAAGGTTTATTACTAACCGCTTAGTGATTACAAAATTTCTTATTATTTGTTTAGTGATTACAAAAAAATTGCGTTACAGAAATGACTTTGTACGCTAAAACCAGCATGGCGTCTAGGGTTTACCCGTTTTTAAAAATATAAATATAGTATCCAAAATTTAGAGACATTTTGCCGAAGGCTTATCGCGAAATAAAAAATTTATAAAAAAGGATTGATATGCGCATACAAAAATTACCGGTTGGATATTCTGATTTTAAAACAATTATTGATAACAAATTTTATTACATTGATAAAACTCTTTTTATAAAAGAAATTATTGATGAATCTTGTAATGTTATTTTGCTTCCTCGTCCGAGACGTTTCGGCAAAACATTAAATCTTTCAATGCTACGTTATTTTTTTGAAAAAACCGAAAAATCCAACGGGTATTTATTTAAAGACCTCGCTATTTGCCGCCTAGGCGAAGAATACATGAACCAACAAGGCGCGTATCCGGTAATTTTTCTCACGCTTAAAGATGTTAAAGAAAAAACATGGGACACTACTTATAGAGGAATTAAAGACTTAATACAAAATGAATTTCTACGGCAAAAATATCTTAAAAATTGGACGGGGTTGGAAGAAGAAGAAAAAGAATATTTTAATAAAATCACATCGTTAGAAGGTTCAGAAAAAGATTACGAAAACAGCCTCAAAACCTTATCTCTTTTCTTAGAACGTTACTACAATAAAAAAGTAATCATTCTTCTTGATGAATACGATACGCCCATACAGTCCGGATATTTAGAAAACTTTTATGAACATGTTATAAGTTTCATGCGTAATTTTCTTTCCGGCGGATTTAAAGATAACACGTCTCTTGAAAAAGGCGTATTAACGGGCATTTTACGCGTCTCTAAAGAATCTATATTTTCAGGCATGAATAATTTAGGAGTGTTTACTATTCTTTCCTCTGAATTTAACGACATGTTCGGGTTTACTGAAAATGAAGTAAAAAAATTATTATCTGATTTTAATTTAAACGAAAAATATCAAGATGTGCGAAGATGGTATAACGGCTATAATTTTAGAGGAGAAATTATTTATAATCCTTGGTCTATCATAAGCTACATATCAAGTGAAAATAAAGACTTAAAAACGTATTGGGCTAATAGTTCAGATAATAAACTAATAGAAAAATTGTAGAAGATTGGAGTGATTAGTGATTAGTGAGTAGTGAGTAGTGATTAGTGATTAGTGATTAGTGACAAAAATCGCGCGATGCGCGGAAGGATGGAGAGTAGATATGAGACAGTT
>JYNY01000339.1 GCA_000954095.1 Candidatus Omnitrophus magneticus | reverse complement strand
CTCTATACAAAAATCTTTCTCCATTCCCCCATTTTCTAACAATTTCACTTTTTTAAAGTACATGTACTCGTAAATACTTAAATCTTTATTATCACATAAATTATTAAATTTATCTGAAGCCGAATTCAAAGAAACTTATGTTAACGCGAGTATCGTCCGAGGAGAGCGCTCCTTGCGGTGCCATAGAACTTAAAGGGAAATTTTATAAAGTTGTCCGGCGCGGCGCGGAAACAATAAATCTTATTCTTA
>JYNY01000338.1 GCA_000954095.1 Candidatus Omnitrophus magneticus | reverse complement strand
CATTTTTGGAGTGATTCCCTTTATTTTTTTAGACGTTTACCGGACAGGATTGACCTTAAAAGGGGAAAAGGATACAAAGGAGAAGGGGAACATTTCCCCTTCTCCTTTGATACAGAAAAAATAGACCTTAGGCAAGGGGGTGACAGCGAGCCCCATAATCAAGCAACTTGCAAGACACGACAAAAGTTAACCGGATAAAGAAAGGCGAGCGTCAAGAGGGGGAAGGGAACCCTTCCCCCTATGAAAAAAACCGTGTGTAGGAATCTTTATTTTATTAGAATTATTTTTACAACATAAAAAAATAAATAACGAGAACACAATTTTGGAGTGAGTTATTTAAGACGTATAAAAAAATAAACTTATGTGCACACCTCCTTTAAAAGAAGTCCGTCTTTGATGTGTTGTCAAAGGCGGATTTCTTTTTTTTGTAAAAATTTTTGGCGAAAATATTTTGTTTTGAGAGATTGTTCTTTTGTAATCACTAAGCGGATGGTAATTGCAAGCTTGATTATTAACGTTGGGATTTTCCATGAAGCAGGAATTTATATATGGTATAACCATTTCAAAAACATCATAAAACCCTTATGGATTCCCGCTTTCGCGGGAATGACAGAATGATGTTTTCTAAAGGATATAGAAAAGTTTATTACTAACCGCTTAGTGCTTACGTTCTTTTTCTCACGTTTTGCAATGCCGCGCGCGGGAAATAATTCTAGAGACTACTAGAATCGCGCTATTTTCTATTATTTTCTTTCCCCGCGCAATCTGTTATAATCTAGAAATATTTATTTATAAAATTATTTGGAGGGAATTTTAAAATGAAAAGTAAAAGATATTTTAATATAACCGGGTTCTGCCGTCCTGAAAAACATTACATGTTGGATCCATTAAGAAATCAGAGTGTAATATTTGATTTTATTGAAAAAGAAGAGTATTTCGCCATCCACGCGCCGAGGCAGACTGGAAAAACAACACTTTTACATGAATTAGCGCATAGATTAAATAAAGAAGGAAATTATATTTCAGTAGTGTTTTC
>JYNY01000337.1 GCA_000954095.1 Candidatus Omnitrophus magneticus | reverse complement strand
GTTTTAGGGAAAACAGTTTGTATTGCATCAGGAAACCCTTTTAAACCGTCAACACAGGCAATAAGAATGTCTTTAATGCCTCGGTTTTTAAGTTCGTTCATTATGGTAAGCCAAAAATGAGCGCCTTCATTTTCACCAACCCAAAGGCCGAGAACCTCTTTTTTACCGGTGAGATCAATATTATAATGCTTCCCTGAATTCAGACCACTGGTTAAGGTGTGAAAACAGGCTATAATAATAGCCAAACTAGGAGGTCAAAATGAAGAAGCGAATACAATATCCAAAAGAGTTAAAGGCTCGTGTGGCACTGGTGGCCTCAAGGCTAAAATAAATTCCATACCCAAGGCGCAAGAAAATTCCATAGCGATAAACCAATAAAAGTATTTGCTTTATTATGATGTTTATTTGAAGGTAGAAGGGGGATCCCCCTTCTAAAATTTTTATTTTTTTAACCTTCCATCCCTATTTATAGTTAAACTATATACGGGGGTGGTTAACCCATCTTCCGCTATTCGAGACACAAGTTGGCTATTTTACTGGGTTTTAGGCAAAAGGTCGGCCCCACATTTATTAGGTTGATATTGAATTTTTGGTGGTGGCTGATTGGGAAGTTTTAGTTTAAGTTTATACAAAAGTAGCGCTATATCTTTTTCAGGATATGTATATCGGGGCAGAATAAGTTCTCTTCCATCGGTTGTTGGCAAATGTACATCTATCATTTGCATAGTTTTAAATTTTTCTAAGATTGCGCGTGGTGTAATACCCGGCGCATGCTGTTTTGCCTGTTGTTTTAATGTTATCTGAAGGCAATACGCCAAGAAAGATACAAAAATATGTGCTTCTATTCTATTGTCTAATTGATGATACACAGGCCTCAGATGAAGATCACTCTTAAGTTCTTTAAAGGCTTGTTCTATTTCAGTCAATAAAATATACCGTTGCCAAAGTTCTTCAGGTTCACCATCTTGTAAATTAGTTCGTAAAAGATATGTGCCTTCTTTAAATTGTTGTTCCCGAAGTTTTTCTCGATTTATTTTAAAAGTAAAAGTATCTCCCGAAATTTTTTCATTTTTCATTGGAATTCTTATATCTATAATATTCCATATTCTTCCCGCTTCTTTACGCGCTGTCCCTAATTTCATTAGTAATTCATCTCGTGTTATTTTTTTCATCTCTTTTAGCTCTTTTAGCCGTTCGTATAAATTGCGTAGTCTTCTTTGTCTCATTGACCTTTCTTT
>JYNY01000336.1 GCA_000954095.1 Candidatus Omnitrophus magneticus | reverse complement strand
AAGCTATCTCACATTTCCACAAGAGTAATCTTTTTATTTTGATATGAAACATTTTCCCATTTAACGCGGGTTTCCCATGGAATAATACTGGAAGGTTTTATTTCAAATAAAATAAGATATCCTTTTGTCATGCCGAGTGTGTCTAATCACCACTCAACTATTTCCCTTTCCCCTCTCCTATTAATTCTTGCTTTCTTCCCTCCTTTTCTTCACTCTCCAGCCCTTTTCTCTTCCTTCTCCCTTCCTCTTCCCCCCTCTACATTTCATATATTTTCAAAATAATTATTATATATAATTTATTAATTAACTTTATTCCATCCGTGGCTAGTGAACGCGGTAGCGAATGAAATTGTAGAAAAAATATTAAAAAGTGATTACACGAAAACAATAACAATAGATCACGCGGAACAGGCGAAAGAAAATCTTATAAAGAGGCGTGATACGCATTTAGATAGTTTAATAGATAAACTGAAAGAGGAGCGGGTAAAAAATATAATAAGCGCTATTATAAATGGAGACGGAGTTTTATTCGACAACTACGACGATTCGCTTATGTATTGTCGAGATTTAGGGATTATAAGTGAGACAAGGCCTGTCAGAATCGCTAATGAGATATATCAAGAAATAATCCCAAGAGTTTTAAATAGAAATTTACAAGATAGTATTGAAGAAGAAGGCGAAACTAAATGGTATATCAAACCCGATGGCAAACTTGATATGGATAAATTATTAAAAGCGTTTCAAAAATTTTACCGCCGTAATAGTGAACACTGGTTAGAAAGGTTTGATTATAAAGAAGCGGGGCAGGGGCTTCTTTTAATGGCATTTTTGCAGAGAGTAATCAATGGAGGCGGCAGAATTGATCGTGAAATGGCGGTTGGACGAGGACGAACAGATTTAACCATTGAATTCGCGGGAGAGACTTTTGTTTTGGAGTTAAAATTAAAAAGATACGATGATACAAAAGAAGAAGGCTTAGACCAAATCTCGCGTTATTTAGATACACTCGGCATGACTAAAGGATATCTTATTTTATTCGAATTAAAATCTTCCACAGTTATCCCTTGGGAAACCCGTATCAAATGGGAAGAGGTTTCTCATCAGAATAAAAATATTACTGTTGTA
>JYNY01000335.1 GCA_000954095.1 Candidatus Omnitrophus magneticus | reverse complement strand
TGTGTCATGAAGATAGTAAAAGTAGTCAGGGAAAAGTTTTTCACAGTTATTTTAAAAATTGTCTCTAATTTGGAGATTAACCTTGGCAATGTTGTCATGGGAATTTTTAAAGTAACAAATACCCCAAAAATGGGGAAAGGACGGGCAGTAATCATGAAAAACTTAATGAAACAAAATTTCGTAAAATCCATAATTGCGTCAATTATGGTATATGCAGGCCTAGTCTGCGTATCGCCAATTCTGGCAAACGCTGGTAGCGACCTTAATAACGATGGGTATCCGGATATTGTGTTTGGGAATTATATAAATGGTACAAATAGAGATATCAATTCGTACATTTTTTGGGGAGCAAATTCAAATCCTTATTTAACTAAAACAGAACTTGCCACTAACGGTACAATGGGAAATTTTGTAGTGGACATTAATAATGATGGGTATTTAGATATTATGTTTTCAAGTTCTTTGAATGGTGCCGGTAGAAATATTAATTCTAATATTTATTGGGGTGCGGCAAATGGGCCTTATTCAACTAAAACTGAACTTCTTGGTAGTGGAACTAAAAGCACTTCTATCGCAGACCTTAACAATGATGGGTATTTTGATATTGTGTTTGCAAATTATCATAATGGTACAAGTTATAATATCAATTCGTATATTTATTGGGGCGCGAGTTCTGGGCCGTATTCTACTAAAACTGAGCTTGCTACTAGCGGAGTGATGAATAGTTATCTAGCAGACCTTAATAATGATAGCTATGTAGATATTGTGTTTGCAAATCAATCTAATGGTTCAAGCGGGAATATCAATTCGTATATTTATTGGGGCGCGAGTTCTGGGCCGTATTCTACTAAAACAGAACTCTCTACGAGTGGATCTAATGGCACTTCTATAGCAGACCTCAATAATGATGGGTATTTGGATATTGTGTTTTCGAATTCTGGGGTCACAGCCAATTCCTATATTTATTGGGGTGCTACTAGCGGGCCGTATTCAACAAAGACAGAACTTGCTACCGTGAGCGCATGGGGTGCTTCTATTGCCGATCTTAATAATGATGGATATTTGGATATTGTGTTTTCGAATAGTTCTAATGGTACAAGCGTCAATATCAATTCCTATATTTATTGGGGTGGAGCAAGTGGGCCATATTCTACTAAAACAGAACTTCCTACAATATCAGGATTGGCAAGTTCTATAGGCGATCTCAATAAAGATGGGTATTTGGATATTGTATTTGCGAATGGGGGTAATGCTTCAAATTTAAATTCCTATATTTATTGGGGCGCGACAACAGGACCGTATTCTACAAAAACAGAACTTGTTACTGTTAGCTCATATGGCGTTTCTATTGCCGGCTCAAATATTATCGGTAGTGATGCCAGTTGGGGCAACGTTATTCCCCTCTGGGCAACGCAAGGCGGATACAGTTGGGGATTATTGACAAGCCCTGAGTATCAACTTGTGGCGGTAAAGAATGAGCAGTTAAATAGCGGTGCGCTGGATTTATCAGACCAAGAAATCGCGAATTTAACTAAACTTTATAAAGACGGGAAGGCCGGACAAAATCCTAGCGCTGTGACTATTGACGGTATAACATGGCGGTATATGCCTGAAACATTATCAGGCAAAACTTTTGGCGATAACTGGTATAACACAACAGCCAGCGGAAGATATTATTTTTATATGGGTAGTGGTATAGAAGGCGGACCAGCAAATACTCAGTGGAATTATATTTATAATTCCGAAAGCACATTATCAAAATCTTGGGATCCAACAGAAATAGACACGCTTTATAATGTGTATGACACCCATGCGTCAAATACAGTAGATTCTGAAACATGGAA
>JYNY01000333.1 GCA_000954095.1 Candidatus Omnitrophus magneticus | reverse complement strand
GTGTCATACTTCTAGAGTAAAGAAAATTAGATAGATTTTTATAATATGTTACAATAAAATGTATTTTTTATAAAGATAAAATTTTTTAACAAAATTAGCAAATAGGAGCTAAATATGGGCAAAAATATTACTTACAAAATTTTGGAAGAACATATTGTTCAAGGCGTTTTGCGGCCGGGCGAGGAAATAGGTATAAAAATAGATCAGACTCTTACTCAGGACGCGACAGGAACTATGGCGTATCTTCAATTTGAATCAATGGCTATTCTGCGCGTTAAGACTGAACTTTCAGTGAGTTATATAGATCATAATACTTTGCAACAGGGGTTTGAAAACGCAGATGACCATAAATACTTGCAGTCGGTCGCGGAAAAATACGGGATATATTTTTCTAGGGCCGGTAACGGGATATGCCATCAGGTTCATCTTGAACGTTTCAGCGCGCCCGGTAAAACACTTTTAGGGAGTGACAGTCATACCCCAACGTCAGGCGGTATGGGCATGATAGCTATTGGCGCAGGCGGACTTGATGTAGCGGTAGCAATGGGCGGCGGCCCGTTTTATTTAATAGCTCCTGAAGTTATTAAAATTGAACTAACAGGAAAACTTCGTAAATGGGTATCAGCAAAGGATGTTATTTTATATATTTTGAGTATCTTGTCTACTAAGGGCAATGTTAATAAAGTTTTGGAATACGGCGGGGAAGGCGTGAAAACCCTTTCAGTTCCTGAACGCGCGACAATTACTAATATGGGCGCTGAGACCGGCGTTACTACAAGCATATTTCCTTCTGATGAAATCACAAAAGATTTTTTATTTAAACAAGGAAGAGCAAATGTTTGGAAAAGTTTAGAGGCTGATAAGACCGCAGAATATTCTAAAGTTATACATGTTGATCTTTCCAGTATTCTGCCGATGGTTAGCCTTCCTCATTCACCGGGGAATGTAGTTACGGTTAAAGAGATTGTCGGTAAAAAAGTAGATCAGGTTGAAATAGGCAGTTGTACAAATTCTTCTCTTAGAGATTTAATGATAGTAGGTAAATGTTTGGAAGGGAAAAAGATTCATTCTAATGTGTCTCTTGCTGTCGCGCCCGGATCGCGCCAAGTTTTTTCAATGATTTCAAGAAACGGGATTTTGACAAATATTATAGACGCGGGAGCGAGAATAATGGAGAGCGCGTGCGGGTTTTGTATAGGGTTGGGGCAAGCGCCTTCTACTAAAGCGGTTTCAGTACGGACTAGTAATCGTAATTTTGAAGCGAGGAGCGGAACAAAAACTGCTGAGGATTATCAAGTGTCTCCAGAAACCACTGTTTTGGCGGCTTTACGCGGAGAATTTGTGGATCCATTAAGCATGGCGAGCGCGGATTTTCCTGAAATTCTAGTGCCGGAAAATTTTTTGTTTGATGATAGTATGATAATTTCTCCTAGCGGAAAGCCTAAAGAAATTGATATTTTTCGCGGACCCAATATCGGAGAACCTCCCCGTAATACGCCTATTTCAGCTAATATCCAAGGGAAAATAGGCATAAAAGTTGGAGATAAAATTACTACAGATCATATTATGCCGGCCGGCGGAGCATTAAAATACAGGTCTAATATAAAAAAATATTCTGAATTTGTTTTTGAAGGTGTTGACCCGAAATTTTCATCCAGAGCCTGTGCTATTAGGGACAAAGGTGAGGCAGTATTGATCGTTTCCGGAGAAAGTTATGGCCAAGGTTCCAGCAGGGAACACGCGGCTATTTGCCCGATGTATTTAGGCGTTAAGGCCGTAATCGCTAAATCAATCGAACGTATTCATTCCGCGAATTTAGTAAATTTTGGGATATTGCCTTTAATATTCGTTAGTCCCTCTGATTATGAAAAAATAGACGAAGGGGATGACATCATTATTACGGATATTTTAGAAAGGATGAATAAAAATCTCGAAATAATTTTAACAAACAAAACAAAATCTCTTGATATTTTATTAAAATATTTTTTATCAGATAGGCAAAAAGAAATTGTAAAATGCGGCGGATTGTTAAACTATACTAAGATCGGGTGATTGTGTTTTATTTGGTAAATCTAGGACTGCGCAAAATTGTTTTTTTTATTGATTTTGACGTGAAAATAGGTCTTTTATATCGATAAAGTAGCCTTCTTTATTCATTGAAAACCGCCTTTTTTGGGATTATTGACTATATTTTAGGCTTAATGTATACTGAACACGGATTTTTTTGTATTTTTTAGGGAGAAAAATTATAATTTGGAGAATTGATGCGGCTTAAAAAATTAGAAATTAATGGATTTAAATCTTTTTTAAATAAAACCATATTGAAAATAGAGGACGGTGTTACTGCTATTGTAGGTCCTAATGGCTGTGGAAAAAGTAATGTAGTTGATGCCATAAAATGGGTATTCGGGGAGCAGTCCGCAAAATCTCTTAGAAGTTCTGAAATGCAGGATGTTATTTTTAACGGAACAGAGACTCGTGACGCTGTTAATATGGCTGAAGTTTCGATTACATTGTCTAATGACGATAGAACACTTTCAGTTGATTATGATGAAGTAACCGTCACACGCCGGGTTTTTCGTTCAGGGGAAAGTGAATATCTTTTAAATAAAACTGCTGTGCGGCTTATGGATATCCGTAATTTATTTTTTGGGACAGGCGTGGGTACGAGTTCTTATTCCGTTATAGAGCAGGGGAAAATGGATCTTGTGCTTAGCTCTAAGCCAGAAGAACGCAGGTATATTTTTGAAGAGGCAAGCGGCATAACCGCGTATAAATCCCGTAAAAAAGAGGCGCTGTCAAAACTCGAACGCGCTCAGGAAAATTTAATAAGGCTTGATGATATAATTCGTGAAGTGGAACGCCAGCTTAAGGCTATTGAACGGCAGGCAAGAAAAGCTGAACGTTACAAAGCCTTATATGAAGAACTTAAAAATAGTGAGATTAAACTCGCCCGTCATAAATATGATGAATTGAAGACTATTATTGATTTAACCGCGGGTGAAATTGAAAAAATAAATACTTACGCGGGTGAACTTAAATTTGATATTGAAAATAGTTCATGTTCTCTTTCCGGCAGTAAAGAAGAATTTAACACAGTTGTTAACGATCTTCAAATTCAAGAAAATCAAATAATGAGAATTAAGGGCGAGATTGATAAAAATAATTATACGATCAAAATGAATGATGAGCGGGTTCAGGAACTTAATAACAGTGAGGCTAGGCTTGCGGCTGAAATTAATTTTGCGAGAAATTCTAGAAATGAAATAGTAGGGCGTGTTAATGATTTGGAGAATAATATCGCGCGTGTTTCTGAATTTATCGGAGAAAAAGAAAATATATATCGAGAACTTGATGAAAATTTGGTAAATATTACTAATGAGATTGAAAAACAGCGTAGAGAAATGGATATTTTGCGTGATAAAGTTACTACTTTAGCTGAAGAAAAGACTAGAGCACGTAATACGGTTATAAGAGCGGAAGCGGATATCGAAAATTCTACTTTGAGAATACGCAGGCTTGAAAATGAAAAAAATAGTATGAATGCGGAACGTGAAACACTTTTTGCTAATGTGAAGAATATAGAGTCTGAGATGGAGTTTATTAAAAGGTCCTTGGAAGAAGATAAAAATATATTTGAATCTTTTACTAAAGAATACAATATTAAAAATTCCGCCCGCGCGGAAAAATTTGATTTAAAAATTAATTTGGAAAAACAGTTAAACGAACTTCGGCCTAAAATTTCTTTTTTGGAAAAAATAATGACAGAGCGGGAAGGGATAAAGAAAAGTGTAAAATCTTTAATACAGCTTAGTTCAGGAGAAAATCCGAAGTTTGCCGGTGTGTACGGCATATTTTCAGAAATTTTGAGTGTGACTAGCGCGTTCGCTGATGGATTTGAAGCTATTATGGGAGATTTGTCTCAGGCTATTCTTGTCAAAACAAGAGATACCGCGGAAGCAATGGCTACTTATTTAAAAGAAAATGCGTTTGGAAGCGTCAGTTTTCTTATTGTTGATGAATTAGCGGTTATTGCGGGCGACGGTGCTGTGTTTTTAGCGGATAATAAGGATGGAATGGGTGTTTCTGATATCGCGGGCGTTACTAATATTTCTTTATTGGAAGAACATTTGCGTAACGCTCTTAAGACTATTTCGCGCGATATTGTTTTCGCGGATAATCATGAGTCTGCGCGGCTTATTTTATCTGGAGAAAATTTTAAAGGGAAAGTTATTTGCGGTAATGGCGAGGTTTTATGGAGAGGCGCTTATCGTACCGGTGATTATACCGGAAAAGATAATTTATCAATTTTCGGGCGCAAGGAGAAATTTGATGTTTTCAAAAAAGAAGAGGCCGCGCTTTCCGTTAAATTGGATATATGTGAAAAAGAATTATTGGTGCTTAACTCATGGATAGAAGGCTCTCGTGTTAAACTTAGCGAAATGTCTGATACTCTGAGAAAAAGAGAGAAGGAGTATGTTGACGCGTCCAATAGGCTTCTTTTAGCTAATGAGCGTCATCAGGCAGTTTCAAAAAATATTCTCGTCGTGGTCTCGGATATTCAGGAAGAAAATAATATAATCAACAAACTAAAAAAAGATATTGAACTTTTACGGCAAAAATAGGGGAGCTTGATTCAGGCACTGAAACCATATCA
>JYNY01000332.1 GCA_000954095.1 Candidatus Omnitrophus magneticus | reverse complement strand
CAGTGATAACTGAAGGGAATATTTCTGATATAAGAATAGCTAAGGATAAATTAAATATTAAACCGGACAGCATATATTGTTTTGACCGTGCGTATACAGACCTTGAACTATGGAGTAATATTGACTTTTCTAAGAGTTATTTTGTGACTAAATTAAAAAACAATCTAAAATATACAGTTCTCGGACAGCATCTAGAGGCAATGAAAGACGGGATATTGTCTGATGAAAAAATAAAACTAGAAAATAAAAAATATGAAAAGAATTTAAGAATGATAAGATTTTTAGATGAAAAAAGTGACGAAGTAGTTAGTTTTGTTACCAACAATTTTAAACTGTCAGCTAAAACGATCGTACAAATATATAAAACAAGATGGCAAATAGAAATATTTTTTAGATGGATAAAACAGAATTTACAAATAAAAACATTTTTGGGAACAAGTAAAAATGCGGTGATGAGTCAAGTCTGGATAGCGATGATATATTATTTACTTTTGACATATATAAAATACCAATCTAAATATGAAAAATCGTTATTTTATTTGCATAGGATAATAAAAGAAGCATTATTATCAAGGTTGACATTGATAGATCTGTTAAGCGCAACACCAGCCAGAATTTCTGATTTTAAAATTAAGGAATTTCAACTAGTTTTTTGGTGAAATAGTTTTATCGGACAGGATTGTATTCAAATAGCTGGCCAGATTGACTTTTTTATTTGATATGCCTAGTTTCCTACGTATAGTTTTTCTATGCATTTCAACAGTTAAAAAAGATATATTCAATAAACTCGCTATTTCTTTTCCAGTCAAGCCGTTCTTTATTAAATTAGATATTTCTATCTCTCGTGAAGTAAGATTTAATTTGTTTTGAGAAATACTCGCACCAAAAGAAGACACAATATCTTCAAGCCCTTTTTGCAAAAGTTTAAGATATTTAGCTGATTCATTTTTGAGTTTTATACGTTTCAATAATGGTAACATGATTCTTTCTACATTATCTGTAACATTATTCTTTAAATGTTTCTTTTCCGATTCAACTTGACTCATAATATCATTTAAGTCTACATTTTTCTGTTTTAGCGCGCCGTTTTGCTCATGAATTCTATATTTAAATTGCAATAGCCGTTTTTCCATTTTTCTAACTTGAGTCATATCCCTTATAAATTCTATAGCCCCTAATATTTTATTGTTCTCATCATAAATAAGACAGGCTTTTTCCCATAAATATTTTTCCGACCCATTCAAAATATATTTTCTTTCAGCGATAAGCACATCTTTATGCTTTTTTATAAACTTATATTTTTTTTCCGCATCCGCATCTAACTTAAACAAAAGATCAATTAGTATCGGCACTCTTCCACCATAAAAAGGAATGGAGTACTCATGATTACATTTTCCGAGCATATTCCCTGATTTTACACCTGTCACCTCCTCAATCATTTTATTCCAAACAATCACCTTCCCCGCCTTATCTATCGCGAAAACAGCATCGGGCAGAATATCTGCTAATACATTTAATTTTTCTGTAAAAAAATTGATTATTTTATTCATACACGCCTTTTAAATTTTGACCTAAAAAAAATACTACCACAGTCTATAAAATTAACAAATTTAAAATTTGTTTTTGGGTTTAAGTTAGCGGCAATGGGCAAAAGGTAATAATGTTGTCTTGTATACGCGATTCTTGTATTGAAATTTTGATCGTATAGCCCTCGCCGGACAATAAGAAATACAGCGCATACAGTATTGACACTTTAAGCCAAACTCCGTAAATGTATTTAACCCGGATTTAATATTCTCTACAGGGCACAAATGCGCGCAAAGCCCGCATTTGACGCATTTTAACTCATTCACTTTATAACGAAAAAATTCTTGATGCCACTTCCATTTCCAAAAACTAATTATTCCCGCGTATAAAAAATACGCTATATCCGAGAAGAAAAAAATACTTGGCCAAACAGCCATTCCGCTAGCAATTCTTTCAGCATACATTTTCACACCGTTAAATCCGCTTTCTCTGGTCTTTTTATTCTTTTCTTCATCTAGTATAAAAAATATATTGGACGGCATTTTTGCTTGATAAGCGCCTATCGGTATATATCCTTTTTTCAATAAAACAGATTTCATTTTTCCGACTAACCCCATAGACCCTCCGGCCATGGTAGCCAAGATAAATATTTTAGTGCCGTCTGTTTTCGGTAAAGTATAAATAAAATCCCATACAAATGGATAAGTTGATATAGCGACAGGAAAAGCTATGCCTATCATATGGCTTCGATCTATCTTGCCCGCGTCACTCTTCTCAAGACGCAAAATATTAACAGAAAAACCCTGCTTAGAAATAACATTGGCAAACGTTTCCGTAGCCAAAAACGTATTGCCTGTTCCTGAAAAAAAATAAATATCTATTATTTTTTTATCCATAGTTTACCCTGAAACCCAAGGATAGCGCCCTCTCAAAAATATTTTTAAAATTTTAAACATAAAATAACTGATAAATTTTAAAATAAAAATTTGCAACTTTCCCAATCTAAACTAACTTAATCCAATCCTTAACCTTTCTATCAATTTGGTTACGGACTTCTCTGGTTTTTGACAATTTTTCTTCCATTGAACCGCTAAAGCTTGATGGATCAACAAAGCCCCAATGCAATTTTTTTGCGATGCCCGGGAAAATCGGACACTTTTCGGACTCAGCCTCATTACAAACGGTAATCACATAATTATAAAGATTTCCCTGTTTAAAAAAATCAAAAACACTTTTTGTCTTGTTTTGTGAAATATCAATTCCAGATTCTTTCATAACTTCTACAACGATAGGATTTAATTTTCCCGGTTCAAGCCCGGCGCTCTCCGCGCAAAAACGATCGCCTCCGTATTTCTTAAGAAAAGCCTCTGCCATCTGACTCCTCGCTGAATTATGAATACACACAAAAAGAACTTTTATTTTATCCATTGAAATACCTCCGCTTAAAATATAAAGACACATTAACCAAACTTATGAGTACCGGCACCTCGACCAATGGCCCTATAACTGCCGCGAACGCCACTCCTGAATTAATTCCAAATACTGCTACAGCCACGGCTATTGACAGCTCAAAATTATTACTTGCCGCTGTAAACGAAAGTGCCGCGGTTTTGTTATACCCCGCGCCGACTCTTTTACCCATATAAAAAGAAATAAAAAACATCAGCACAAAATAAATCAGAAGCGGTATTGCAATCCGCGCCACATCCATCGGAATTCTAACAATGTATTCCCCCTTCAATGAAAACATAACAAAAATAGTAAATAGTAAAGCAATCAGCGTAATCGGACTTATTCTGGGAAGAAAAATATTTTCAAACCACTCTTTACCTTTAACCCTAATCAAATAAAACCGTGTAACGAATCCCGCGATAAAAGGAATACCCAAATAAATAAAAACGCTACGCGCAATCTCCGCTATCGTAACATTGACCTCAACGCCCTTGAGCCCAAACCACTCGGGAATGATCGTTATAAAAACCCACGCGTAAACTGAATAAAACAAAACTTGAAATATTGAATTAAACGCTACCAGCCCCGCGCAATACTCCGTATCCCCTTTAGCCAAATCATTCCAAACAATCACCATAGCGATACACCGCGCAAGGCCAATCATAATCAACCCAATCATGTAATCTGGATAACCTCTCAAAAAAATAACCGCCAAAAAAAACATAAGTATGGGACCAACAACCCAATTTTGAATCAATGAAAGTATAAGAATTTTATAACTACGAAAAACATCACCAAGTTCTTCATACTTCACCTTAGCAAGTGGGGGATACATCATAAGAATAAGCCCGATAGCAATTGGAATATTTGTTGTGCCAGCCTGAAATCTATCCCAAAAACCAACGATACCGGAAAAAAAATACCCTGATGCAACACCGGCCGCCATAGCAACAAAAATCCATAGAGTTAAAAATCTATCCCAAAAAGATAATTTTTTGATAACGCTGTCATTCACTACTGCCTCCTTATTTTACAGCATCCGCCTTCAATTTTTATGGCCTTAATATTGACCAAAGCATCAGCAATTTTTTTATAAGCCGCTCTTATAATTCTAGAAAATGTCGGTCTAGATACTTTCATCAGCTTAGCCGCAGACTCCTGCTTCATTTCTTCAAGACAAGCAAGACGTATTGCTTCAAACTCATCAATAGTCAATTCAACACCATCCATTTTTTTCGAATACAAACCCTTAGGTCTAAAGCACCTCTCTACGGGTAAACATTTAACCCACCGTGTTTTCTTCGGTCGCACAAAATACCTCCTCGAACTCTAAAAATATGTTTGACCATACATAGTTATGAACATATGTTCATAACTATGATAACAAATTAACATGTTCTAATCAAAACTTTTTTTAACCAAAAAACTAGTTAACACTAAGGGTTAGTAATTACGGAGTGGAGAAATCCTGAAGAATCCCATAGTTAAAAAAATCAAAAAAGCAAAAATTAAAAATCTAGTTGAAAAAGATTTTTAATTTTTGCTTTTTTGATTCTCTCTAAAATTTTTTCAAAATAAAAATATTGAAAAATGTCCTAAATATCGGCCTTATAACATCTTATTTTTTTATTTTAGTTATTTTCGCGCCTTCAAGCGTGAGATTATACATTAACCCTTTTTGTCCAAACACAATCGCGACAATGGGTTCATTTAAACTTGCCGTATCAATAGCACCACCGACTCCTAGCGCTACAACAGCAACAGAAGCGTCTGCCCCTATTTTCCAGCCAGAGCTTACTCTAAACTTTTTTAAAGCTTCATCATCAAGAAAAGCTAAAATAATAGTCTTTTTTTGCCCTCCAAGCTGAAACCCTATTGAAGCCGCGGCAGTATTGTAATAATCCACAGTTTTCCCTTTAATTCTAAGAGCTCCTTCACCGAATTCTCCACCTATTCCAATACCGGCCTTTAAAACTATCGGAAAAACTAATAATCCCTTTGCTTTTTTTAACACATTATCAGAACCTTTTATTTGTTCAAAAAGTTCAAGGGCATTATCAACGTCCTTATCAATTTCTTTCCCAGTCGCGGCAAAGATTTCATTAACCAAAAAGACTCCAGTAAAGCTTATTGCTAAAACCATAATAAATAAAATCCTGCAAATTAACATACTTCGAAATTTCTTTTTAATTATCATTTTTTCTCCTTTTGTTTTGAAAATTATTAGACCAAAAAACTCTTACGGTTTGCGGATTAAATTATACCACCGACAAAGATTTTACGCATAACTTTTTTACAAAACAAAAAGCCTCGTAACATTTTCATGATACGAGGCTTTTAATAATGGTGAGCCGCGTTGGACTCGAACCAACCACACCCACCTTAAAAGGGTGGTGCTCTACCGGATGAGCTAGCGGCCCAAAAAATTTATAAAATTATTTGGATATTTCTTCTTCTTTATGTTTTAAAATATCATCTATCATTTTAACATATTTATCAGTCAAACCTTGTATTTTATCTTTTGATGAAAATTTTTCATCTTCAGAAATAACATGATCTTTTTCCATCTGTGTAACTTTTTCTAATGCTTGATGCCTTACATTTCTTATTGAAATACGGCCTTCTTCAGCTATACGATGCAATACTTTCTTTATTTCTTCTCTTCTCTCTTGTGTCAATTGCGGCAAAGATAAACGAATAACCCTTCCATCATTTGTAGGTGTAATACCTATGTCAGAAGTAGACAAACCTTTTTCAATAGCGTTTATCGCTCCTTTATCCCAAGGTTGTATGACAATAATTCTAGCTTCCGGAACTGTTATATTTGCAAGCTGTTTTAAAGGCGTTATTGTTCCGTAATAATCAATTTTTACAGCTTCTACCATTGACGGATGAGCTCTACCTGTATGAATAGTTTGAAACTGTTTTTTTACCGCTTCTTCCGCAAGTTTCATTTTACTTTCGCTGTCTTTTACAATTTTATCTGTTTCCGCCATAATATCTCCTTTTGAAGATAATTCCTTAATTAGTGATAACTGTGCCGATGTTTTGACCATCCACCGCTTTCTTTAAATTACCCTCTTTCTTAATATTAAAAACTACTATCGGCAAATTATTATCCATACAAAGGCTTACCGCTGTCAAATCCATTATTTTAAGATTCTGTTTTATAACATCCATATGCGTTAATCTAAATATTTTTTTCGCATCTTTATATTTTACAGGGTCTTTGGTGTATACTCCGTCTACTTTTGTAGCTTTAAGAATCATATCCGCGTTTATCTCGACCGCTCTTAAAGCCGCGGCTGTGTCAGTAGTAAAATAAGGATTCCCAGTTCCGCAAACAAAAATTACTACTCTTCCTTTTTCTAAATGACGGATAGCTTTTCTGCGTATGTACGGTTCCGCAAGCTGGCACATTTCAATAGCAGTTTGAACTCTAGTTGTCACGTGTTCTTTTTCTAAAGCGAACTGTAACGCTAGACCGTTCATCATTGTGGCAAGCATTCCCATATAATCAGCAGATACTCTATCCATTCCTTGTGATGCCGCGGCAAGGCCTCTAAAAATATTTCCGCCGCCTATTACAATAGCAACTTCCACTCCGCTTTTACTAATTTCTTTTACTTGTTTAGCGATAGATTCATTAATCTTAGGATCTATACCGTACCCTAAGCTTCCCATCATGGCTTCGCCGCTTAATTTTAAAAGAACTCTTTTTCGTTTAATTATTTTCTTCATTTAAAATATAATAAATAAAATTTAATTATTCTTCTTCACCTAATTCATACCGCACAAATCTTCTTACTAAAATATTTTCTCCGATTTTAGCAATGAGCTGAGTAACTAATGATTTAATTGACACGTTTGGATCTTTAATAAAAGGCTGTTCCAATAAACAAACTTCAGCATAATATTTTTCAATTTTTCCAACTACTATTTTGTCAACAACATTAGCAGGCTTCCCTTGTATCTGGCTCGCGCAAATTTCTTTTTCTTTATTTAGGACATCCTGCGGCACTTCTTCCCGAGAAACATATTTTGGATTACAAGCGGCTATCTGCATCGCTATATCTTTCACCAATGCCTTAAAATCATCATTACGCGCCACAAAATCAGTCTCGCAATTTACCTCAAGTAAAACACCTATACGATTTCCCATATGAATATAACTGTCCACTATACCTTGACTTGCTGTCCTTGTAGATTTTTTAGCCGCCTTTGCCATTCCCTTTTTTCTTAATATTTCGATCGCTTTATCTATATTACCGGCGGCCTCTTCTAAAGCTTCTTTACATTCAACCATCCCTGAACCGGTCTTTTCACGCAATTTTTTTACATCTTCAATTTTGACCATTTTATCTCCTCTAAAACTTTTTAAACAAAATTGCCATAACTCTCTAGCCACAAAAAATATATTTTATTTTAAACTTATATCACCGTCTAAACTAGAGTCAGTCTCTACCTTTTTAGGCGCTTCTTTTTTCTCATTATGTTTTTTTTCTTTAGGCGCTTCTTTTTTTATTTCTTTAGTTTCCGCTGTTTGCTCAGTCTTTACTATTTTTATTTGTTTCTCATCTGATTTCATTTTTTCTTCTACTTTTGATCCTTTATTTTCTTCAACAATTTCTTTTTCGCTGGTTTTAGACTTTACAACAACTTTTTCAGATTCAACCTTATTCACCGTCTGAACAATACCGTCAGCAGCCGCACTACCTTCAATAATAGCATTGGCCAATATTTCACATACATATTTTATTGTTCTTATCGCATCATCATTGGCAGGAATAGGATAGTCAATCAACTCAGGATCACAATTAGTATCAATTAATGCCACAACAGGAATATTTGTTTTTTTAGCTTCTTTAACGGCAATATTTTCCGCTTCTGAATCTATAATAACTACAGCATCCGGCAAGAGTTTCATATTTCTAATACCGGCTAAATTTTTAAGAAGTTTCTTTTCTTCTCTCTCAAACTTTACACGTTCCTTCTTAGCAAAAGATTCATAATCATCAGATTTTCTCAATGCTTCTAACTTATTTAAACTCTGCACGCTTTTATGAATTGTTTCTAGATTAGTAAGACATCCGCCAAGCCATCTTTCATCAACATAATACATGCCGCATCTTTCAGCTTCTTTTTTTATGATTTCCCTAGCAGACTTTTTTGTCCCGACAAAAAGAACCTTTTTGCCTTTACTAGCCAAATCCCGCAAAAACTCCTTTGCTTCCATTAGATATTGTTCTGTTTTCTCTAAATCAATAATATAAATCCCGCTTTTAGCGCCAAAAATGAATTTTTTCATCTTCGGGTTCCACTTATTTGTTTGATGACCAAAATGTGCCCCACAATCTAAAAGGTCCCGAATAATCTGCGATTCTATAGACATATATACTTACTCCTCCTATGATTTACTAAATATTATTTTATTAAAGATATGGACTATTTTTACTATTTGTCCTAAAGATAGATGGTCTATTATATAAAAAACAAAAACAAATTCAAGAATATTTTTTTAAAATTTTATTTCTATAAAATATCTATACGATATCTCCTATTGTAGAAGCACCTATTTCAAACTGCATATGATAAAGTTTTTTATACAACGTGCTTCTTTCCAATAATTCATTATGACTGCCGCTATCAATGATTTCCCCGTTATCTACTACGATTATTCTATCCGCGTGTATTATTGTGCTTAATCTGTGCGCTATCGCGATAACAGTCCTACCTGCCATCAATTTATTAATAGCTTCCTGAACCAATTTTTCACTTTCAGTATCAAGCTGTGATGTTGCTTCGTCTAAAATAAGTATCGGCGGATTTTTATATAAAGCACGCGCTATCGCTATACGCTGTCTTTGCCCTCCTGAAATTTTTAATCCGCGTTCTCCTATTATAGTGTCATATCCCTCAGGAAAATCGCGGATAAACATATGCGCGTTAGCACTTTTTGCCACGCGAATCATTTGTTCTTCATTTATTTCATGGCCATAAGAAATATTTTCCCTAACTGAATCGTTGAAAAGCAAAGTTTCCTGAGTTACCATGCCTATTTTCTCTCTCAATGATTTTAACCCTACATCCCTAATATCCACTCCATCAATTTTGATACTTCCTTTCCCGGGGTCATAAAATCTTGGCAAAAGGTTAACAACAGTACTTTTCCCGCTACCTGACGGTCCTACTAAAGCCACAATTTCGCCTTTTTTAACTGTAAAACTAATATTTTTTAATATATGCGCTTTTTTATTATCATACTTGAAAAACACATTGTTAAATGTTATCTCTTTTTCAAAAGAATTGAACGGTACTACTGTCTCTTTTTCTTTTACTGTAATAGGTGTGTCTAAAATCTGAAATATGCGCTCCATTGCCGCCATTGCCTGTTGATTTATTCCATAAACCGAACTCAATTTTTTAACAGGTTTCATCATTGAAAATATTGCCGCTAAAAATGCCGCGAATGCTCCGGCCGAAAGTGTCCCGTCCAAAATACTTTTTCCCGCTATCCATATTATTAAGGTAACACACAAAACAGCCATTGCCTCAGTAATAGGGCTTACTATCTTCATTCTTTTAATGGATTTCATATCCAATTTGTAAAAATTTTGATTCTTCCCTTTAAAACGGTTAGTCTCATATTCTTCCATATTAAACGCCTTAACAAGTTTTATGGAAGAAATTGTTTCCAAAAGCATATTATTTATATCCGCGACTTTTTCCTGTGACTCGCGACTAATACGCCTTAATTTTTTTCCAATTTTCACAACCGGATACAAAATCAGAGGCAAAATCACAGTACCGATAAGTATTAATTTCCAAGATATATTAAAATAAAATTTAACTCCTATTAAAAGCGCTAAATATATAACCATTTGTATAGGCTGATAAAAAGTATCTGCCACGCCCGAACTTATCGCGTCACGGATAACTGTAGAATCATATGTTATCCGGGACATAAGTTGTCCTGTAGGATTATGATTGTAAAAATCCAATGAAAGATCTAATAATTTTTTGTAAATTGAATTCTTAATGTCTCGAACTATTCTCTGACTGACATCCGCCATAAGATATGTCTGAAAAAACATAAAAAGTTCTTTCAAGAAAAACATTACCAATAACCCTACGGCCATTATATTTAAAAGTTCTATTTTCGGCATAGCGTTAATATGTTTAATTAAATCTACCGCGAATGGCGGCAGAATAACACCATTCGGAATAGATATCGCTTTACCGGCTATTATGGTATCCACCAGCGGAATAATCATTCCTATAGGAGACGCGCCGAATATGGTAGAAAGAATCATACATATAATAGCTAAAAAAAATATCCCCAAATGAGGGTTTATAAATTTTAAAAAACGCGTGTAATTTTTCATAGTATAAAATCCAACCTTGTTTTATAAAACACGGCTATTGCCCGCTTTTCTCCCAAGCTATAGTAGAATTGACATATACAATATTTTCTCCGCCCGCATGCGTATTAGGCTTTTCACTAATAAGGACAATATCCGAACTGTTTCTTACTGATAAATTTTTTGTGTAAAAATAATCAGGGTCATCGCCCCCTCCTATTTTTAATGTTCCCGGGCAATCTAATAATTTCGTATCCGAAATATATTTTTCATCATAAAGCGTTTTTAAACTCTCGGAAAAATTTCCATCATGTTCTTTAGCGTATATAAAAAGCGCTTTAGAAAGCACTCTCATATTATCCGCGCACGCTATCCTAATACTTCGTTCTTTTATTTTGTTTAGAACAGGATTTAAAATAACCATGGCTATCCCAACCAATAATAAAACTATTACCAATTCAACCAAAGTAAACCCTATATTATAATTTTTCATATACCGTACCGCAAAATTAAACCTCGCGTTTCACACGGCCGCGGGATAACAATTCACCAATCTCATCTAGAATTAAAACCGCGCACTTATCTTTAGAAATATTTTTAAATTCTTTAACGTTGCCGTGTTTATCCATAATCCCAATTGTAGTAAGATTTTCTCCAAACGGAGTAACGCTAGAACTAACCATATTATAAACTATTAAATCCAATTTTTTTTCTTTTAGTTTTTTATACGCATTTTTAACTGCGTTACTTGTTTCCAGAGCGAATCCCGCTTTTATAAGACCGTCCCGAGTTCCTATTTCTTCCAATATATCAGGATTTTCAGTGAGTTCCAATGAAATTTTTTTTCCCTTTTTTTTGATTTTCTCATTTTTAAATTCTACAGGCCGATAATCGCAAACAGCGGAAGACATTATTATACAATCAACATCATTTATTTTTTTTAAAATAATATCCCGCATTTCACGAGCTGTTTGAATACTGATAACGTCTATATTTTTAGGAGGGATAATATTAACCGGTCCTGACACTAGGGTTACTTTAGCACCATAGGCTTTAGCTTGAAAAGCTATTTTGTACCCCATAGTTCCTGTTGAAAAATTCGAAATAAATCTTACCGGATCTATAGGTTCTATCGTGGGACCCGCTGTAACAAGAATACGGAAGGATGAAAAATCATTTTTTTTATTCATTGTTTAAGCCGTTCTTCAATTCGCGCGGCAATTGTTTCAAGAGGCGCCAAATGGCCCATACCTATGCGGTTACAAGCAAGATGCCCCTCTACAGGCTCAACAAAATCATAACCTTTCAAACGAAGATAATTTATTTTTTCCTGAATAATAGGATTAGCATACATTTTATCGTTCATGGCAGGCGCGAAAATAACAGGACACGAAGCGGCAAAAATAGAACATGATAGAATATCATCGCATAAACCCGAAGCTATTTTTCCTATAAAATCCGCGGTGGCCGGAACAACCGCGATTAGACTTGATTTTTCCGCCAACGAAATATGGCACGGCTCTCTTTTTTCCGGCATGGAAAACATATCGGTTATAACTTTTTCCCCGGTAAGCGTTTCTAAGGTAAGCGGAGTGACAAAATTTAACGCATCACGCGTAACAGCGCAAACAACATTAAACCCCTTTTTTTTAAGAATCCCAATAAGATCACATGCTTTATACGCGGCTATACCGGCCGTAATCCCTAAAGTAATAGTAATTTTTTTACAATTATTCATTAGACTTCTTGGATATTTTCATTTTAACTTTTCCGGCAAGAATCTCCCTAACAGCCGTAGTAGTCACTTTTTCAAAAGGACTAACGTCTACCAATTTTTTCACACCGGTGTTTAGTTCTTTAGCCCTAAGAGATGCTATATTAGTAAGCTTAAAAAGACTATCAATTTTTTTTAACAAATCTTCTCTTTTTACGTCTTCCATTTTTTTCTCCTCGAATTTTTTATCACCAAACCCGAAAAATACTTTAGCACATGACGAATACAACTAATCTTTTCGGGCTAAATTAAAACTTTACTGCCAATTTACGCTCTCTTTCAATTATTCCAATAAATTCATCAATAGCCGTACCTAAATCGTTATTAACAATCATATAATCATACGCGTCTGACGCGGCAATTTCTTTTGCTGATTCTTTAATCCGCAAAGAAAATTGACGGACACATTCCGTATTTCTTTTTTTAAGACGGCTAGTCAATTCTTCTATCGAAGGCGGCATTATAAAAATACTTATACTTTCAGAATATTTTTCTTTTATTTTTTTCGCGCCTTTGACATCAATACTCAAAACAATATCTTCGCCTGCCTTACGCGCGTCTTCTATATCTTCAATTGATGTCCCATAATAATTATCAAATATTTTTTCATATTCGACAAAAGAATTTTCCTGAATTCTCTTTTTAAAATCCGGTTCTGAAATAAATCTATAATCTTTACCGTTTATTTCACCTTCCCTCATTGCCCTTGTAGTATAAGAAATAGACCGTCTTATCCCGGGAATCTTCTTTAACGTCTCGGATATTATAGTTGTTTTTCCACCGCCGCTAGGCGATGAAACTACTATTACTAAACTCTTTTTAACTGTAGAACTTTTTGTCATAACATTCATTTGTTTAAACATGAATAACCTATATAAATATAAACGCTAAACAAAATCTACTCTATATTTTTCACCTGTTCTCTAATACGCTCTATTTCACTCTTAAGTTCTATGACACCATTGGATATGCGGTAATCACTGCTCTTTGAGCCGATTGTATTAACTTCCCTGTGCATTTCCTGCGCGATAAAATCAAGTTTTTTCCCAGCGTCAGAACTATTTTCACATAACGCCAAATCATAAACTTTTATATGATGTTCAAGCCTGATTATTTCTTCCGCAATATCATAATTCCGGGCAAATACTCCAACTTCTTCCTCCAGTCGATTCATGTCAACTTCCTGTTTTCCTGTGACTGCCCGTATTTTATCTATTAACCGCGTTCTGTAATATTCTATACTTTTTTTCTCGTACTCTTTTATCGTAGCTACAATTTTTTCTATTTTTATTAAACGTTCCAAAAAATCTTGGGCTAAACGCGCGCCTTCGACTTCTCTAAATTTAATAAGTTCTTTCAACGCTTTGATCGTAGCTTTTTCAATATAAGGCCACATTTCTTCTTCATGGCTTGAAGTATTTTTTTCTTCTATAACATGCGGTAGCCTTAAAATATCTTGAATAGTAATTTCACTTTTAATCCCCAAAGATTTTTTGAGAGAAGCTATATCGACAAGATATTGTTTAGCAATAGCTGTATTTATGCTAACAAGCGCACCTAAAAATTTTTTTCCGCCTTTGGATGTATTTTCTCTTGTTATTCTTATAAATACTTTACCGCGTGAAACATGTTTATCAATAATGCTATTGAGCCGTTCCTCTAAAAGGAAAAAACCTTCAAACGGCAAGCAGTTTATGCTAAGACTTTTATTATTCAATGTTTTTATTTCAACACATACTGTACCAAATATGCTTTTTACAGATGCCCTGCCAAAACCTGTCATGGAACGTATTTTTGTTTTTTCACGCGATTTTACATGCTTATTTTTTATGCCCATTTTACTATCTTCCTTTTTTCCTCCTCTTCAATCACAGGATAAATATTCGTTATAACTTCGTTCGGTTTAAACCAAAGTTTTATTTCTCGTTCAGCATCTTCCATATTAGCAGAAGCATGAATAACATTTTCATACACTCCCTTTGTTGTGATTCGGCCATACGCGCCTCTTATTGAAACTGAATCCGCTTCTTCCGGATTAGTTTTGCCGCAAATATCTCTAACCTTTTGAATAGCGCCTTCTCCCCAATAAACCAATGCCATAACTTTTTTCTTATGATATTCGCCCATTATGTATTTAATCAGCTCTTCAAAAAAAGGCATATCCTTTAAATGAATGTAATGCTCCGTGGCAAGTTCGCGCGAAACCTGAACCATCTTGGCGGCTATTATTTCAAGTTTAGTTTCAGATAATCTCGTAAGAATATTTCCAGTAAGAGATTTTTTCAGCCCATCAGGCTTTATTATTACTAAAGTTTGTTCTATCATATAACCACCCTTTTAACCTATTTTTACAATAAATTTTAAAAAAAATATTAAAAAAAAGTAAACGTTAGTATACCACAAAGACTGAAAGAAGTAAATATTTTTTTCATGCGAAATAAGAACTAAAAATCAAGTTCCGCTATAGCAAAATAAGGCCATTCTTTTCGAAATAAAATCTAACCAAAAATTATGGCTTACCAACTAAACTTTTCGCCGCGTCCTGAAAAACTTTTCCGCGATGTTTATAATCATTAAACATATCAAAACTTGAACACATCGGCGACAAAAGGACTGTTCCTCCTGTACCGGCTATTTTACTAGCTTTTATAACAGCATCTTTCATATCACCGGCTTCTACAACAGAAACTATTTTCCCAAAGATTTCTTTTAGTTTTTGTTTGGTCTCTCCTATTACAACCATAGATTTTACTTTCTCTTTTATCTCAGGAAAAATCACAGTATAATCTCCTCCCTTATCTTTCCCGCCCGCGATAAGAACAACCTTCTTAATTGATGAAATTAATGCCTGTTTCGCGGCGTCAATATTCGTGGCCTTTGAATCATCGATATATTCCACCCCGTTAAAAACACCAACTAATTCAAAACGATGCGCTAATCCTTTAAAACTTTTCACAGCCTCTTTTATTATATTTGCCGATACACCCATTATTCCCGAGATAGTCACAACCGATAAAACATTATCAAGATTATGCGCGCCTTTAATCGGTATTTCACTGACCGTCATAACAGGCGCGTAAGAACCGCCCGTACTTAATAATATTTTTTCTCCGCTGATTTTTGCGATATTGTCTACACCGCTAGCGCCATAAAAAACTATACGGCTTTTTATTTTTTTCAGTAAAGGATCATTTCTGAATGATTCATGTAAAACTGCCCAGTCGTTTTTATTTTGATTTTCAAAAATTTTAAATTTCGCGAGTTTATAATTTTCATAATTAATGTGTCGATCATAATGATCATCAGTAACATTCATCAATAAAGCTATTTTTGGTTTAAAAGTTTTTATTGTTTCAAGCTGAAAAGAACTGACTTCAAGAACCGCAATACTTTTATCTGTCAGACTTTCAGCTTTATTGATAAATGGAATTCCGATATTCCCGCATATTTCCGTATGAAGACCCGAATGCTTAAACACATGCCCTGTAAGTTCCGTCACAGTACTTTTCCCGTTTGTGCCTGTAATCGCGATAACTGGCGAGGAGCAAAACATAAACCCTAATTCGAGTTCGCCTATTATTTCTATACCGCTCGGTAAAATATTATTTTTTAAAAGCGGCGACAAATCCACTCCCGGAGAAACTACAGCTATTTGCGAACCGGCGCAAAACTCTCTTGTGTGTCCGCCTAATTCAACAGGGATATCCAACGCGTTAAGTTTATTTTTATATTCTTCCTGTTTTACGCCGGCCTCTTTTTCTGTACATTTTACAATAACGCCTTTTTCTTTTAAAAATGTAGCGGAAGCATAGCCGCTCCTTCCCAGCCCTATTACTAAAACTTGTTTACCTTGAAAATTTTTATCTAAAACACGCGCCGCGCAATCTGCCTGAAGATAATTAAAACGTCTTTTCCCCTGAGAGACGCTGTCGTTTCCCATGCCTATTATTTTCTTGCTCATTATCATTGTTATTCCCTCTACATAATTTTTAATGACACTATACCCAACAACGCTAAAATTGAAGCTACAATCCAAAATCTCACTGTTATTTTTGTCTCCGCCCATCCCTTTATCTGAAAATGATGATGAATGGGAGTCATAAGAAAAACTCTTTTTTTGCGTGTTTTATATGAAAAAACCTGAATCATAACTGAGACAGCTTCTACCAAAAATATACCGCCCACTATAGCTAAGAGTATTTCTTTTTTTATTAAAATACTTACTGTGGCTAAAGCGCTCCCCAAAGAAAGAGACCCTGTGTCGCCCATAAATACTTCCGCGGGATGGGCATTGAACCACAAGAACCCAAGCCCCGCGCCGACCATAGCTCCTAAAAAACACGTCAATTCTCCCGCGCCCGGAAGATAAAAAATATTAAGATATTTACTTACCATAAAATTTCCAGCCATATAACTTATTATCGCGTATGTAATCGCGGTTAAAATAGTGCATCCTATTGCTAACCCATCAAGCCCATCCGTAAGGTTTACCGCATTAGATACACCGACTATAACAAACCAAATAAAAGGCAAATAAAAAATTCCCAAATTAAATACTACATCTTTTAAAAAAGGCAAATAAAGCTGTGTCCCTAAATATTTATTTTTCACAACAAAAATGCCGACTATCAGCGCAAGAATTGTCTGGCCGATAATTTTAGTTTTTGCCCTTATTCCTTTAGCGCTTTTATTTTTCAATTTTATACAGTCATCAATAAAACCTATTGCCCCCATCCATACCATACTGCCCATCGCTAAAATCACGTAATCATTATCAAGCCTTGCCCATAAAAGTGTTGAACAAATAACAGCGATAATGATGAGTATCCCTCCCATAGTGGGAGTCCCTTCTTTCTTATTATGAAATACGGTTAACGCCACAACATGCTCTTTTCTTACATATTGGCCGATAGAAAGCATTCTTAACCCGCGAATAATAATAGGCCCAAAAAAAATACATATTAAAAATGCGGTGACAGCGGCCATACCAGCGCGAAATGTTATATATTTAAAAATATTAAATCCAAACCAAACATTTTTTAACGAGTAAAAGATGTGATAAAACATTTTATTACCTCTTCCATTTTTGAACCGCGAGAAGCTTTCACTAAAACAATATCTCCTTGAATAAGAAAATTCTTTATCGCGAGGACTGCTTCTTCAGACGTTTTTACAATAAAAATATTCTCTTTTTTCATTCCGCGCGCGAGCGCGCCCTTCGAGATATAAGAAGCCATATCTCCCACTGTGACTAAATAATCAATTCCTTTATCCGCTATATATCCGCCTACTTTTTCATGCAATTCACGGGAACGTTCGCCGAGTTCGAGCATTGCTCCCGCAACCACACATTTTTTCCCATTAGACGGAATTGTTTTTAAAACATTAATAGCGCTTTCAAATGAAACAGGGTTAGCATTATAAGCATCATTTATAAAAGTGACTCCGCCGTGCGTTACTTTCGCAAGCCGCATGTTCGGCAAAGAAACTTCTAATAATTTTTGTTTTAAAAGATTTATAGGCATGCCTAATTCAATCGCCACCGCTAGTCCTGCCGCGGCATTATACACATTATGCTCTCCCAAAACCGGAATAAAAAAATTAACACCATTCATCATAAATTCATATCCGTCATCAATCATATTTATAGAATTGATTTTATAATCCGCGTCTTTATTTGTGCCGACAAATTTTATTATTTTTTCCGGAAACATCGCGCGGCATTGAGAAAGATACGGATCATCCCCATTTAAAATAACTATCCCGCCCGGTTTGACTTCCCTGATCAAATCGATTTTCTCGCAAAAAACTCCGTTTCTATCTTTTAAAAATTCCAAATGTCCGTCTCCGATATTAGTAATGACAGCAATATCCGGATTTAAAATATTTCCTAATTCTTTAATCTCGCCCGGATGATTTGTCCCGACTTCCATTACAGCTACTTCATCTTCAGCTTCAAGTCCAAACAAAGTAAGGCTTATTCCTATTACATTGTTAAAAGACTCCGGACTCTTTAACACTTTGAATGACGGCGATAACAAAGCCCCTAATATATCTTTTGTTGTAGTCTTTCCGTTAGTTCCGGTGATACATACAAAACGCGCTTTACTCCTTAACCTTAAAAACCGGCTTATCTCAGCCATCGCTGTTATCGAATTCTTAACTACAATATAATTGGGCGCATTCTTCTCTACTTCAGGATTTACGCGTCCTTCAGCGATTATGCCGCTAGCGCCTTTTTTTAATACTTCTTCGATATAAACATGCGCGTCAAAATTTTTGCCTTTAATCGCTATGAAAAAATCTCCGCTTAAAATTTTTCTTGAATCCGTTGAAAAATGATTCACTAAATTTCCCGGCTCACCTGAAACAATTTTGCCTTTCGTTATTTCACCGATTTCTCTGACTGAAATATTTATCATACTACCGCGTATCCTTTTTCTTTTAATATCTTCAGCGCTATTTCTTTATCGTCAAAATGAGTACGGATTTCACCTATGATTTGATAATCTTCATGGCCCTTCCCGGCTATAATAATCACATCGCCCCTTTTCCCCATATTGACAGCTTTATTAATGGCTTCATACCTGTCTTGTATCACCATATAATTTTTAGATCCCTCTAACCCTTTTTCAATTTCACGCAAGATATCTTCAGGCTTTTCTCCGCGCGGATTATCACTTGTTAAAATAACCATATCCGAGAATTTTCCGGCTAAAGCACCCATTAACGGCCTTTTTAGTTTATCGCGGTCTCCACCGCACCCAAACACACAAATAAGGCTATTTTTTGTTATCGGCCTTAAACTCTTTAAAACATTTTCTAATGCGTTAGGTGTGTGCGCGTAATCAATAAAAACTTTAAAAGGCGCGTTACCACTCACCGCATCAAGCCTGCCCGGGACCGGTAAAGCATGATAAACAGCATCTTTTATAAAATCTCCGTTAATACCTTTATTTAATAAAACTGTAACGCATCCCAAAATATTATAAACATTATGAAGGCCGATAAATGAAGACTTAATGTTAATTGTTTTATATCCCGCGGATTTAATATCAAACTCAACACCTGTATCAGACAAACTTATATTTTCTGCCTTAAAATCACAATCATCAGAATCAATCCCAAATGTCAAAATTTTACACGCATGCTTTTTTTTTATTTCAGCGAACGCGTCCTTAATTAATCCATCATCTATATTGACAGCTCCTATTCCGTTTAATTTCAATAAATCAAAAATTTTTATTTTATCATTTAAATAATTTTCCATGGTCTTGTGGTAATCCAGATGTTCCGGCGTAATATTAGTTAAAATAGCCGCGTCAAATAAAATGCCTTTAAGCCTCTCTTGAGAAAGAGCGTGGCTTGAAACCTCAATAACAGCGGCCTTTTTATTATCCAAATCCATCTCGCCCAAAAGCCTGTACACATCCAAAATATCAGGGGTAGTCATTGAAGAACGTACAAATGTTTCTCCTGAACTATTATTGTAAACCGTACTTATAAGACCTATGCGCGCGCCTAATTTTTCCAATATTGATTTTAATAAAAAGACGCTTGTCGTCTTGCCGTTAGTCCCTGTTACGCCGTATATTTTCATACGCCCGCTAGGATCGTTATACGCGCGCTTTAAAAGTTCCGCCAAAAAAATTTTACTATTCTCGCAAAAAATAAATTTTTCACGCGGAAGATATTCCACGCTGGAAATATTACGTTCGCTTACAATTTTATTAGCGCCCCGAAGAATAGCGTCTTTAATAAAAAAATGCCCGTCATGGGCGTATCCTTTAACCGCGATAAAAATATCACCAGCAACAACTAACTTAGAATTTGTCTTGATTCTATTAGGTTCGTTTGATACTAAATTTAATACTTCTATAATTTTTTCTGTATCCATTGTTAATACCTTATAACAATTTATTACTAATTAAACAACCGCGAAGCCCAGAAAATTTTTATGCCGCGGCGGCCATCTCCCACGCGCGCCGCATGTTTTTTGAACTATTAAAGACTCTTATACTCTTTTCTCTCTGTCTTCTGAGTTTCAATATATTCAAAAATTTTTTCAGCTATTTCCTTAAATGCCGGCGCGGCAACATTCCCTCCGAAATGTATTGGATGCGGGTCCTGAGCAGTTACGATTATTGTAAATAAAGGATTTTCCTTAGGAGCAAACCCTACAAATGTAGCGTGATATTTGTTATCATAATATCCGCCTTTAGGATTTACCATCTGGGCTGTACCTGTTTTTCCACATGTAATAAATTTTTCAGAATACGCTTTTCTACCGCTACCTTTTTCAACCACGCCCTCCATCATCTCCTTAACCTTCCAGCAAATTTCTTCATCTATAACGCGCTCTTTTTTTAGAGGCTCATTATCTTTAAAGATAGAACCATCTTCTGTCACAATACGTTCCACAATATAAGGTTTTACTAAATACCCACCATTAGCAATAACACTTACCGCTCTAGCAAGCTGAATAGATGTAACCGCTATTCCCTGCCCAATAGGAACTGTAGTTATATCGCTTTTAGACCATACCCTAGAAGGCCGTACAATCCCCGCGACTTCTCCCGGAAGGTCAACCCCGGTCAAAGAACCGAATCCAAATTTTTTTATATAATCATTCAATTTATCTTTACCAAGTTTCATGGCCATCTTAACTGTCCCGATATTACTGGAATGCGCGATAACATCTTCAAACGTCATAAGGCCGTAAGGATGAAAATCATGTAAAATTCTACCCGCGACTTCATATTCTCCATTTTCACAATGTATTTTAGTATCAACATCGCATATACCTTCGCTTAAAACAGCACTCGCGGTAACTACTTTAAACACACTTCCCGGTTCAAACACATAAGAAACTACCGCGTTGTTCATAACATCTCTCGACGCGGTAGAAAAATCATTTAAATTATAATCAGGATAATTTACCATCGCCAAAATTTTACCGGTATACGGTTCCATGACAACTGCTGACGCCGTAGACGCGTTATATTTTTCCGCCATTTTTTTAATCTCAGTTTCAACTATATGCTGTATAACATTATCAACTGTCAACACCAGATTAAGCCCGTTTCTCGCCATTACAGAATCTGCTTCATTATCAAGCACAAGCCTTAATTTCGCGTCGCGGATAAAATGCTGTAATCCCGGTTGCCCCCGCAAAGTAGTATCATAAAAAAGCTCTAAACCTTCCAGCCCTCTATTATCCATACCCGCAAAACCAATAACATGCGAAGCCATAGAATCATTAGGATAATTTCTTTCAGTTTCTTTAATAAAATGGATACCTTTTAATGACATTCGTTTAACAGCGTCAAACTCTTCCTGAGAAACTTTACGTTTTATCCAAATAAAAGCTTTGGGAGTATTTAATTTTTGAAGGATAGCCTCATAATCAATCTGTAATATTTTTGACAATATTTGAGCGATTTCTGCTTGATCAACTATTTGATGAGGATCCGCGAAAATGCTTGTTTTATCAATATTCACGGTAAACGGTTCCATAAATCTGTCATAAATAATACCGCGTTTGGGAGGGACTTCTAAAAACTTATTATGTTGCCGGTCAGCCATTTCGGCAAAACGGTTATAATTTAAAACCTGAAGATAGAAAAGTTTTAAAAAAATAGCAATAAAAGCGGATAAAAAAAATAGAAGAATAAGATACTGGCGTGTCCTAGCGCCTTGCAGATTATAAACAGCCCTAGCATTGAGTGTTTTAGGCATTATTGAAACCTTAAAATTACTATTTATCTAATACAGGGCAACTCAAACTAAAATCGGATATAACCTCATCATTATAAAACATCCGATTAAACCCAAAAGGAGTCAGCCATATTCGCGGGTTAAATTTGGAGTTAACGTCTTTTGCTAGTTTCAGCTTCAGCCTTAGTTGTTAACAAATCTGAAACCTTCGTCAAAATATTAATTTTAGCTAATCTATCGCGTTCTTCAGACCTGCCCAATAAATACGCGCCGTCGCCTAATGTTCTCTGGCTGGCAAATTTAATATTTGAATCATCAAGAGAACTTAAAAGATGCCTAGGCGATTCAAGACGAGATAAATTGTAAAGCAATTTAGTATTCTGATCTATTAGAGTATCTAACCGTCTTTTATTGTCCTGTAAAACATATCCTTCTTTAACTATTTCAACCCGCTGATGAACATACGCAACAGCAATTGCCGTAATAACTCCACAATTTAAAATTATTTTAGGTATTGTCATTCTATATCCTCTCTGCCACGCGTAATTTAGCACTTCGAGCTCGAGAATTATAACATATTTCTTCGTTTTTTGGAACTATCGGTTTTTTAGTTATTATTCTTAATTTTTCATTCCTAGCGCCATCTCTAAAAATATTTTTTACAATTCTATCTTCTAAAGAATGAAACGATATGACGCATATCTTAGCTCCAGTCTTTAAAAATTCAATCGTATCAAAAATTCCCTTCTCAACTGACTCTAATTCACTATTAACATAAATCCTTAAAGCCTGAAAAGTACGCGCCGCCGGATGAAGTTTCTGATTATAATATTTTCTTGATATAGCGCCAAGAACAATTTCAGCTAACTCTTTAGTTGTTTTTATCTTTTGTTTCTGCCGCGCAAAACAAATACGGCGCGCCACTAAACCCGCATGCCGTTCCTCTCCAAAATTTTTTATTATATCCTTAAGTAATTTTTCAGAAAAATTATTCACAACATCATAAGCTGATAACCGTGATGAAACATCAAAACGCATATCCAATGGACCGTCTTTTAAAAAACTGAATCCTCTTTCTCCATCATCAATTTGAAAAGATGACATCCCGAGGTCGAATAGCGCTCCATCAATTGTGTCAATACTAAGTGAAAGAAATACATCTCTGACATATTTAAAATCCTTATTAACGAATTCTATATTTTCCTTAAAAACCGCTAAACTTTCTTTACATCTCTCAATAGCCGCATTATCCCTATCGAATCCAATAAGTTTTCCGTCTTTACCTATTTTTTGCAGGATAACTTCAGCATGCCCGCCTCCGCCCAAAGTTGCATCTAATACCTTATCGCCGTCTCTAAGATTGAGATAATCAATAACCTCATTTAATAAAACCGGAATATGTTTACACACAACTCTTAACCGCGAAATGAGAATTAATATTCGGAGATGTGGACGTAACAACATATCTTTCTAGGCCAAAATTACCTAATCCCGCTGACAGCACTCTAGCCTTTTTCGCCCGTTCCACTATATTGATACACTTGACAAACTCAACTTGCTTCTTATGAAATTTAACCGCGTACTGCCTATACATAACATCCCCCCTATAATTCTATATAATGATGCCTTCAGCCAATTTTTCGTAATCTTGTTTTGAAGATTTATAAAACTCTTCCCATTTAGCCATATCCCATACTTCAATACGATCTGATACACCTATAATTTTAATATCTTTTTCAAGCCCCGCGTATTCTTTTAAATAATCAGGTATTAAAATCCTCCACTGTTTATCAGGAATTGATTCAGACGCGCCTGCGAAAAATAACCTTTTAAATCTTCGGACATTTTCATTAGTAAAAGGTAATTCTTTAAATTTATTTTCTTGAACTTTCCATTCATTTTCCGAAAAAATAAAAAGACACGCGTCAAGCCCGCGTGTAATATGAAGTTTCTCTATATTTTTTTCCTGTATAACTTCTCTAAATTTAGATGGGATGATGATTCTATTCTTCTCATCTAAAGTATGTGTATATTCGCCATAAAACATTATATTGCCCTCTACTTTACTCCACTTCAAACCACTTCACTCCAAAGTATACTCAAAACAGAATAAATGTCAACAGCATTTTAAAAAAAAATTTCTGCGTAAAAAAAATAATTTGAAAAATATTTTTTCACGTGAAAAATATATAATTTTTATAATCCCAAAAAATACAGTTAAACATGAATAATAAAGGCCTGTCAATTTTAATGTAAAAATACCCAAAAATTTCAATTGAAAATTACCCACTTGAGAAAAAAAATTATTTAGGCATAGATGTATCACCTCCTTGGTTTTTGAAAAAGAGCCGTTTACTTTCTTTCAGTCTGTAACTTTCGCCTTTAATATTGATAACAGTAGAATGATGTAATAATCTATCTAAAATAGCGGCGGCGATGATGTTATCTCCAAAGATTTCTCCCCATTCATTAAAACCTCTATTTGATGTAACTATAGTTGAACTTTTTTCATATCTTTTGGAGATAAGTTGAAAAAATAAATTAGAGCCTTCTTTGTCTAGCGGCAAATATCCTATTTCATCTATGACGAGCACTTTATATTTGCATAATGTTTTTAATTTTGTTTCTAATGAATTTTCATAATTAGCTTTGTTTAATTCCGTTATTAAATCATGACAATTTATATAATATGTAGAATATTTATTTTTTAAGCCTTCCATAGCTATCGCTATTGCTAAATGTGTTTTTCCTACACCGGGAGGCCCTAGCAATATCACATTTTCTTTATTATGGATAAAACGTGTAGTTCTTAAATCATTTATTGTTTTTAAATCTATTGAGGGTTGGAATCCAAAATCAAATTCTTCAAATGTTTTTTTATAGGGAAAACCCGTAACATTTATCCGCATAATTAACGATTTTTCGTCTTTATGCACTCGTTCTGTTTCTATCAAATAATCCAAAACTTCTATTATTGAAATGTTTTCTTTATTTGCTCGTTCTATATAATTGTCTAGAATTTCAGGTATTTTTTCAAGTTTCAATCGTTCAAGATTTTTGAATAATCTTTCTTGTATTAGTAAATTCATTTTATACCTCCATTCCCGTATATTTTGATAAATCAGTTACAAGAACTTTATAGTCAAATGTTGAGATTGAATTTGCCTCTATAGTTTTTGCTGACGGATTAACTATTTTTTTAAAATTTTCTTTAGGACGTTGGAGTGTATGCGCGTGTCTAATTTTTTTTAATTCAGCAATATGTTCTTCTTTTGTAATGTACCGGCCTTTAATCTCTTCTTCTAAAAGAGTATGACAAGTTATGATTTCATTTCTATATTTTACTGCTATATTTTTTTCATCTAGATATTCTACAGCAACTTCTTTTTCAGCATATTGAAACGGGACTGAATAATAATTGCCATTAAAACTAAAATAACAATCTTTATATACTTGCCTATAAAATATTTCTCTAGTGTCATAAAGATTTTTGTTTTCTATAGATTGAAGATTTTCGCTAACCAATTTTTCTAAAGGAATTTGTCTTGTTGTTGAGTGAGTTCTCATATTGATTTCATTAAGCCATACTAACACCCTTGAATTTATATCCTTTAGAGAAATAAACTCTTCACCGTTAAAAAAATTTTCTCTTACAAATAAGACAGAATTTTCAACTTTACCTTTAGTATTTGGTTTATACGGCCTTGCTAAAATTGGCTTAAATCCATAAAATCCTGAAAAGTCCATAAATTTTTTATTAAAAATACTATCTTCAGCTCGTAACATTCTTTTAATAACTACTGATTTTAAATTGTCATATAAAATTTCGCGAGGATATCCTTTAAAATATTTAAAACCGTTATTATGTCCAATCAGAAAAATAGATACCCCCGCCTTTACAGGCGGGGTTCTTTTTCAGAATTCAAACTTCGTTTGTCCTGTGTCTTCCTTCTCTTGACTCTGAATATATCTACAGATAATCGCCTCATCTATCCCCACCGTTGAGACGAAAAATCCTTTCGACCATATCCCCTCATTGTCCCAATACACTTCTTTCAAAAAACGAAACTTCTTGCTCATGTGCCTACTTGTATTTTTTTTCAACGTTTCAACAACCATACTTACTGCATATTTCGGTGGAATTACCATTTGCAAATGAATATGATCAATATCTATTCCTACAGCAATGTATTCCCAGTCGGGGTAATACTCTCGGACCTCAAGAAGTTTCGTTTTCAGATATTCACGAACTCCTTTGTTCAGGATTTTTCGTCTAAATCTTGTAACCCATACTATGTGGTACTGCGTCCTATATACACTATGTGCTGACTTTATTAATCTCATTTACTCAGTATAACATACACGGAAGACACAGGAAATATGCTCTCATCCCCGCCTTTACAGGCGGGGATTTTCCGCTAAATTAAAAAAGTAGCATGTGTTAATTTGCACAAGAACAGTTTATAGTGCTGACGGCGAAGGAATGTTTTATGATAGCATCAATTCTACTATTACCACTGTATCAAGCGCGCGGACAAGCAAGGGAAATAAATTATATTTAGAAAGTAAAAAATTTATGATGGAAACAATTAAAGCTGTCGGCCGTACTGTTAGAGATGGTTTTGCCACAGTCAAAAAAGGCAAAAAAGACGATTTAACTACAGCATTGAATATGCTTAAATTTTCAGAATATTAATTCCGTTGTTTTGCAAACAGTTTATTCTTAGTAAAAATAATCCATGGAAAAAGAATTCTTTTCCCATGGATTATTTTTTGCCAGTTATCTTTATACCTTTCTTACATTAACTGTTTGGTATATAAAGCCCCAACCCAACAAGGTTCCTAGTATCAAAAAAATATTCATTAGTGGAAGTTCTGGAACAGGGCTTCCTTCCAATGAATAAACCCAAATACTTCTATTAACATTTGTATTGTTCCCATTGGAAGGATTATCATAAGAAAAAGTATCGTTAGTGTCTGTCCACCATTCAAGAGACGCGCTGTAAAATCCTTCAGGGTCAGGAGGAACCGTAGCGTCAGAGTTCCATCCCCAAATTTCTTGGATTGCACCACTGGTTAAGGTCGGGTCAAATCCTGTTACTCCAAAAAAATAGCCGGGGTCGTTATTAAAAGTTTCCCACAAATAATTTAAAACGGCATCTGAAGTAGAAAAAAGCCAAGTTTTATTATCCCAACTTGAGGTGTTTAAATTATTTACAAACGTTATAGCCTGAGAGTGGTTGAGTCCTTTCCAGTCAGAAGTATTTACACAACTAAATGTAGCGACGTATACGCCTAGTGAATATAAGTCTACTACATACCAATTAGGGTTAGTGGAATTCGGCGGATTATCACGTCGGGTTAAGTCGTATATCTCCGCGTTGGCTTGTATAGATGCGATACTGATAAAAAGCATGGAAAGGCTTATCATTAACAGTAATGTTTTTGTTAAATTTTTTACGATATTCATTTTAGACCTCACTTTAGCGCTTTGCGCTGTTTTTGTTTTGTTGGAAATAATCTAAATCTCCACGAGATTAGTTATTTTCCAATATTTTATTTTTTTACGGTATTTGTCTTTTTCATTCTCATAAATTTTTATTTAAATATATTTTTTTGTTTAGGACTACCTCTTATTTTTATATTCATTTTTCACCCCATTTTTTATTTTTAAATTTATAATTCAATTCTAAAATTCTTGTCTTATACATCAAGTATGCCATATAAAATTATAAAATGCAAATTAACACATGCTAACTTTTTAATATTTGAATAATATACATGCAAAAATGCTAGTGTTTATGGGGTGTTGATATTTGTTAGGAGAAGAAAATATTTTTTTATTTTATCGGGGCGAATACTAATAAGTTTTGAAAATAGTGGTTATTCCAAAATGCGTTAGCTTGCGGTGAAGTGCGGGCTAAATAATTGTAATTTTTAGATAGCATATAATTTTTGTCATTATTTTTTGGGCTTGTTTGTATGTAGTAGAAATTATAAGTATACTTAAGATGTATTTTATAAAAACGGGTAAAATTATTTTTATGCCATGAGTAACTAGGATATGCCGACGTTTTCCTGATTTATATGGGAGTATTTTAAATTAAAATGAAACATATTGTCCAAACAGTTTTATTCTTAATAAAATTACTATTTTATGTCGCGACGTTGACGGCTATAAGCTTATTTTTATTTAATATTCTTCTCACTAAATTAAATAATACGATGTATAAATATTTTATAAAAATTCCTTCTGCTTATAACGAAGAGATTGCCGCCCGCAAAGCAGAATCTATTTATCAGTCTTTTAGGGAAGAAGTTACTGAGCCCACATTGGAAAATATCAAAATTTTTGTGAAAAAATATAATAATATAATAGAATTTTTAACTATAAATTTTTTATATCCCGAGCCTGACGGAACAATGAAAATGGTTGTTGAAAGCGCTAATTACGCGGATGTATTGGCCGCGAAAGATTATCCTATTAAATATGGTTCGAGGGCTATCGGTACGTTATTGATATACGACGTAAAGACAAAGTATGAGCATGCCAAAAAAGAATATGACCAATTTCTTTTATACATACGGATTACTTTCGGTTCTGTAGTGGGTTTACTTTTTTTCCTTATTTTTTTTAGAGAAGTATCTTTGAAAATAAAAGAACAAAAGCAATTAGCGGAATATAGCGCGACTCATGACGGGTTAACAGGCTTATACACGCATAAATATATTAAAGATTGTTTAAGCAAAATACTTCAAAAGGCATGCAAGGAAAAACACCCGCTTTCGATAATAATGTGCGATATTGATTTTTTTAAACGGGTAAATGACACTTATGGGCATCTTGCTGGAGATATAATTTTGAAAACTGTCGCTGAAATTATTAGTAATAATATACGTTCTTCAGATATCGTCGCGCGTTATGGGGGAGAAGAATTCGCGGTAATACTTACGTATCCCCGAAAAAAATCCGGGACTCTTCTACAAAAAAACACTATGGCACTTTTGGAAGAACCTCTTGAAGTCGCGAAAAGAATAAAAAAATCTATAGAAAATAATTCAATAACGTTGTTGGACGGGAAAATGGTTAATGTGACATTAAGCATGGGCCTTTCCTTTTTAAATTGCCTAGGTCCAAGTCCTGTGCATACCTCTGAAGAATTTATAAAAGAGGCGGATACCGCTCTTTACTATTCGAAAGAACACGGCAGAAACGCTATTAGTTATAAAAATCTTGAGACAGAAGAAATGATATTAATAAAAGATTAACCCAAAAAATGTAGTTGAACATCTTAACCCATCTTCCGCTATTCGAGACACAAGTTGGCTATTTTACTGGGTTTTAGGCAAAAGGTCGGCCCCACATTTATTAGGTTGATATTGAATTTTTGGTGGTGGCTGATTGGGAAGTTTTAGTTTAAGTTTATACAAAAGTAGCGCTATATCTTTTTCAGGATATGTATATCGGGGCAGAATAAGTTCTCTTCCATCGGTTGTTGGCAAATGTACATCTATCATTTGCATAGTTTTAAATTTTTCTAAGATTGCGCGTGGTGTAATACCCGGCGCATGCTGTTTTGCCTGTTGTTTTAATGTTATCTGAAGGCAATACGCCAAGAAAGATACAAAAATATGTGCTTCTATTCTATTGTCTAATTGATGATACACAGGCCTCAGATGAAGATCACTCTTAAGTTCTTTAAAGGCTTGTTCTATTTCAGTCAATAAAATATACCGTTGCCAAAGTTCTTCAGGTTCACCATCTTGTAAATTAGTTCGTAAAAGATATGTGCCTTCTTTAAATTGTTGTTCCCGAAGTTTTTCTCGATTTATTTTAAAAGTAAAAGTATCTCCCGAAATTTTTTCATTTTTCATTGGAATTCTTATATCTATAATATTCCATATTCTTCCCGCTTCTTTACGCGCTGTCCCTAATTTCATTAGTAATTCATCTCGTGTTATTTTTTTCATCTCTTTTAGCTCTTTTAGCCGTTCGTATAAATTGCGTAGTCTTCTTTGTCTCATTGACCTTTCTTT
>JYNY01000331.1 GCA_000954095.1 Candidatus Omnitrophus magneticus | reverse complement strand
ATATAACTGTGTATGGAGAACAGCGCGGAACAAGAACAGTTTATAGTGCTGACGGTGAAGGCTTGTTTTATGACTGCTTTTTTACCACACTTTTTCTTCACTTTGTCTGCACCTGTCTGATATATCGTTGACTCCGGCTCATAATCACCTTTAAATCCATTTTTCCCCGACCTAAAACATATATCTGATTCTTCCACCCTGCCGGGAAGATATAAATCGTCATCCCCGCCGAGCTTTGTAAAAATATCTTTTCTTACAGCGCCAAACCCGCTTTGAAAC
>JYNY01000330.1 GCA_000954095.1 Candidatus Omnitrophus magneticus | reverse complement strand
GGAAAATCCCAACGTTACTACTCAACCTTGCAATGACCATCCTCTTATTGATTACAAAAATTTTTACCGGCTAAATTATAACAAATCTTACAGATAAAGAAAAACCCGAAAAAAAATTTTTCTAAACCTATGGCAGTAAAAATTATTATTTACTTAAAATTAGACAAATTATATAATTATACTTTCATAAAATATAATCAGCTAATAATCTTTCATAATACACTAATGCTTATTCTTTGATTGTTTTTTATCCGTAATATTACCCTGCCGCTAACCGGACAATGCCGTTCGATTATAGAGAATAATATTCATCTTTTCCTCATTAGACAAAAACATCCCTTATATACCTAATTTATAAAAAAATATCTATATACTATGTTTTTTTGTTTGTTTTGACCAACTGTATTTTTCGGATTTATACAAAAATTATCTAAAGAAAATAAAATACCGGAGACAATTAAAGTTAGTGGTTAGTGGTTAGTGGTTAGTGGTTAGTGGTTAGTGGTTAGTGGTTAGTGAATAGTGAATTTAAATTGCCTAAGACAGCTTTTGTAAATAAATTCATCGCTAAAAGCAAATTTTATGAAAAGGCGGCTTTAAGCGCAAAGTTACAGAAAGAATTTATAGATAAAATACAAAAGATCACATGGAAATATAAGCTGGCTGAAAGCACCGTTGGTATTGCAAAGACAGCCAAAGTGACCGAGATACAGATATTTGAAATTGAGCTTAAAGAGCAGGTGATACCCAAAAATGTCTTACGGATCATTGATAAGGCGATTCCTTATCAGATATTGTACCGGTTTATTTACAAAGAAAATGTTGCCTATGCGGTCACATTAAAAGATAGCGGTATAGAGAATTATTATTTCTCCGGCTGGAATGAGGACAAGAGCTTTGATTTTACCGGCATTGATCTGGAAAAGGTTTACCAGAAAATTATTAGGGCGTTTATCACGAGTGAAGCAAAAGCAAAAACCAGTTTCAATGAAATTATAGATACCGACAATAAGATCAAGGCGATAGAGAGTGAGATACGCGCTTTAGAGAACAAAATATCAAAAGAAAAGCAGTTTAACCGCAAGGTTGAGCTTAACAAAATATTGCTGGAAAGAGAAAAATATCTTAGGAAGATCAAAGAGGAGTTATAAAAATGAATAAACCAAAAAAAGAGAGTACCGACTTGTCTTTGGTCAATGACGATAAAACTCAATTTAAAATAGACATTAAAAGCAAAATTTTTGTTTTTCGTGATAAACAGGTTATGGTTGACCGTGATTTGGCAGAATTATATAGAGTTGGAACCAAGAGATTGAATGAACAGGTTAAGAGAAATATAGAGCGTTTCCCCGAAGAGTTTAGGTTTCAATTATCTAAAAATGAGAAAGATGAACTGGTCGCAAATTGCGACCGGTTCGGAAGCTTTAAACACTCAACAACAAATCCTTATGTTTTTACAGAGCAAGGCGTTGCTATGCTTTCAGCTGTTTTACACAGCAAGACAGCTATAGATATGAGCATCAAAATAATAAAAACTTTTGTCGAAATGAGAAAGTTTATTATAAAGAACGTTGAAATTTTTCAGAGGCTTGATAAGCTGGAATTAAAACAGATCGAACATATAAACCAGAGTGATAAAAATTTTAAAATTCTTTTTGACGCACTTGAAAATAATTCATTAAAAGCAAAGCAGGGAATTTTTTATGATGGACAAATCTTTGACGCGTATCAATTGATATCAGATATCATACGAAGCGCGAAGAAGGCTATTGTGCTTATAGATAACTATGTTGATGATAGTGTGTTAAAACTTTTGTCAAAACGGCATAAAGGGGTTACTGCTATAATTTATTCAAAAAATATTACAGAAACACTCAAACAAGATATCGAAAAATATAATTCTCAGTACGCGGAAATAGTGTTGAAAGAATTAAAAACAGCACACGATAGGTTCATAATTATTGACAAAAAACTTGTTTATCATTTTGGGGCATCCTTGAAAGATGCAGGTAAAAAATGGTTTGCTTTTTCAAGGTTAAGCATAAACGCGCAAGAAATTTTAGATAGACTATAAGGAGAAAAAATGAACAAACTAAAAATGCATACCCCGGATATGACGGATAAAAATATTGAGCGAATCGCCGCGCTTTTTCCGAATGTTATTACTGAGATTAAAGATGATAGCGGAGTCGCAAGGAAGGCCGTAGATTTCGATCTTCTGAAACAGGTTTTGTCCAAGGAGATTGTAGAGGGTGATGACGAGCGGTATCGGTTGGACTGGCCCGGTAAGAAGGCGGCACTTTTAAAAGCTAACATGCCGCTCACAAAAACACTTCGGCCATGCCGTGAAGAATCGGTCAATTTTGATGCTACGGGGAATCTTTATATTGAAGGAGATAACTTTGAAGTACTGAAGGTTCTGCAGGAGAGTTATCTTGGCAAGGTGAAGATGATCTACATCGACCCGCCGTATAATACCGGAAATGATTTTATTTATAAGGATAATTTCGCAGTGGATAGTGAACAGTGGAAAGTGGTTAGTGGTGAGTATGATGAAGAAGGCGGCAAGCTTTTTAGGAACACTGACTCAAATGGAAGGTTTCATTCAGATTGGCTTTCGATGATGTATGAGCGGTTGGTAGTCGCGAGAGATTTACTCAAAGATGATGGGGTTATTTTTATCAGCATTGATGATAATGAAGTGCATAATTTGAGGAAGATATGCGACGAGGTGTTTGGGGAGGAGAATTTTGTAGCAGAAATGGTTTGGGAAAGAGCATATTCCCCTAAAAATGACGCAAAGTACATTTCAAATAGTCATGACTACATTCTGATGTATACAAGGCATATTGAGAGTTTTCAAATTGGAAGATTGCCAAGAACAGAAGAGGCAAACGCAAGATATTTAAACCCCGATAATGACCCTCGAGGGGTATGGAAAACAAGTGATTTATCTGCAAAAAGATATACACCCGCCGATCGTTATCCAATAACTACACCATCAGGTCGTGTTGTGGAGCCTCCAACTGGTCGCAGTTGGAGTCTTTCAGCAAAAGCTTTTGCTGAAAGACTCGCGGATAATCGAATATGGTTTGGTATAGATGGAAACAGTGTACCTCAAATGAAAAGATTTCTTTCTGAATTGCGACATGAAGGGATGGCGCCACAATCAATACTTTTTTATAAAGCTGTTGGGCACAGTCAAGAAGGGGCTCAAGAAGTAACTAAATTATTAGAGTCTGGTGCTTTTGATGGACCAAAACCTTTACGTTTATTAAATCGACTATTAATTTTAGCAAACACTCAATCCAACGACATTATTCTCGACTTCTTCTCTGGCTCTGCAACTACTGCTCATGCCGTCATGCAACTAAATGCTGAAGAAGTGGATAGTGATAAGCTACCCACTAACCGCTCCCAACTAATCACTAATCACTCTCCACTATCCACTAAAAAGGGAAATCGCAAATTCATCATGGTTCAGCTTCCTGAAAAGACTGATGAGAATAGCGAGGCATATAAGGCCGGATACAAGACCATTGCCGATATTGGCAAAGAACGAATCCGCCGCGCAGGTAAAAAAGTGGTTAGTGAAAAGTGGGAAGTGATTAGTATGGAGGAGAAGATTAGATGTGGATGTAGGGAATTACCAAGGGAAGTGGGTAGTGAACAGTGGACAGTGGGTAGCAAAGAACTAACCACTAATCACTCGCAACTAACGACTAAAACGAACGGAGGGAGTGACTATGGCTGTAAAGAGTTACCAAGAGCTGATTGTATGGCAAAAGGCAATGGATCTGGTCAAGGAAGTTTATTTGATAGTCAAAAAACTTCCAAAGGAGGAACTGTTCAGCCTGTCGGACCAAATACGGCGGGCAGTGGTTTCAATCCCGTCAAACATAGCGGAGGGGCAAGCACGGAATTCAACCAAGGAGTTTCTGCAATTTATGGCGATAGCAAAGGGCTCAAAAGCGGAACTGGAGACTCAACTGCTTCTTTGCGTGAAAGTAGGATACCTTGTCGATACGGACATTTCGGAAGCGATGCAACTCTTACAGGAGATAGGGAAAATGCTGTCTGCTCTTTCAAAAACACTGTCCACTGCCCACTAACCACTAAACACTCCATTGATATCGGGTTTCGTGTTTATAAAACCGACGAAAGCAATATGAAGGATGTTTTTTATCATCCGGCCAAATTAGATCAGGAACAGCTTGCATTCGTAGAGAGTAATATCAAAGAAGACCGCACGCCGGAAGATCTCTTAACTCAGGTGATTCTCGATCTTGGATTGGAGCTTTCTTTACCCATTGAAACAAAAAAAATAGGCAAAAATACGGTGTTCATTGTTCAAACCAACGCCCTTGTAGCATGTTTTGACAATGATATTGACTTCAAAATAGTCGACACGATCGCGGGGTTAAAGCCCTTTAAGGTAGTTTTTAAAGACGCGAGTTTTAAGGATGATAAAGATCGTATTAATGTGGAAGAGCGGTTTAAGAGGCTTTCCCCTGAGACAAGGGTTACGGTGATTTAATATGAAAAAAGACAATAAATCAGACAATAAATTAAGAGCAAACGAGTTGCAAGTCTTTAATAACTTCGTCGTTTTTAAAACCGCTCAGGGAAAGGTAAATATTGAGGTCTTTTTCTTTGAAGAAACAATTTGGCTTACTCAGAAGAAAATAGCTGAGCTTTTTGAAAAAAGCCGTCCCACAATTACGGAACATTTGACGCATATTTTCAGCGATGGAGAACTTGTGGAAAACTCAGTATGTCGGGATTTCCGACATACTGCCGAAGACGGCAAAACGTATACTTCGAAATTCTATAATTTACAGGCAATTACGGCGGTCGGTTTTAAAGTCAATTCTCATCGAGCCATTGAGTTTCGTAAATGGGCAAACCATATACTGCACGAGTACATCATTAAAGGCTTTGCAATGGATGACGAAAGATTGAAACAAATCAAACACTTTGGCGAAGACTACTTTGAGGAAATGCTTGAACGGATTCGCGAGATTCGTTTGAGCGAACGCCGCATTTACCAAAAAATCACGGATATTTATGCGCTTTCTGCGGATTATGACAGCCAATCTGAAATAACAAAGCAGTTTTTTGCCACGGTGCAGAATAAGTTGCATTGGGCTATAACCGGAAAAACTGCGGCGGAAATCATCTACAATGAGGCCGATGCTGAAAAGATTTATATGGGGCTGAAAGTCTGGAAGCACGCGCCAAAAGGGAAAATTTTTAAAAGCGACGTTACTGTCGCAAAGAATTATCTCAATGAAGAACATCTTAAAAAATTAGAAAGAGTTGTGACTGCTTATCTGGATATGGCTGAAAACAAGGCAACGAACCGTCAGGTGATGAATATGAAGGATTGGGATGCTTTTCTTGTTCAGTTTCTCGAATTAGCTGATTATCCTTTGTTGTTAGAAGCGGGGAAAATATCAATGCTTGAGGCAAAGCTGAAAGCGGAAAGTGAATATGAAAAATACCGTCCGATTCAGGATAAATTTTTTGAATCGGATTTTGATCGGGAAATAAAAAAACTGGCCGATAAAAAGGAACGTGAGACGTGAAACTACATTTTAAACATCAAGAGTACCAGTCTGACGCCGCCTCAGCGGTTGTCCGGTGTTTTATCGGGCAAAGCAAAGGGTTTAGGAAGGAAGTGGCAGGGCGGACGGGCTTCTTTGCGTATGAGATTTTCTCTAACAAGAAGCTGGAAATTGCCGATAGCGATATCTTGAAGAATGTTCAAACATTACAAAAGGAACAGGGATTAAAGATCATTGATCGGTTGGACGGCCTGAATTTTACCGTTGAAATGGAGACCGGAACCGGAAAGACCTATGTGTATACCAAAACAATGTATGAGCTGAATAAGCATTATGGCTGGAACAAATTTATCATAATGGTTCCATCGGTAGCTATTCGTGAAGGTGTTCATAAATCGCTGGAAATAACCGCGGAGCATTTTCAGGAAATATACGGCAAAAAGATCCGCTTTTCTATTTACAACACCCAGAACAAATCAAATCTAAGCAATATCAAGAGCTTTGCTGACACCTCAAATATTGAAGTGATCATCATGAATTATCAGGCTTTCGCGACAACGAGCAAAGAATCAAGAAAGATATTCCAGAAACTGGATACACTGCAATCTGAAAAGCCGATCGATATTATCAAGAGGGCAAGGCCAATCTTGATTATTGACGAACCCCAGCGGTTTGGACCAGAGGCAGAGAAAATATTTACCGAAAGAGAATTTGACCAATTGTTCACATTGCGCTATTCGGCAACCCACAAACGGGACTTTAATAAAATTTATCGCCTTGACGCAATTGATGCCTATAACCAGAAACTGGTTAAGAAGATTAGCGTGAAGGGTATTGAAGTCGTGGGGAACAGCGGAACCAACAGCTATTTGTTTATCGATCGGATCCAAATTAGCACAGATAAATATCCGGTTGCTTATGTGGAGCTTGAAGTAAAGCAGGCGAGTGGTATTCAGAAGAAAATCAGGCAGATCAAAGAAAAGGATGATTTGTATGTTTTTTCCAATGAGCTTAAGCAATACAAAGGATTTGTTGTAAAAGAAATCAATGGATTGACCAATACAGTAGCGTTTACAAATGGCGTTAAATTATCCGTCGGGCAGACCGCAGGGCATGTCGATGAAGAACATGTGCGGCGTATTCAGATACGGGAGACAATAAAGTCGCATATTGAAAAAGAACGGATTATGTTCGCGAAGGGGATCAAGGTGTTGTCGCTCTTTTTTATTGATGAGGTAGTGAAATACCGTGATTATTCTAATCCTGAGCATAAGGGTGCTTACGCGAAGATTTTCGAAGAGGAATACAGGGAGGCCATAAGCCAACTAAACCTTTTTGAAGAAGAATACAATAAATATCTGTTGGGGCATTCGGTTGAGGATATTCATAAAGGATATTTCTCGATCGATAAGAAAGGCCACTTTGTCGATTCTAAAGAGAAAAAGAGTGAAGGCGGGAGTGATGATGAGAGCGCTTACGACCTCATTATGAAGAATAAAGAGAAACTTTTGGATCTGAAGGAGCCGACGAGATTTATTTTTTCTCACTCGGCGCTTCGGGAAGGATGGGATAATCCAAATATTTTTCAAATATGCACTCTAAAGCACAGCCAATCAACTATAAGTAAAAGGCAGGAGATAGGCCGGGGTTTAAGAATCTGCGTCAATTCCAATGGTGACAGGATGGACACATCAGTGCTTGAAGGAGAATTTTTTGATGTGAATAAGTTAACCGTTGTTGCCAGCGAATCGTATGACTCTTTTGCAAGAGAATTGCAAAAAGAAATCGTTGATTCCTTGTCTGACAGGCCGGTTAAGCTGACCATCGATGTATTGAAAGACCTCGTTTTAAATAATGACAAAAGGGAGAAATTTATTTTTAACAATCAGACGTCGATGGATCTGATTTTTGACCTTAAAACAAAAGGATACGTAACCGAGGCTTACCAGATAACTGACACGCTGATTAAAGATATCTCGGATAAAAAATATAAGGTACCGGAGAAGTTAAAAGGGTTTGAAACACAGGTTACGGATCTCTTGACCAAAATTTATACAACAGCCAATTTTAAAGCCGCGGAAAATGAAAATGCGAATAATGTGGCGGTTGCGGTATTAAGCCCCAACGAGAACTTTGCAAAAAAAGAGTTTCAGGATCTATGGAAGAAAATAAAAGTCAAAACAGTTTATGAAGTGGATTTCGATAGTGACGAGTTGATTAAAAAGAGCGTTGAGGCGATTGATAAGAATCTGACGGTTAAAAAGATTCTGGTTCATATTACTTCTGGTGAACAGGAAGATATAATTGATGAATCAAGCCTCAAATCAGGCGAGAGCATGAGGAAACAGCAGAATATTACAGAAAAAGCCGATTCGCTTCTTGGTTCATTGAAATACGATCTGGTCGCGGAAATTGCGAAAGAGACAAATCTTACAAGAAGGACTGTCGTCAAAATATTGCAGGGCCTGCGGGTTGACACTTTTCATAATTTCAGAGTGAATCCGGAAAGTTTTATACATGGGGTTGCGCATCTGATCAATAATGAAAAAGCGGCAACCCTCATCAATAACATAGTCTATTCAAAGATAGACAAATCCCATGAAGACAGTGTATTCACTATCAATAATTTTAAGGGATCTCTGGCCGAGAACATTCTTAAAGTGAAAAAACATGTGCATGATTATGTCAAAACTGATTCTAAGGTAGAGAGAGATTTCGCGAAAGCGCTTGAGACCGAAGATGTCTTAGTTTATGCCAAACTACCGCGAGGGCAAAATGGTTTTCAAATACCAACGCCGCTTGGTAATTATTCACCTGATTGGGCTATAGTTTTCGACGGGGATAAATATAAATATGTTTATTTCATCGCGGAAACAAAAGGAAACATGGAAAGCCTCCAGCTGAAAGAGATCGAACAGAAAAAAATCAGCTATGCCAGAAAGCACTTTGAAGCTTTGGGGCATGCGGATATTAAGTACGATATGATTAATTCATATGAGACATTGATAGAGAAAATAATGAAATAACATTTTTAAAAGGGTCTAGCAAAACCCTGCGATTTTAGTCATGAATAATTACATTTTTTGAGTAAAAAAAGGACACTCGTGAAAAATTTAAAATCCATATTAAACACTATACAAAAACCCGCGAGATATATCGGCGGAGAAATCAATAGTGTTATTAAAGAACATAAAACAGGCCGTGTTTCTATCGCTCTCGCGTATCCTGATATTTATGAAGTCGGTATGAGTTATTTAGGACTCAAAATCCTCTATCATATGCTCAATGATCGTCCTGATGTTGTTTGCGAGCGTTTTTTCGCGCCTGAACTTGATATGGAACAAGCTCTTATAAATCACGGAGAAAAATTATTCAGTCTTGAAACAAAAAAACCTATTTATCAATTTGATATTGTCGGATTTTCTCTATCGTATGAACTCACCTTTGTGAATGTCCTTAATATGATGCAATTATCAGGCATCACACTCTTAAATTCCGAACGCAAAGAAGATGAACCGCTTATTATCGCGGGCGGTTCATGCGCGTTTAATCCGGAACCCATGAGTGATTTCATTGATGTTTTTTTTATAGGAGACGCGGAAGAAACATTAAATGAATTTTTAGATGAATATATGCGTTTAAAGGGGGTAACCAGAAATAGAAAAGAACTTTTATTAAAACTCTCTAGGCTTAAAGGAATTTATATCCCCTCGTTATATTCAGCTAAATATGAAACCGGCTATTTTGCCGGGCTTTCTCCCATCGCGGGAATAGAAGGCGCGCCCAAGTTTATTGAAAAAGGATTAGTCAAAGATTTGAATTCAGCGTATTATCCTGTTAAACAAATTATTCCTTTTATAAACATTGTTCATGATAGAATCGCAGTTGAAGTAATGCGCGGATGCCCGAACATGTGCAGATTTTGTCAAGCAGGAATGATCAACTATCCGGTAAGGCTCAGAAAACCTGATACTGTCCGTGAAATCTGCCAAAGGTCTTATGAACATACAGGTGAAGAACAAATCTCATTACTTTCCCTTTCAAGCATTAACTACCCATATTTGACAGACCTTGTAAAAAACTTAAATCAAGATTTCAACGGCCTAGGAGTCGGGATTTCCATACCTTCTTTAAGAATAGATGAAAAATTTTATAGCCTTCCTGAAGTTATATCCGCTATCCGTAAAGCAGGCCTAACATTCGCGCCTGAAAGCGCGAGCGACGCGATACGCGTGGCATTAAAAAAAGATATAAGCATGGATGTCTTACACAGCTCTGTTACTGCCGCGTATAAACACGGCTGGCAAAGAGTTAAACTTTATTTTATGGTAGGCTTTCCGGCTCTTAATAATAACGGAGAAGATGAAGTAGAAAGTATAATAGCTCTCGCGAATAAAATATCATTTTTAAAAAAATCCGTCTCAAATTCATCCGCGGAAGTTAAAGTGAGCGTCAACCCTTTCATACCAAAACCACACACACCTTTACAATGGTTTGGAATGGAAGAACCTGACATCTTAGAAACTAAACGGCACCGTTTTAAAGAAAGCGGTTCTAAAAAAGTATCATTTGATTTTCACGACATTAGAAAATCCATGCTTGAAGCCGCATTTGCCAGAGGCGACAGAAGGCTTGGCAAAGTTATTCATAGCGCGGTTTCACGCGGGGTAAAGACCAGCGGCAGTGAAGAATATTTTGATTTTCCATTATGGGAAGATATTTTTGATAAAGAAGGTTTTTCTATAAAAAAATTAGCTACTCACGACTATCCTATCACCACACCTCTTCCATGGGATCATATCTCAAGCGGAGTCACAAAAGAATATCTTGCCTCTGAATTTTTGAAGAGCGGGTTTACACAAAATATTTGACAGTTTCGACAAGGCTAATTTCTAATTTCGATTTTATAATCTCAATTTTCTATTTTTCGGGATATCTGCTATAATTTACAATACTTGCGGCAGACACGCATAAAATATGGAGGATTTTTAAAATGAAAAGTAAAAAATATTTTAATACAACAGGTTTTTGTATGCCTGAAAGACATTATATGATTGACCCTTTGCGCAATCAAAAAATAATATTCGATTTAATAGATAAAACACAATATTTTACAATCCACGCGCCGAGGCAGACTGGGAAAACTACACTTTTACATGAATTGGCGCATAGATTAAATAAAGAAGGAAATTATATTTCTACAGTTTTTTCAGTAGAAAACGCGGGATATAAAAGTATTCCTTTGCCGGAGGCAATGCGCACAATAATTGAAAGTTTATATGAAGAAAGCTCAAAATTTTTACCAAATAACGAGTTGCCGCCAAAACTTACAGGATATAAAAAAAGTCATAATTTATTATATATGTATTTATCTGCTTGGGCAAAACAGATGAAAAAACCTATAGTTTTATTATTAGACGAAATAGATTCATTATACGATGATGTCTTAGTATCAGTGCTTAGGCAATTGCGCAATGGCTTTCAAGGAAGGCCAAAACATTTTCCTTCAACTATAGCTTTAGTGGGATTAAGAGATGTTCGGGAATATAAAACAAAAGTCCGTCCGAATGAAGCATCATTAGGCTCAGGGTCGCCCTTTAATATCAAAGCTGAATCAATACTTTTAGGAACATTCACAAAAGAAGATATAACAGAATTATACAATCAGCACACAAAAGATACAGGTCAGATATTTTCAAAAGAAATAGTAGATCGAATCTATGAATTAACCGGAGGCCAGCCGTGGCTGGTGAACGCGGTAGCGAATGAAATCGTAGAAAAAATATTAAAAAGTGATTACACAAAAAAAATAACACTCGCTCACGCGGAAGAGGTGAAAGAAAATCTAATCGCCAGACGCGACACGCATTTGGATAGTTTAATAGATAAACTCAAGGAGCCGAGAGTAAAAAATATAGTAAGCGCTATTATTAACGGAGATACTCTTATATATGACACTTTTAATGATGATCTTCTTTATGTTATGGATTTAGGGCTTATACGAAAAGAAAAATACGATATAGTCTTTTCAAATGAAATATATCGAGAAATAATTCCTAGGGTTTTGAATTTTGCGTTACAAGAAAATATTAAAGAAGAAGGGACCACTTCTTGGTATCTCAACCCTGACGGCAAATTAGATATGGATAAACTTTTGAAAGCGTTTCAAAAATTTT
>JYNY01000329.1 GCA_000954095.1 Candidatus Omnitrophus magneticus | reverse complement strand
ATTGTAACCCTAAGGAATCCTTCTAATCCCCAATGAGACATCTCTCTCGTAATAACACCTTTAGATAAAAGTGTTTTATATATTTCAATTGATTTTCGACCTGCTCTAAATAAAATAAAATTAGTTTTACTTTTTATATATTCTATTTTTAAACTATCAAAAAATTTATAATACCGTTCTTTTTCTTCACTCACCAGTTTAACTGATTTTTTCACATAAGCTGTATCTTCCAATGCCGCTATTGCCGCACCTTGAGCAATAGAATTAACATTGAACGGTTCTCTCACTTTATTGAGTATTGTTATTAATTCCGGACGAGCGAGCCCATATCCTATGCGAAGCCCGGCGAGGCCGTACGCTTTTGAAAAAGTCCGCGCTATAATTATATCTTTATCCTCGCGGTTTATAAGCGAAAGTGTTTCAGGATAATCTTGGCCTAACGCAAATTCATAATAAGCTTCATCAATAAAAAGAATAACACCTTTCGGTATTTTCTCTATAAATTTTTCCAACTCTTTTTTAGAAATATAACTACCGGTAGGATTATCGGGATTAGCCAAAAAGATTATCTTTGTCTTAGCAGTAACCGCGCCTGCCATCGCGTCTAAATCATACTTAAAATTTTTTATAGGCACTGATTTCACAATTGCGCCTTCTAGTAAAGAAGCTAAATTATAAACCAAAAAAGTGGGGCTGGCGATTATAACTTCGTCAAGCGAAACCAAAAAAGCTCTTGTAGCAAAAACTATAACTTCATCTGAACCATTTCCGAAAATAATATTTTCACGTTTAACACCAAGCTTACCGGCTACCGCGTTTCCCAAATAAAAGCATCCGCCGTCAGGATATCTATTTACTCCTTTAGCGGCCGTTTCAATAGCCTTTAAAACACATTTGGACGGGCCTAACGGATTTTCATTAGAAGCGAGTTTCACAGCGCTTTTAAGCCCCATTTCCCTTTTCACTTCTTCAATCGGTTTTCCCGGGATATATGGAACTATTTTTTCTAAATTTGTTTTATAAAATAATTTATTCATATTTCAATTCACGCGCCCGGCTGTAATTTGTTCGCGCGCGATAAAATTTTCACTCTCCCCGCGGATATGATCCCAGAATTTTTAAAAAATCACATTTGGTTTCTAATTCTTTAATAGCGCTTTCAACTTCTTTTTCATGAACATGGCCTACTAAATCTATAAAAAAATAATATTTCCACATCATTGCTTTTGATGGACGTGATTCTATTTTTGTAAGATTAATTCCTCTTTCTTTAAACGGGGACAGCATATCATGTAAAATACCCGGCTTATCTTTTACGGAAAAAAGGATAGAAGTTTTATCATTCTGGGAAGGTTCGCTTATTTTTTTTCCGATAACTAAAAATCTTGTTATGTTCCCTGAAAAATCTTCTATTGATTTAGCCAAAATTTTTAAACCATATTTTCTCGCGGCAAGTTCACTGGCGATAGACGCTGAAAATTTTTCACGAGACGCGCTTTCACTCGCTTTCGCGGTAGAACTTGAATCAATTAATTTCGCCCACGGTAAATTTTGTTCAAGCCATATGCGGCATTGCCCAAAAACCTGAGGATTGGAATAAATTTTTTTTATATCTTTAAAATTTTCTATTTTAGATAATAAATTATGTTTTATCGGATGAAATATTTCTGAACAAATAACAACTGGAGACGAAACAAACATATCCATTGTATGAGTAACCGCGCCTTCTATTGAATTTTCAATAGGCACAACGCCGTAATTCGCGTTGCCTTTTTCGACTTCAACAAAAACTTCGGTTATACTGTTACACGAAAGATATTTCACGCTAGTGCCGAATTTTCTTATAGCTACCTGATGCGTGAATGTGCATTCAGGCCCTAAATAAGCTACGACCAAAGGCTGTTCCAGAGAAAGACACGCGGACATAATTTCACTGTAAATAGCTTTTATTGAATTATTCGATAAAGGACCGTGATTCATTTTTTCAATATTCTTATACACTTGGCTTTCCCTATCAGGAGAATACACAGGCTGTCCTTTTTCTTTTTTTATCTCTCCTATTTCCTTACTTATCAAGCCCCGTTCCGAGATAAGGCCGATTATACGTTTATCGATATCGTTAATATTTAACCTAAGGTCCCCGAGCCCTTTTTTATTCATTACTTATTCCTCCGTCAATTCCCGACACAACTGTTTCTTCTACTTTATTTTCATCTTCTTTTTTTTCTTCAGACGCGCTAGAAATTTCTAATGCGTCTTTTTCATCTATAGTTTCATCATCTTTTTGAACTATTAAAGAATTTTTAAAGTCCAAATCTTCTTCTGTAAATTCTTTTAATGACGGTAAATCATCTAAAGAATTCAAACCGAAATGTTGCATAAATTTTTCAGTAGTTCCATACATTAACGGACGGCCCGGAACATCCTTACGGCCTTTTATATGTATAAGTTCTTTTTCCATAAGAGCTTTTAACACTCCGCCTGAATTAACACCTCGAATCTCTTCTATTTCCGCGCGAGTAGCCGGCTGACGATACGCTATTATCGCCAAAGTTTCTAAAGACTGCCCGCTTAAACGCGATGGTTCTATATTGTACAATTTATTAATCCACGAAACATAATCAGGTTTTGTGGCAACACACACCCTGCCCGCGACTTCAGTAATAGTAAAAGAATGTTCGGATAAATTGTATTCTTCTCTTAAAAAAGTCAAAGCTTCATCTATCTCATTACCAGAATATTCTTCTTTCAAAAGTTCATACAAATCTTCACGTTTTAATCCCGCTTCTGAAGCTATAATTAAAGCCTCTATTATTCTTTTAATTTTTTCTATTTTTTCCATAGTAGTTCCTCATACTCTTTTATTTCTCCCTAAACGACATCGACTGAATATGTTATTTCAGTCCGTTCAACATTATTTTGTTCAAATCCGACAATCTCTATCTCATCAAAAAGTTCACCCTGCACAACTCGAATTTCTTTTCGTTTCATCAATTCAAGCACCGCGAGAAAAATTACTATAACTTCCTCTTTGCTTTCAGCTTCTTTAAAAAGATTCGAAAAATAAATTTTAGGGCTTTGCCGCAAAAGCCCATGTAAAGCATCTATTTTTTCACCCACAGTAAATCTATGTTTAGATACCTTATGAAAAGTTTCTTTAGGGATTTTTTTAAGTATGCCACGAAACGCGTCTATAAGGTCAACTAAACTGACATCCAAATACTCCTCCTGCGTAGCTGTCGCGAAAGTCTCAGCATCAACGCGCCTGAAAAAAAGATTCTTATTTTCTTTATATCTTTCAAAAAGTTCACCCGCCGCTGATTTGTATTTTTTATATTCTAAAAGCCTTTTAACTAATTCTTCGCGCGGATCGCCTTCTTCCACACCTTCCAAAGACAATTCATCATTAGGCAAAAGCATACTGCTTTTAATCTGTAAAAGTGTCGCGGCCATTACTAAAAAATCTCCGGCTATAACTAAATCCAATAATTCCATAAGTTCTAAATAGGATAAATACTGTTCTGTTATATGAGCGATCGGAATATCATAAATATTAATCCGGTCTTTTTTTATTAAAAAAAGAAGTAAATCCAGCGGCCCGTCAAAAAAATTAAGTTTTACTTTATATGACATATGGTTACCATATCCCTAGAATAAATTTAAGATTCTATACGACAATTTGATGCAAGCATTCCTTCACTTCATTCATTGTATTACGCGCGACAGCACGCGCTTTTATCGCGCCCGACCTAATAACATCATAAATATAATCGTCCTTAAGTGATTTTCTTTTTTCACGTATAGGTTCAAGAACTATATTTAAAGCGGCGCTGAGCTTTCTTTTAACTTCAACGTCTCCAACTTTTCCGGTCCTATAGCGCGTCTTTAAATCTTCCACTTCTTCTTTGTTCCCGTTAAAAAGATCATGATAAATAAAAACAGGATTACCTTCAACATTCCCGGGAATATCCGCCCTTACTCTATTAGGGTCAGTATACATGCTGGAAACTTTTTTAATAACAGTTTCCGCGTCATCAGATAAGGATATAAAATTATTATAACTCTTGGACATCTTCCGATTATCAAGCCCGACTAATTTTGAAACAACACTAAGAATAGGTTCCGGCTCATAAAAAATCTCTTTTTGATAAAGATTGTGAAACCTTCTCACTATCTCTCTAGCCAGCTCTAAATGCGGCAGTTGGTCGCTTCCGACAGGCACAACTTTCGCTTTGTAAAGCGCGATATCCGCGGACTGTAAAACCGGATACCCAAAAAAACCATACGTCGCGAGCATGCGTCCTTCAATTTCTCTAATCTGTTCTTTATAAGTAGTACATCTTTCAAGCCATCCTAACGGGGTCAAAATAGAAAATACCATTGCTAATTCTAAATGTTCAGGAACCATGCTTTGAATAAAGACAACTGATTTGTCAGGATCAATACCGCATGCCAGCCAATCTTTAACTATTTCACAACTGTTCTGTTTTATATTTGACGGCGCCTCATACTCACTCATAAGCGCGTGCCAATCTGCTACCATAAAAAAACAATTATATTCTTCTTGATATTTTATCCAATTATTTAGAACTCCGATAAAATGCCCTAAATGAAGTTTCCCCGTGGGTCTCATGCCGCTCAACATATTATTTTTCATTTATAAAAATTCCCTTAATTATTTTTACAAAAAATATATAGCTAAAATTTTCTAAAACCGAGTTAACTCTCGATAAATATAACTAATTTTTTGGGGCTATACATCTAGGTAGGATACGAATAGGTTAAGCCGCCACTTTTCGGTTTAGACAAAATAGGGCTGTAAAAAAAACCGACTCTCGCAAGAGTCGAAAAATCTGTCAAAAATTCTATCTGGCAGTAAGCCTTCTAGCGACCTTTTCTATTATATAAGCTTCTACAATATCCCCTTGACGAATATCATTAAAGTTATCAACAATAATACCGCATTCAAAGCCTTCTTTCACTTCCCTGACATCATCTTTAAATCTGCGGAGTGACTCTATCGTTCCGCTAAATATTACTTCTCCAGCCCTTTTAACTCTGATTCTATCTTTACGATGAATAGTTCCTTTGGTGACCATTGAGCCGGCTACTTTCCCTTTCTTTGAAGGAAATACTTCTTTAATTTGAGCGAACCCTTGAGAAACTTCTCTTTCAATAGGCTCTAAAAGGCCTTCCATAGCCGCCTTAATATCTTCTATCGCGTCATATATAACTTCATAAACTCGGCAATCTATATTCTCCTGTTTTGCGAGGGATTCGGCCTTTGAATCTATCTTCACATGAAAACCAATAATAACAGCGTTAGAAACTAATGCGAGCATTACATCTGATTCATTAATATCACCGATCAACGTATGAACTAAAGTAAGTTTGATTTCATTTGAAGGCAAATTAGATAAAGAATGATTAATCGCTTCAAGTGAACCCTGCACATCCGCTTTTAAAATTATCTTTAATTCTTTAACCCCGCCTTTTACAAGTTGATTATGAAAATCTTCAAGTGTAATCCTTACGCCTCCGGTAATTCTCTTTCTATGAGTCTCGCTCTGTTTTAAAAGAGATAATGTCTTCGCCTTCTTCTCATCTTTAACAACAAAAAATTCATCGCCAACTTCAGGAACACCTTGTAATCCTAATACTTCTACAGGAGTTGAAGGTAACGCCTGATTTAACCGCGTGCCCTTATCATTAATCATGGCTTTTACTTTACCATAATGAACTCCGGTTAAAACAATATCACCTATTTTTAAAGTCCCATTTTGAACTAAAACAGTTACCGTAACACCTTGTCCCGCGCATTTTTTAGCCTCAATAACAACACCTCTCGCCTTTAAATGCGGGTTTGCCTTTAATTCCAATAGTTCACTTTCCATCATAAGCATTTCCATCAACTCATCCATGCCTTGGCCTGTCTTAGCGGATACTTCTAGCATAACTGTCTTTCCACCAAAATCTTCAGATATAAGCCCTTCCTTTTGCAATTCAATCTTTACCCGTTCAGGCTTCGCGCCCGGCGCGTCACATTTATTTATAGCTACAACTATCGGAACATTTGCCGCGCGGGCGTGGTCCATCGCTTCTTTAGTTTGCGGCATAACACCGTCATCTGCGGCAACAACAAGAACAACTATATCCGTAACTTCGGCGCCTCTCGCCCTCATCGCAGTAAACGCTTCATGACCGGGTGTATCCAAAAAAGTTACAGAACCTTTTTCAGTATCAACTTTATAAGCACCTATATGCTGAGTAATACCGCCCTTTTCCTGAGCAGTAACCATTGTTTTTCGTATATAATCCAATAAAGATGTTTTACCATGATCTACATGCCCCATAAACGTAACTACCGGAGCACGCAATACCAAATGCGTGGACTCAGTTACCTCTTCTTCAACGTGATCAGCCAAAAGAGATTCTTCCATTGTTTTAGATACTTCTAATTCATAACCCAAATCTTTTAAAAGTGTTCTGGTTAATTCTTCATCTAAATCCTTATTTATATTAACAAAAATTCCTTTATTTATAAGATATTGTAGTAAATCATTAGGCCGTTTATTCACTTTAACAGCGATAGTGCGTATACTAGAAGGAATCGGCAATTCTATCTTAATCAATTCACTCCCTTGATAAGCTTTTATCGTATCATGCGCAATTTCTGTTTTTTTCTCAATCGGTTTATTGTAATGGAATCTGTCTCTTTTGCCGTAACTCCCGCCGCCAAAAGTATTTCCGCCGTGCCTGCGCGATTTTACTCTCCATGATGAAACACCTGATTCTTCTTCATCAACTAAAGGAGTGACCCCTGCTTTCCCTTGTTTTTGTTTTTTCCATTTTGAAATTTTTTGATAATGTTTATCTTTAGGAGAAATATCCTCAACAGGAACTATTGTTTTATCAGACTTTTCTTGAGATATTGCCGCGTCCTTAGCCGTCGGACTAGGCGGCATAGAAACAACTCTTATCACTGAACTAGGATCTATAGCGGTCTTTTCAATATTTTGCGTAGCCGCACCGGCCGCGGCATTAAGACTCTGCCCATCATCTTTTTTATTTTTTTGCGGCGCGCTTAAATCACTAGTCACGGTTTCATTCTTTTCTATTTTATTAGCTAATAAATTTTTTTCTATCATCCTCGCAATCATGCCGTCTTTTTTATCGGTATCCGTCTCTCCCGATTTACTATCAGAAACACTTGCGCCAGATTGAAAAGCTACATCTTCTTTAACGAGTTTATCTTTTTCCGAAGCTTTATCCTGACCTTTTTTAGACGTTTTTTTAGAACTAGCCTCTTTTTCAGAACTACTTGCGTCAGACTCTTCCTGCGAAACTTTTTTAACAGCTTTCTTTTTGGGAGGACGGCTAAGACCCATCTTAATGCGGATAAACGCGGAAATTTTATCATTTACAATGCTGTCTTCATTGTCAAACTCAACATAAAGTTTTTTCAATGACTCCATCAATTCATCTGTTTTTATTCCGAGCTCCCCAGCTAATTCTTTTATAGTAACAGCCATATCTCCCCTTAATCATTTATGAGTTAACCATAAATTTTAACTAAACTAAACAACACACATAAACCAAAAAAATATTATATTTTCTCACCATCACCTTCAGATTCAGCTTCTTCTAAAGATTCTGTTTCTGACGGCTCTTCTTCTTTCTTTACATCATTATTTATTTCGTCTTTTTTAGCACTAGTTTCCTGAATTTTCACGGAACAAAAATCTACTGTTTCCTGCGACAGGCTAACACCTAATTCTAAAATAACACTCAATTTTTCAGCACCAAGCTGCACAACTTCCTGAGCTGTGTTAAATCCCTTTTCTTTTAAAAATTTAATCCGCTCTTCTCCAATACTCGTCACATTTTCAAGAGGCACAACAACCGGCTCATCAAAACTTTCCGCTCTCAAATGCCATCCAATAAGCCTTGCCGCGAGTTTAATGTTTCTACCCTTCTTTCCTAATAAAATCGCAAGCTGATCTTTAGAAACTATCAATTTAATTTCCTTATTTTCTCTTGAAATTTCCATCCCATATAGCTCTACGGGAGAAACAGCAGACTGAACATAATCCCTGACATCATCACTCCAGTTAATTATATCAACTCTCTCTCCGGCTAATTCTTTAACTATTTCCTTCACCCTCGTACCCCGCATTCCCACACACGCTCCAACCGCGTCTATTTTTTCATCCCTTGAATAAACCGCTATTTTTGTTCTTTCTCCGGCCTCTCTTGCTACAGATTTAATTTCAACAATTCCCTGTGTTATTTCAGGAACTTCCGCTTCAAAAAGTTTTTTAACAAACCTTTCATCAGTTCTTGATAAAACAACGTTTACACTATTTACCCTTTGTTCAACTTTTAATAGATACGCTCGTATTGTCTGCCCTTGCCTAAACTTTTCACGCGGACTTTGTTCTGATTGCGGCAATATCGCTTCAACATCACTAAGCTCAACTATAACATTCCCCTTCTCAATACGATGTACCATCCCATTAACAATTGTTCCTTGTAAATTCTGATACCTAGCACTAATAATATCTTTCTCAGCTTCTCTTATTTTTTGAATCATCACTTGTTTAGCGGTTTGCGCCGCGATACGGCCAAACTCCAAACTTTTTAAACGTTTTCCGTTTTGATAAACCTCTATTTCTCCAGTATCATTATTTATATCCGCGGATATTTCTGTCTTATCCGCTGTTCCTACTATTTTAACGGCCGCAGTGACAAGGGCACTTTTTATGGCCTCCAAAATGACTTCCTTGCTGACACCTTTTTCTCGTTCTATTCTTTCTAACGCTATTAAAAATTCATGATTCATAATTTTTCTCCATTCAATAATAATTTAACCATACTTGGTTAATTACATTTTTTATGAAATTTATTGTCTGCTCCGAAATTTAAATACAATTTAGCTTTTACGATATTATTTCTCAATATGTTGATTATGTTCTTATTTTGCAACTCTATATCAATTGAACCATCTTGAGATTTTAATAATTTCCCGGTAATTTCCCACATTCCATCTACCGATGACTGTAGCAACACACGAATGTCTTTATCCATTGCCCATAAAAAATCATTATCTTTTTTAAGCACACGGTCAATACCCGGGGAACAAACATCCACGGTATAATTTTGTCCTAAAATATTAGACTGCTCAAGCCATAACGAAACCATAGAATTAAATTTACAGCAATCCTCCATTGTAATACCGCCATCTTTATCAAGCAATATCTCCAGCAATGTACCGTTCTGCCCTTTAAGAATTATATCCACTATTCTAAATCCATTATGAACAGCTTCTAGCTCTACATAATCTTTCAATTCTTTTGGCATGCCTTCACTCAACATAATAAAACCCTCTCGACATATTTGAGAATGGCGAATAAAATGTTACGCGGCATATTTTTTCCGACTCGTAAATTCCGATTCGCTATCCTCATTAACCAAAAATAAACCGGAAAACTGCGTTTCGACATAAATGAAGAATGCAGTTTTTCGGTAAAGTTTATCTTGCGCATATAAAAAAATAAGCGGGCACATAGCCGCCCACTTATCCAAATAAAAAGCATAAACAAGACAATTTATAATACTATACAATACTATAAAATGTCAACCTCGCAGAATGTTTTGTTTAATTATGTAAATACTATATTTCTCCCTAACTTTACTATATCCACGCCCTATATTTGCAACGTAAATTTTACCATAATAGCCCTATTAAAAATTACTGTTTAGTTCCCGTAAGCGGCGTAGCTTTCTCTTCCACGGTTTTTACTGCTGTTTCAACGTTTTCAGATGCTGTAGTAATTGCATTATTCACTTGGACAACTTTTTCCTGTACAGCGTCCACTGTTTTATTCGCGGTAGCGGTAGCCTGATTAGAAGAAGCATTAACTTTAGCGGCAACTTCTTTTATTTTTTCAGCAATAGCCGCGCTAGTAGCTTCTTGATTAGCAGTCGCGCTAGCCCCACCAGCACTAGGAGGTATAACCATATTTGCCGGTAATCCCCTAGTAAAAAGCGACCTACTACGAACAGATGTCATAATAGCAAGAATAAGCGCTAAAGATATAAAAACAATAGCGGAAATAGCTGTAGCCTTTTTTAAAATATTAGGTGCTTGATTACCTAATACAGACTGCGTACTATCACTAAATGCTTCATTTAAACCTGCACCTCTGCCGGCCTGTAACAATATTACAGCCATTAAAAAAAGACACGCGATAATATAAACAAAAACCAAAATGTAATATATCATTTAGACTCCCCTATTTCTTTTGAAAAAAATTACAACTTTTTCCCTAAATAAAAAACACCTGATCTATTTCTTCGCATAAAGCCATGAAGTTTTTTTCACCATATCAACAAAACTTTCAGATTTAAGACTTGCTCCGCCAATAAGCCCGCCATCTATATCCGGCTCTTTCATAAGAGATTCTATATTCGCTGGATTTACACTGCCGCCGTACAAAATTTGTATTCTTTCCGAAAAATCAACCGAATAAAGTTTTGCCAATAAATCTCTTATCATTTTATGAACTTCTTGAGCCTGTTCAGGAGTAGCGGTTTTGCCTGTTCCTATAGCCCATACAGGTTCATACGCGATTATTATATTCAAATCATTATCTAAAATATTTTTCATGCCTTCTATTATCTGTGTTTCCACAACTTCCCATGTTTTTCCATGTTCTCTTTCTTCGAGAGTCTCTCCCACGCAAAAAATAGGTATGAGCCCGTATTTTATAACCACGTGTAATTTCTTATTCAGCATTTCATTTGTTTCTCCAAAATATTTACGCCTTTCAGAATGCCCTATAACCACGTATTTACAACCCACGCTTTTAAGCATAGGAGCTGAAATCTCACCGGTAAAAGCGCCTTCTGTTTCCCAAAAACAATTCTGCGCACCAAGCTTAACATTTGTCTCTATCAGCATTTCTCCCGCCTCGCTAAGATCCGTAAACGGCGGCACCACAATAATTTCAACATTATCGACATTAAAAATAGCACGTTTTATACTGTTGACTAATTCAACAGCTTCGTTCACATCTTTATACATTTTCCAATTACCCGCAATCATCGGCGTACGCATAATTTTTCTCCTAATTATAATTTATTTATCCTGCAATACCTTTATACCCGGCATTTCTTTACCTTCTAAACACTCAAGCGACGCGCCTCCGCCGGTTGATATATGCGACATTTTGTCGCTAAGCCCCATACCTATAATTGCCGCGGCAGTATCCCCGCCTCCGATTACAGATATTGTTTTAATCGTTGAAATAAATTTCGCCACCTCTAAAGTACCCACCGCGAATTGCTTCTTTTCAAAAAGCCCCAACGGTCCATTCCAAACAATAGTTTTTGAATTTTTTAAAGCATCTTTAAAAAGAGCAATTGTCTCAATTCCGATATCAAGCCCTAACCATCCCTCAGGAATAGCATCCTTAACAGTTTTAGTTTCAACGCCATCTTTTATCTCTTTAGCTATTACATGATCAATCGGAAGATATATTTTTACATTTTTTTGTTTAGCAGAACTCAATATTTTATTAACAACATCCATCTTATCATTTTCAACTTTAGAATTACCTACATTTTTTCCCATAGCCTTTAAAAATGTATACGCCATTGCTCCACCGATAATAAGGTTATCTATTTTCCCAAGCATATTTTCTATCATAAGAATTTTATCAGATACCTTTGATCCGCCTAGTATTAAAGAAAACGGTTTCTCCGGCGTCCGTGTAACTTTATCAAAATATTCAATTTCTTTTTCCACTAAAAATCCCGCTACACCCGGCAAATATTCAGTAACTCCTGCTGTAGAAGCATGCGCCCTATGGCATGTGCCAAACGCGTCTTCAACAAAAATATCCCCAAGTTTCGATAGACTTTTCGCGAATTCTTTATCATTTTTTGTTTCACCTTTATGGAAACGCAAATTTTCCAAAAGAACTACTTCCCCTTCTTTCATCTTATTCACAACATTTTCTACTTCATGTCCTATGCAATCGTTTGTCATTACTACTTTTTTACCGGTAAGAACTGTCAGCCTTTCCGCTACCGGTTTTAAAGTAAATTCTGGCATGATTTGTCCGTCAGGCCTGCCTAAATGACTCATAAGTACAAGTTTAGCACCTTGACCTAAAACATAATTTATAGTCGGTAACGCACCTTTTATGCGGCTGTCATCCGTGATTTCACCTTTATCATTCTGCGGAACATTAAAATCCACACGCATTAAAACCCGTTTGCCTTTTAATGGGATATCTTTAACTGTCTTTTTCATTAAATATTACCTCCATAAAAAATACAACTTACCATAGGAACAAAAAAATCGCAAAAAAATTTTTCACATAAACTAATTTAAAAAAACAGGGCAGGAATTTTTTTTAAGGGTGCCAGAAGTAAATAATCTTAATAATCATATAGCAGTTTCATTTTTGGAATTGTATAAAATATAACCGGATGAATGCCTTTTGCCTGAAAATTTTTCTAAAGACAAAAGGTATCTTGAAATAAAA
>JYNY01000328.1 GCA_000954095.1 Candidatus Omnitrophus magneticus | reverse complement strand
CACGGCGAAACTCCGCTTGGAAAAACATTGCGCGAATTTATAAACAAAGAGTCAGTTAAAAAAGCGCTTTCTAAATCTATACTTGATAGCAAATTAACCGGAGAAGTATGGGATGGAATGGAAATGGACAAGATCACAGCGCAAGAAAAAATCCCCGCAAAATCAAAATGGGAAGACGTTCCTAACGCTAAATGGGAAAATGCTCAATCTAAAGAAAAAATAATTGACGCTAACTGGGAACCAGTATCTGCCAAATGGGAATATATCGGCGAAGGCGGAATAGATGAAGTAAAAAGGATATTATCAGGGCATATAGAAGAGGTTACGCATGTCAACACAATAATAAGAGATACAGGAGAAATAATAGTAACCAGCGCGTCATGGGACAACACAGTGCGTGTATGGCAAATAGGGCTAGATAACAAAATAAAAGTTTTAACATTAGAAGAACATACGGATTGGGTTAAACATGCCCACACAATAATAAAAGATACAGGAGAAATAATAGTAACTAGCGCGTCAGATGACAAAACAGTGCGTGTATGGCAAATAGGGCGAGATAACCAAATAAAAGTTTTAAAATTAAAAGAACATACGAGGGTGGTTGCTCATGTCCACACAATAATAAAAGAAGATACAGGAGAAATATTAGTAACTAGCGCGTCAAATGACAAAACAGTGCGTGTATGGCAAATAGGGCTAGATAACAAAATAAAAGTTTTAACATTAATAGGACATGCGGATGGAGTTCAACAAACCCAAACAATAATAAAAGATACCGGAGAAATAATAGTAACCAGCGCGTCAAATGACAAAACAGTGCGTGTATGGCAAATAGGGCTAGATAACCAAATAAAAGTTTTAACATTAGAAGGACATGAGGACTATGTTAAGCATGCCCACACAATAATAAAAGATACAGGAGAAATAATAGTAACTAGCGCGTCATTTGACAAAACAGTGCGTGTATGGCAAATAGGGGTAGATAACAAAATAAAAGTTTTAATATTAGAAGGACATACGTATTGGGTTAAACATGCCCACACAATAATAAAAGCTACAGGAGAAATAATAGTAACTAGCGCGTCAAGTGACAGAACAGTGCGTGTATGGCAAATAGGGCTAGATAACAAAATAAAAATTTTAACATTAGAAGGACATACGGATGGGGTTAGACACGCCAACACAATAATAAAAGAAGATACAGGAGAAATAATAGTAACTAGCGTGTCATTGGACAAAACAGTGCGTGTATGGCAAATAAAAAAAGATATGAACAAAATAAAAATTTTAACATTAGAAGGACATACAGAGTGGGTTCAGCATGGCAACACAATAATAAAAGCTACAGGAGAAATAATAGTAACTAGTGCGTCAGCTGACGCAACAGTGCGTATATGGCAAATCCCGTCTTTAGAAAATGTTA
>JYNY01000327.1 GCA_000954095.1 Candidatus Omnitrophus magneticus | reverse complement strand
CAGTGATAACTGAAGGGAATATTTCTGATATAAGAATAGCTAAGGATAAATTAAATATTAAACCGGACAGCATATATTGTTTTGACCGTGCGTATACAGACCTTGAACTATGGAGTAATATTGACTTTTCTAAGAGTTATTTTGTGACTAAATTAAAAAACAATCTAAAATATACAGTTCTCGGACAGCATCTAGAGGCAATGAAAGACGGGATATTGTCTGATGAAAAAATAAAACTAGAAAATAAAAAATATGAAAAGAATTTAAGAATGATAAGATTTTTAGATGAAAAAAGTGACGAAGTAGTTAGTATTGTTACCAACAATTTTAAACTGTCAGCTAAAACGATCGTACAAATATATAAAACAAGATGGCAAATAGAAATATTTTTTAGATGGATAAAACAGAATTTACAAATAAAAACATTTTTGGGAACAAGTAAAAATGCGGTGATGAGTCAAGTCTGGATAGCGATGATATATTATTTACTTTTGACATATATAAAATACCAATCTAAATATGAAAAATCGTTATTTTATTTGCATAGGATAATAAAAGAAGCATTATTATCAAGGTTGACATTGATAGATCTGTTAAGCGCAACACCAGCCAGAATTTCTGATTTTAAAATTAAGGAATTTCAACTAGTTTTTTGGTGAAATAGTTTTATCGGACAGGATTGATTAAATAATGTTTTCCAACGTTCAGATAAAAATGAAAATAAATCTTTTTTGGGCGCGTGAAGTAAATCCAAACAGCGATACAAAGTATCATCTAACGCGATAGAATCATCCTCTCCTAGCAAATCCGCCATAGCGCTACTTTTAAACCATTGCCTGTGTAAACGCCATTCACTACCAGCCGAAATCCAACGATACGTAACTAGTGTTTTTAAAACATTAAGCCAATTTGTCCCTTTACGGCTAGGGGTAAGATGTTTTGACCAAAAATTATCTAATCCCAAAAAATTCCACATCTCAAGCGCTAACCAGCATGCTCCCCATTCTCGTGGACGCTCAAGGCGCATTTCATTAAGTTTTATCTGTAT
>JYNY01000334.1 GCA_000954095.1 Candidatus Omnitrophus magneticus | reverse complement strand
TGTCATTAACGCCTGTATCGTAATTACCCCAAATACTAGCGCTTAACCCCCATTTCGAAATAGTCGCGTCAGGTTGCATAACAGGATCATTTCCCACATTTTGACCCCTCCAAATATATTTTGTTAAAAAAGCTGTGCCTGCTGAAATATTCGGCGCCCATTCTTGCTTTACTCCCAACCACTCACATTTTTTATTAGTATCTCCCGCCCCCGCGCTAAGAGAAAAAAACAAAATAAAACTATACACCGACCCACAACCAGATAAAAAGTTTTTTCCTGCTCCCATACAATTTCCTCCTTGTTTTCACAAAAAACTTTTCCAATCCGTCGCGTAACCCAAAAA
>JYNY01000326.1 GCA_000954095.1 Candidatus Omnitrophus magneticus | reverse complement strand
AGACGCAAGGGAAAACGTTGGGAGACTATTGGCTGAATAATCATAACCATAAATTTATCTACTTAGGCTCAGGTCTTGAAGGTTCGCCAGTTCCCGAAATCCCGGGCGGAATGGCCCTCGCGCTACTATTTGGGTTTGGAGTGAGTTATTTGAAACGGATAAGGAATGCCTCCATGGATTCCCGCTTGCGCGGGAATGACAGAAGAGGGGGCGGGAATGACAGATGGGGAAAACTCCCAAAACTTTTAACTCTCTTAGTAATAGCGTTCGCCGGACTCTTTTGTGTTACGCCAATTCTGGCAAACGCCGCGAACGACTTAAACGGAGACGGGTATCCGGATAT
>JYNY01000325.1 GCA_000954095.1 Candidatus Omnitrophus magneticus | reverse complement strand
GAAAAAACGACTGAAATATAATTTCCTTCTTTATTTAATCTATGCGCTAATTCATGTAAAAGTGTTGTTTTTCCAGTCTGCCTCGGCGCGTGGATGGCGAAATACTCTTCTTTTTCAATAAAATCAAATATTACACTCTGATTTCTTAATGGATCCAACATGTAATGTTTTTCAGGACGGCAGAACCCGGTTATATTAAAATATCTTTTACTTTTCATTTTAAAATTCCCTCCAAATAATTTTATAAATAAATATTTCTAGATTATAACAGATTGCGCGGGGAAAGAAAATAATAGAAAATATCACAATTCTAGTAGTCTCTAGAATTATTTCCCGCGCGCGGCATTGCAAAACGTGAGAAAAAGAACAATTTCTCAAAACAAATTATTTTCGCCAAAAATTTTTACAAAAAAAAGAAATCCGCCTTTGACAACACATCAAAGACGGACTTCTTTTAAGGAGGTGTGCACATAAGTCTATTTTTTTATGTGTCTTAAATAACTCACTCCAAAATTGTGTTCTCGTTATTTATTTTTTTATGTTGTAAAAATAATTCTAATAAAATAAAGATTCCTACACACAGTTTTTTTCATAGGGGGAAGGGTTCCCTTCCCCCTCTTGACGCTCGCCTTTCTTTATCCGGTTAACTTTTGTCGTGTCTTGCAAGTTGCTTGATTATGGGGCTCGCTGTCACCCCCTTGCCTAAGGTCTATTTTTTCTGTATCAAAGGAGAAGGGGAAATGTTCCCCTTCTCCTTTGTATCCTTTTCCCCTTTTAAGGTAGTTACGATATATACTCTACTTCTTCATCCGTCTTAAATAACTCACTCCAAACCCAAATAGTAGCGCGAGGGCCATTCCGCCCGGGATTTCGGGAAC
>JYNY01000324.1 GCA_000954095.1 Candidatus Omnitrophus magneticus | reverse complement strand
CAGTGATAACTGAAGGGAATATTTCTGATATAAGAATAGCTAAGGATAAATTAAATATTAAACCGGACAGCATATATTGTTTTGACCGTGCGTATACAGACCTTGAACTATGGAGTAATATTGACTTTTCTAAGAGTTATTTTGTGACTAAATTAAAAAACAATCTAAAATATACAGTTCTCGGACAGCATCTAGAGGCAATGAAAGACGGGATATTGTCTGATGAAAAAATAAAACTAGAAAATAAAAAATATGAAAAGAATTTAAGAATGATAAGATTTTTAGATGAAAAAAGTGACGAAGTAGTTAGTATTGTTACCAACAATTTTAAACTGTCAGCTAAAACGATCGTACAAATATATAAAACAAGATGGCAAATAGAAATATTTTTTAGATGGATAAAACAGAATTTACAAATAAAAACATTTTTGGGAACAAGTAAAAATGCGGTGATGAGTCAAGTCTGGATAGCGATGATATATTATTTACTTTTGACATATATAAAATACCAATCTAAATATGAAAAATCGTTATTTTATTTGCATAGGATAATAAAAGAAGCATTATTATCAAGGTTGACATTGATAGATCTGTTAAGCGCAACACCAGCCAGAATTTCTGATTTTAAAATTAAGGAATTTCAACTAGTTTTTTGGTGAAATAGTTTTATCGGACAGGATTGATTACTGTATTTAACCGTACGCCAGAGACGCTCAATAAAAATGTTGTCAAAGACCCTGCCACGTCCATCCATGCTTATTCGAATATTTGCGTCCAATAGCTTTTGGATAAACTCCATCGACGTGAACTGTGTACCCTGATCATTGTTAAATATCTCTGGCTTGCCATATTTTTTTAAAACTTCATCAAGGCATTCCACACAAAAAGACGCATCCAGTGTGTTACTAAGCCGCCAAGAAAGAACATAACGGCTGAACCAGTCCATAATAGCCACTAGATAACAATACCCTCTGGCGAGCTGAATATACGTGATGTCAGTGGCCCAGACTTGATTAACTCGGACAATCTCAACACCTCTCAGCAGATACGGGTAAATACGGTGTTCCGGATGTTTCTGGCTTATCCGTGGCTTTGGATAGATCGCCACTAGGTTCATCGACCTCATAAGCCGACGAATCAATTTTTTCCCAGCGGTATGCCCCAAACGCCGTAAATACTTCATCATTTTAATAACGCCGCATGGATCTTTCATGAACTGTTCGTCGATTGCTCTGCGAAGCTGGTGTTCATCCAAAAGTTCTTTTTCCTGTCTCTGATAATATAAGTTCGACCGATTGAACCCCAGTAATTCGCATTGCTGGCGAACGCTCAATTCCGTATTATTTTTGTCAATGAACAATATTTTTTGCTCGCGACTTATAGTCCAAGCTTTTTTTTTAGCCAATCAATCTCAACCTGCTGACGGCCAATTTGTTTGTACAAATTGTCTAGCTGTTGCTTGGCATCTGGCTCTTGTTCGTTCTTGCGCG
>JYNY01000323.1 GCA_000954095.1 Candidatus Omnitrophus magneticus | reverse complement strand
GGATTAGTAACTTTATCAGGCGGATTTATATCATCCGTAAAAATTGATAACTGGCGATATGTCTTATCGCTTTTATCAAATACTTCTAAAGCTTTACACCATGAAGCTTCTTGAGAATCATTAATTTCTCCCAAATAAAGAACTTGTCGTTTTATTACCTTGCGGTGAGTTCCAACATCCTCAACAACCTCTTATCAATCTCCTCATTGCCCTAATCTATTATTCTCTCTCCTTCCCGTCCTCTCTCTTCTTCCTCCCTTTTCCTTTTCCTTCTTCTTCCCTCTCCTCTCCTTTTAATACACCTTTTATTAACCTTCTAAAACAAATATAAACTTCATAAACATTTCTCTAATTATATTATATTACCTCTTAAAATATTTTACTCTCTTATATATATAAAAATAAAATAACATCCGCGTCTGATAAGACTTTATTCGAAACA
>JYNY01000322.1 GCA_000954095.1 Candidatus Omnitrophus magneticus | reverse complement strand
TTTGGGCAAACGGACGGAAATTTCCGTTACGTATGACTCAACGCGCTCAGATTATTTGTATGGCTGCCGACGGAATTCTAAATCAAGACATTGGACAAAAACTTAAAATTTCTCGTCCAACTGTTCAACTCTGGCGTCAGCGGTTTCTTTCGCTTCGTCTGACCGGACTGGAAAAAGATGCTCCGAGACCTGGCCGGTTTCCAAGAATTACGCAACGCAAAATCAATGCGGTTGTCGAAGCGACTCTTCATACAACTCCTGTTGATGCGACTCATTGGAGTACACGAACAATGGCCAAAGCTCAAGGATTGAGCGAGGCTACTATTCGTCGTATATGGCA
>JYNY01000321.1 GCA_000954095.1 Candidatus Omnitrophus magneticus | reverse complement strand
TCACGCCTGCCGTTACTTTGATTAGATGGCTACAGTATTATGCGAGATTCAATAACTCCTTTATTATGATAAGAAAGCGCCACTTCTTCAGCCTTTGCTTTTGATTTTTCATAATGTGAACGTTTCTCTAATAAATTAAGTTTCACGGTTTCATCCGCGGGCGCGCCGTCTTCTCTTTTTCCAACCGCGGCAGTTGAACTTGTATAGATAACCTTTTTAACTCCTTCTCGTAATGCCGCTTCCATAATATTACGAGTACCTTCAATATTAGTCGTATATAATTCTTTAGGATTTAAACAATACCAAGGGTATGTATTATAAATTGCCGCGGCATGAAAAATAACATCTATGCCTTTCACTGCCTGCATTACCGCGTCGCTATTTAAAATATCGCATATAAAAAGTTCCGTCTGCATGCCGTGTAAATTAAAAGCCGCTTCTTTTCTGCGAAGAAGCGTCCTCACTTTATGACCTTTTTTTATTAACTCCTCAACTATCGCTGACCCTAAAAAACCACCCGCGCCCGTAACAAGAATATTCATACCGCCCCCTATATTTTATCCATAATACCGAATATATCTAATACGTTGAAAGCTGTTTTATCCTTTTAAGCATATTAGGATGTGTGCTTAAAACCTCCATCATCTTATCACCAAAATTTAATTTTATCTCTTTATTTTTAAGATTTTCTAATTCACACATATCTATTGAACCGCTTTTATCCATATCCAACTGGCTTAACTCACGTATTTCATGGAGCGCCTGCGAGGGATCATTAACAAAAAACGCCTTTAATCCTTCCACTTCTTTTATTGCTTCTTTATTCATTCGAGCCGAACCGTAAACTAATTTATATAACGCTGACGCGAGAGCGCTTGGCTTGTTCCCTAATTCCACAGAACCTTTATCCGCGAAATATTCACGGATACGCGAGCCGTAAAGCACTAATAAATTCGTAATAAAATAAAACAAAAATGCCAAAAGCCCTATCATTACCGTATTCTGGCCTTCGCCGCGGCGCCTGTTACCTCCGCCATACCACATAAAATGCCACGCGACACGATAAAGAATCATCGGTATTACAGAAAGAAGCGTGATGGTTAAAACATCCCTATTTTTTATATGAGCCATTTCATGCCCTAAAACAGCTTTAAGTTCATCTCTGTCTAAAAGATTAAGTATCCCTTCTGTCACGCAGATTCTCCCGTCTTTATGTCCCCTTCCAAAAGCAAAAGCATTTGGAACCGCAACAGGTGAAATGCCTATTTTCGGCTTTGGAAGATTGGCTTTTTTCGCGAGTTCCTCTACCATGCTATGAAGATACGGATACTCGCCTTCGCCTATATATTTTACTTTCATACTCCATTCAACTATTTTCGGACCTATCAAATATTGAATGTACATCATGGCAAGTGAAACTATAAGATAAAAATAAAAATTTGAAATGCCCATATACGCGCCAATCGCAGTAATAATGGCGTATATAATAGCGAATAATATCCCAAGCAATAAATACATCTTCATTTTTAAAATAAACATCACTCTCTCCTATTTAGTTTTGATTTGCTATATTTTCAACAAGAAAATTTTAACCGCGCGTGGTTAAGTTTAAAATTCAAAAAATCGTAGCCGCACACTCGGGTTAAGATTGCTTCACCTGTTTATCGGTCACCAATACTTTGACACCGTCTTCTAGCGCCTCTTTTTCAGGGTTTACCTTTGGAAGTTTTACCATTAAAACACCTTCGGCTGAATTTGCCTCAACTTTATTTGGATCTATTGTCTGTACTAATGGAATAGTCCTCGAAAACGACCCGAAACTCCGTTCTAATTTATATATCCCCTGTGCTTCGTCCTTTACCTCATTCTCTATTTCACGTTCTCCTGAAATAGTTACAGAGTTCGGCTTCGCGTCTATATGAATGCTGTTCTTATCAACACCCGGCACATCCACCACAACAAGATATGAGTTGTCATTTTCTTTTACATCTACATCCGGCTCAAACACTACGTCTGATTTAGATGCTCCATTTGTACCATACATATCTTCAAATCTAGAAAATGTATCGTTAAACATACGGTTCATAGACCTTCGCATTTTTTGCATCTCTAATAAAGGATTCAATATTACCGAATCGTCTATTACCTGACTATTCTTGCGCGCTAATACTGCCTTCGGATCAAACTTATTACCGGTTAATTTGCTATTTTCATTATTGTGTTTCATGCCTAATAAATAACTAGACTGAATGAGTAGCGCTATCGCCATCCCAACACATAAAACCAAAAGAATTTTATTTAACTTCATAAAAACCTCCTTGATTTTTACTTGCTACTAATCGCCTGTTCCATTATTTCATTTACCCGCCTGACATAATCCGCCGCCATATCACCCTTTAATTCTCCGTCAACAAAAAGCGCGCCTTCATAAAGATTTAACACATATTTTTTTAATAACGGATCAGAGCTATTAGCTATATATTTTTGCGACATGCCTTTTATTACCGGATGTTCCATGTTTACTTCCAATATTTTTTTAGAACTCCTGTAATCTTTATTCATCATCTTCATCATTTTTTCCATTTCGCGGTCCATTGAATCCTTTCCCGCGACAAGCGTTACAGCCGAATCTACTAATCTTTTTGATTCAACTACATCCATAACCCTATCAGTCAAGACCTCTTTAAAAAGAGCGAGTAAAGATTTATTTATAGCGCTCTCCGGTTTTTCTATTTTTTCTTCGGGCTTTAAAGATATGTCTTCCTTTTCTATTGATTTTATAATCTTTTTATCATATTCAGAAATCCCCGGAAGAATAAACATATCTATTGGGTCAGAAAGATACAGGACTTCTATATCATTTTTTCTAAAATATTCCATATTCGGCCGTTTTTCTAAGGCTTCACGTGAATCTCCCGCGATATAATATATTTCATTCTGGCCTGATTTAGCGCGCATAGAATATTCTTTTAAAGAAACTAATTCCCCTTTTCCTTTCAAAGAAGACTCAAACCTTAAAAGTTCTATCAGTTTATCCCTATTCGTATAATCGCTGTTTATTCCTGATTTTAAAAGCGGCCCAAAATTTGAATAAAAAATTTTATATTTATCAGGCTCTTTCGCCGCCCAATCATCAAGAAATTTTAATATTTTATCTGTTAAAATATTTTTAATTTTTATCATAAAAGGGCCGTCTTGCGTAAATTCTCTAGACACATTCAAAGGAAGGTCAATCGTGTCAAGAACACCCCGCGTAAATCTTAAATAATCAGGAAGAAGTGCTTTACATTCGCGCTGTATCAGTATCTTATTCGAATATAAATGCACGCCTTTTTCATTGAACCATTTCGTCATATCCCACGGCGCCTCTTTAGGAATAAATAAAAGCGCTTTAAAATTCACAACCGCGCCTTCCACTGATAAATGTATATGGCCAAGCGGGTCTTCCGTATCGTTAGTAATAAATTTATAAAACTCGTTTAATTCGGAATCACTAGTCTCGCTGGACTTTTTGCGCCACAACGCGCCTATTTTGTTAATCTGTTTATTGTTAAGAAGAATAGGAAAATCAGCAAAATTTGAATATTTTTCAATTATATTTTCAAGTCTGTATTCTTCAGAAAATTCTTTCGCGTTTTCTTTAAACGTAAAATAAATTTTAGTGCCATGCGCGCTTTTTTCTATTTCTTCTATCGTGAAGTCCGACTCTCCCATGGATTTCCATCTATACGCTTTAGCGTTAGGGCTTATATGTTTTGTCTCGACAACCACTTCATCCGCGACCATAAACACAGAATAAAAACCAACGCCAAACTGGCCTATAAGGCCGGCTTCCGAGCCAGAACCCTTTTTCTTTAATTCTTCTAAAAACTCCAAAGTGCCTGAACGAGCGATAGTCCCAAAATTATTTATAAGTTCTTCCTCTTTCATTCCTATGCCCGTGTCTTCAATAGAAAACGTATTAGTTTTTGAATCAACTTGTATTTTTATTTCAAAAGAAGTCTCTGTGCCGGAAAAATTTTTATTAGTCAACTGTTCTATTCTAGCTTTATTCAACGCGTCTTGCGCGTTAGAAATAAGTTCCCTTAAAAATATCTCAGGATGCGTATAAAGAGAATGAATAATAATTTTCAAAATCTGCTTCATCTCTGCTTTATATTCATATTGATGAACATTTTGGGATGGCTTGTCCACTTTATTTCTCCTTTAGTTTTTTGACTATTCCGCGCAGGGCAGGCGCAATATTCCATATACAACATACCCCAAAAAAAATCTGGGTGTTAAACGCTTATTAACCGTTTTAAAATATTACTATTTTCACACGGAATAAATTAGCGCCTAACACCCAGCCTTCAAATAAAAAGCACCTAACTACGCATGGCGCTTTTTAATATAAAGTTTCAATTACATCATATCGCCCATTCCGCCGCCATGAGGCATTTGCGGCATTGGTTTTTCTTTTTCCGGTTTTTCACAGATAAGAGCTTCTGTTGTCAACATTAAAGAAGCGATACTAGCGGCATTTTGAAGCGCGCTCCGTGTAACTTTAGTAGGATCTATTATACCAGCTTTCACAAGATTAGTATATTTTCCTTCTTCCGCATCGTAACCGATGTTATTATCCTTTTCATCCAAAAGCTTCTGCACTATAACAGAACCTTCCTGTCCAGCGTTTTCAGCGATCATACGTAAAGGCGCTTCCATGGCTCTAGAGATTATCATAACGCCAACCTTTTCATCCCCTTCAGCCTTAATCGAAGATATTTTAGTGCTTATTTTCAGTAAAGCCAATCCGCCTCCGGGAACAATACCTTCTTCTGACGCCGCTCTTGTCGCGTGAAGCGCATCTTCAATCCGCGCTTTTTTCTCTTTCATTTCAACTTCAGTAGCGGCACCGACATTGATTACAGCGACTCCGCCGGCAAGTTTCGCCAAACGTTCCTGTAATTTTTCTTTATCATAATCCGAATCACTTGCTTCTATTTCTTTTCTAATTTGAGCTATACGCGCTTTGACAGCCTCTGTAGAACCGGCACCCTCAACAATAGTTGTGTTTTCTTTTGTGATAGTAACGCGTTTTGCTTTTCCCAACTCATTCAAAGTAATATTTTCAAGTTTTATTCCAAGGTCTTCCGTTATCGCTTTACCGCCTGTAAGAATGGCTATATCTTCAAGCATGGCTTTTCTTCTGTCGCCATAACCCGGAGCTTTTACAGCGCAACAAGTAAACGTGCCGCGCAATTTATTAACTACAAGAGTCGCTAGCGCCTCGCCTTCTGTTTCTTCAGAAAGAATCAAAAGAGGCCTGCCTGCTTGAGCAACTTTTTCCAATAAAGGCAGTAAATTTTTCATACTGCTGACTTTCTTCTCATAAAGAAAAATATAAGGGTTATCAAGCGCGCATTCCATTCTTTCAGAATCTGAAACAAAATACGGCGAAAGATAACCTTGATCGAACTGCATACCTTCAATCTAGTTAAGAGTTGTATCAAGCGTTTTACCTTCTTCAACTGTTATAACGCCGTCTTTGCCTACTTTTTCCATTGCTTCCGCAATTTTTTCACCGATTATTTTATCACCGTTAGCGGCAATAGTAGCTACCTGCCCGATTTCAGTCCGATTCTTAATTGGTGTAGACATCTTTTTTAATTCATCCACAACAAACGCCACTGCTTTTTCAATACCGCGTTTTACCTGCATAGGATTGGAACCAGCGGTAATATTTCTTAATCCTTCCCTGTAAATAGCTTCTGCTAAAACTGTCGCGGTTGTTGTTCCATCGCCGGCAATATCACTTGTCTTTGAAGCAACTTCTTTTACCATTTCAGCGCCGAGATTTTCATAAACATTTTCCAGTTCAATTTCTTTCGCTACGGTAACACCATCTTTTGTTATTGTAGGCGCACCGAATTTCTTTTCAATAACCACATTTCTGCCCTTTGGGCCAAGAGTAACTTTTACAGCCTTAGCAAGCTTCTGAACGCCTTCTAAAATAGCGCGCCTTGCTTCATCGCTAAACATTAACTGCTTTGACATATTACTTCCCTCCTTAAAATCTTAATTATTTATTTTTTTTATAATTCTTTAAATTTATGCCACAATACCTAAAATATCTTCTTCCTTAAGAACTAATAAATCCTGCTCATCAAGCTTAATCTCTGTACCGGAATATTTCCCGAAAATAATAACATCCCCTGCCTTTACGTCCATAGGAATTCTTTTGCCGTTATCATCGATAGAACCCGGACCAACAGCAACAACCTTACCTTTTTGCTGTTTCTCTTTCGCTGTGTCAGGGAGTACAATCCCTCCTTTTGTCTTTTCTTCTGACTCAAGCACCTCTACAAGAACCCTGTTCCCTAGTGGTTTTATCTTCATACAACCCGCCTCCTTTTTATTTTAAATATTTTTTATATTGAAACTTTTTAAAATTAGCACTCTGAACTTTCGAGTGCTAATTTATTGGCAGAAATTTATCATAATAAAAAAATTTTGTCAATATGTTTTCAGTGGATAAAATAAATTTTGGGGTTCAATATCTATTTGGTATGAATACTTAAAACTTCAATATTTTATTTGAAAAAAGAAATATCCTCGAGATAATCCGACTCGCATAAACCCCACTAGTTTAAGTTGCGAATGAGAAAAATATTAGTTTATAATAAATATTTCGCACCCTTTATTTTAAAATTGTTATAAACTTTTTGATACTCAAAAATTAAACCCAAATGTTAGGATAATTTACCATAAAAACATATTCTATATCCGCCATATCGCAGTAACATCTGGTTGGGGCACTTGAGCTATTGTGGATTAATGCAAAATTATTTTTTTTCAAAAAATGAAAACAATATTTAAAAAACCGCTTTAAAATTAATTTTACTCTTTTTCGTCTTAATCAAAAAAAATGTATTTTTTACGCACCTCTCATTTTCTCTTTAAACCACTTAATAGTCCCTGTAAGACCCTCATCTAAAGTTACTTTAGGCACCCATCCAAGTTTTTCTTTTGCCTTTCTTATATCAGGCCGTCTTTGTTTCGGGTCATCTGCCGGGAGCGGATTAAAAATAATTTCACTAGAAGAACCTGTAAACTTTTTAATTTTTTTAGCAAAATCCAGTATTGTCATTTCTTCCGTATTTCCTAAATTAACCGGCTCGTTCAAATTTGATTTCATGAGTTTTATTATCCCGTCTGTTAAATCCGAAACATAACAAAAACTTCTGGTTTGTTCTCCTTTTCCGTAAACAGTAAGAGATTCGCCCTTTAAAGCTTGATCTATAAAATTAGGAACAACTCTACCATCTCGAATTCTCATACGCTCGCCATAAGTATTAAATATTCTTACAATTTTTGTATCAAGTTTAAATTGCCTGTGATATGCCATTGTCATCGCCTCAGCAAAACGTTTGGCTTCATCATAAACGCTTCTAGGGCCTATACAGCTGACATTTCCGAGATATGTTTCATCCTGCGGGGTTATAAGAGGATCTCCATACACTTCTGAAGTAGAAGAAACAAAAAATTTAGCGTTATATTTTTTTGCGTATTCTAGCGCGTTATAAGTCGCGAATGAACCAACTTTCATGGTCTCAATAGGATGAGTTATATAATCCACCGGGCTCGCCGGCGAAGCTAAATGCATAACATAATCTATTTTTCCACATTCAGGGATACAAATAGAAACATCCTGTTCAATAAGTTCAAAAGATTTATTGCCTTTTAAATGCGCCACATTATCCCTCGACCCTGTAATAAAATTATCCACCGCGATAATATTATGCCCTTCCGCGATAAGTTTATCTATCAAATGTGACGCGATAAAACCCGCCCCGCCTGTAATCAGTATTCGCATATTTCTCCTTATTATAATTCTTTTTATAATTGTTATAAGTAACTTTGCTTTTTTACCATATCTATTTCTTCAAAAAATTTTGAAACAATATATAAATAAACGTTACGATTGCTGATTATTCTGTAAAAAGTATCACTAGCCCTAACAAAAAAGGATCACAACTATCAGCAAAAGCCGAATTTTTTTGCTCGATTTTTAAAAATCCCCTAACGCATTAAGAATGGCTCTTTTCCCAATATAAAGACTCCTCCATAATCATTAACCGCTATTCGTAAAGGTGCCTAATCTTTTCGGTTTCGTTACCTTTCTTTCACCCAAACTTTTTTACCTTGAAACACAATAGCGAGTTTTTTTATTTTTTCGATACAGCGGGATGTGAGTTCTAAGTCGTATTTACGTTTTTCTATTTGCGTTAAAGCTGATTTTACGGCACTTTCCGGAGTTTCGTCATCGTCTTCATACA
>JYNY01000320.1 GCA_000954095.1 Candidatus Omnitrophus magneticus | reverse complement strand
AAAGGTGCATCCACCCGGTGGTGAGTTGCCACCTCCGGCAGCAACAACCCCTGCAAGACCAAATAACGGAGGCGCAATAAAAGCACCTTCTACAACTGATACGACAACACCAAAGGCACAAAAACCGCCAACATCAGCAGCTCCACAGGGTGAAGATAATGTTAAGTCCATTTATGATGAGGCTCTCAGCAGTATGAACTCAGGTGATTATAAAGCTGCCAGAAAGAACTTTATCAGCATTACAAAGGAACATTCTTCAAGTAAATACAATGAAAGCGCACGCTTCTTACTTGCCGAGACTTACTATAAAGAAGGCAAATATGAGGATGCAATATTAAGTTATCAAGAGTTTGTTAAACTTGCTCCAAAAAGTTCTCAAATACCAGCAGCAAAATTGAAACAGGGGCTTTCTTTTTTAGAGATTAAGGATAAAGATACAGCCAGTAGTATATTTAAGCAAGTGGCTAATGATTATCCAAATTCAAAAGAGGCAGAGATTGCCAATATAAAGCTAAAAGGCTTAACTGGAGGAGCAAAACCTGCTCCTAAGAAAATAGAAGACGATTAAGC
>JYNY01000319.1 GCA_000954095.1 Candidatus Omnitrophus magneticus | reverse complement strand
AGGTAATAGAGTGAGAGGATATGGGAAAAGAAAATGTTAGTGGAGGAAAAATGAAGTAGAATGAGTAATAGAGAGAAAAAGTGAATGATGAAAAAAAAAGAGAGAAAAATGGAGAAATAATGTTTTATGAAGGGAAAAGCGAGATAGAGAGTACACCTTAGTCAGATAGGCTCGGGAATGTGTATAAGAGACAGGTTGGATGGTATGAGGTATCAAAAATCGCGTATTGTTTGACATCCGGAAATATGTTCAAACATCCTTTAAGACCGGCAAGCGAGGGGGTATTATTAAGTTTGGAAAGTTGGATGAATATTCTATGTTTTTCCCGATAATACTTGTTCCTGACAGTAAAAAATATATAAAAGAAGGACTTCTTAAACAAATAAAAAATCGCATGGCGGATGATGACTCTTACGGGTTAGCGTCACTCGAGGCGCTCAATACTTTTTGCATAGAATACGCGATGGAACGGGTAAGCCCAAATTTTGATGAAAAACGAATAAACGCGATACTATCTAAAATAAATAGTCTTAGCGATAAAGAAATAAAACAATTAGCTATAAAATTTTGGAGAGATCCAAAACAGTATTTTACGGATGTCGCTAAAGGATATTATTACCAAAACAATATAACAATTAAAGGTGCAAACGGCGAAGAAAGTAAATTCACATTATCCAACGGACAGAATGTCAATCCGAGAATAAAAATAATTGAAACAAAAGAAATCGAATTACCTAAAGAACCTGAAACCGAAAAACCTAAAGATAAAGAATACGAAGAAGAAAAGAAACAACGCGAAAAATCAATCTTTGAGGCAAAAGCATTACCTGACTCGCCGCGGTTACGTCAATGGATAGAAAAATATCAAAAACTTTTCGCGCCTGATGATGACACTGACGAACTAGAAGTCAAATACGTATCAGAAGGCGGAACAGATATTAACCCTGAAGCATGGGCGTCGCGCGACGCTGACCAGCTTCTTATCGCGCCTGAATATGAAGACGAAGAAAAAACTCTTGCTCAAAACGTATTCTTCATTATAGATGTTTCAGGAAGCATTAAAGGAAACCCTGATTTACAAAAAGCTATTGAAAATATGATTTATCACTACTCATCTCTTCTCCTAGAACTATCACGAAAAAATCCTGACCTTAATGTAGGAATCGCGACAATTTCAGATAGACTGGATGTACTTTTTACTCCTAGTGAGTGGAAAAAAACTAGATCTCATTCCGCGTGTAGAACTCTTTTAGAAAAATCACTAAACGAAATGTGGGATACAGGAACAGGAGGCGGTATAGATACACCAAAGCTTCTTGACAAACTAAGCTTAGTAGAATTCCCTTTAGCAGGAGCTAAAGACATAAAAAATCTTGTAGTAGTCATGACTGACGGCGGAGAAACAGGCAGAGCTCAAGGTAAAACACTTCAAGAAATGATAAATAATTTCCGTGAAGTAAAATACACGACTCCTGACGGAAAAACACAAATTCACGCTGGAAAACATAAACAGTTTGACATGGCGTTTGTCGGAGCGGCATTGCAAGATCAAGGACACGCATTAAAAGAAAATTATCCATGTTTTTTAGACCTTGGTTCACAAGGCGAAGAATCCTCTGATATATATTTTGAAGGGCTTTTAAAAATGGCGTATCTTCAAGCAAAAAATATACCTCTCGAAGGAAATTTAAGCGAAACTATCCGCACCCTAGGCAAAAAACTAGAAGAAACCCGCGGGGAAAAGAGAAGTACATTCAAACGTTCAGTTGAATCAACAACACTTGTCGAATCCCAAAAACTGGGCACTGGGACAGCTGTCACACTTTGGCTAAAACGCTTAACTCCGTCATTTGAAAAAAATAATTTTCTACGAATGATACGGACTCTTGTCATAGCGCCAGTTCTTGAAGAAACCATATACCGCGCGTTACCGCTCGCTATAACAGCTCTAGTGGGATTCTTCCTAACCGGAACACTTGATTGGCATGATATATTTTTATGGTCAATACCAGCGCAAATAATTTTTGGAATTAAATTCCTGCTTGACCATTTCGAGGGCACTAATATACGCGAAAAAATACAAAACGTGTCAATCAGAGAAAGCCTAATCCCGGGCATAGTAACAATATTTAACACGCTTATACTACCGACTATTTTTTCACTTATTCCATTCTCACTATTTATCATTGCGCCACTCCTATATTTTGTATATCCAATAATATTGTTTATATTCTCCACGATAAGCATGCATAGTATTGGGAATCTTCTTAGTGAAATAAAATTATTAGACTATGAAAAATCACCAACCGGCAATATATCAGCAGGATTTTCATCTAAAGAAGAAACTGCCTTACGAAAAATAATTGAACAAGATAGCGATAAAATCCGTGATGAAAATAAAAACATTTTAGAAATCGTAAAAGAGCGCGCCTTGGCATTACTCACGCGCGAACAAGAAATCCGAGAGATTTTATCTAAACAAAATATCCCACGCGAACAAATTGATACAATCATCGGGGCGCTTAAATCCCCTAGCGCCTCCTTCAAATGGTTTAACGCCATAGTCGAATCCCCTGAAAAATATCTACTTGGTCATGAATCCGCGCTCGCGGTAAACGTCATCCAGCACATACTTGAAACCGAAAACACAACCGGCCCAAAAAATTTACTCGACGAATATATTTTGTACGAATCCCTAGAAAAGACTAACCTTGACCACAAAAAAATAATAAAGTTGACATCCCTCTTTTTTAACCGCGGAACATATGAAAAACCTAGCGAAACTCCGCTCGAAAAAACATTGCGCGAATTTATAAATAAAGAGTCAGTTAAAAAAGCGCTTTCTAAATCTATACTTGACAGCGAAGTAATCGGACAAGTATGGGATGGAATGAAAATGGACAAGATCATAGCGCAAGAAAAAGAAATCCCAGCAGAATGGGAAGACTTTCCTAACGCTAAATGGGAAAATGCTCAATCTGAAGAAAAAATAATTGACGCTAACTGGGAACCAGTATCTGCCGAATGGGAAGATATCGGCGAAGGCGGAATAGATGAAATAAAAAGGATATTATCAGGGCATATAGAAGAGGTTACGCATGTCAACACAATAATAAGAGATACAGGAGAAATAATAGTAACGAGCTCATCTTATGACAAAACAGTGCGTGTATGGCAAATAGGGCTAGATAACCAAATAAAAGTTTTAACATTAGAAGGACATGAGGACTATGTTAAGCATGCCCACACAATAATAAAAAATACAGGAGAAATAATAGTAACAAGCGCGTCGGCGGACAGAACAATGCGTGTATGGCAAATAGGGCTAGATAACAAAATAAAAGTTTTAACATTAGTAAGACGTTCGTACAATATTAATCATGTCCACACAATAATAAAAGATACAGGAGAAATAATAGTAACGAGCGCGTCAGATGACAAAACAGTGCGTGTATGGCAAATAGGGCGAGATAACCAAATAAAAGTTTTAAAATTAAAAGAACATACGAGGGTGGTTGCTCATGTCCACACAATAATAAAAGAAGATACAGGAGAAATATTAGTAACTAGCGCGTCAAATGACAAAACAGTGCGTGTATGGCAAATAGGGCTAGATAACAAAATAAAAGTTTTAACATTAGAAGGACATACGAATATAGTTATTGATTCCCACACAATAATAAAAGATACAGGAGAAATACTAGTAACAAGCGCGTCAATGGACAAAACAGTGCGTGTATTGCAAATAGGGCAAGATAACAAAATAAAAGTTTTAACATTAATAGGACATGCGGATGGAGTTCAACAAACCCAAACAATAATAAAAGATACCGGAGAAATAATAGTAACTAGCACATCAAGTGACGGAACAGTGCGTATATGGCAAATAGGGCTAGATAACAAAATAAAAGTTTTAATATTAGAAGGACATACGGATTGGATTAAACAAGCCCAAACAATAATAAAAGATACAGGAGAAATAATAGTAACTAGTGCGTCAGATGACAAAACAGTGCGTGTATGGCAAATAGGGGTAGATAACAAAATAAAAGTTTTAATATTAGAAGGACATACGTATTGGGTTAAACATGCCCACACAATAATAAAAGATACAGGAGAAATAATAGTAACTAGTGCGTCAGCTGACGCAACAGTGCGTATATGGCAAATAGTGGTAGATAACAAAATAAAAGTTTTAATATTAAAAGGACATACGAATTGGGTTAAACATGCCCAAACAATAATAAAAGATACAGGAGAAATAATAGTAACTAGTGCGTCAGCGACAACACAGTGCGTGTATGGCAAATAGGGCTAGATAACAAAATAAAAGTTTTAACATTAAAAGGACATACGGATTGGGTTGGTCATGCCCACACAATAATAAAAGCTACAGGAGAAATAATAGTAACTAGTGCGTCAGCTGACGCAACAGTGCGTATATGGCAAATCCCGTCTTTAGAAAATGTTATAGATATGACAATTAATAAAATTACAGGAAACAATAAAGAACTAATAAGAGAATATGAAGACCTAATTAAATATGTAAAAAATAAAGTAATAACTAGCGGTTGGCAAATGAATAGTATTCATATATTGCCATGGATTATAAAAAAGAAAATGAATATAGAAAAAGCTAAAGAAATAATAAATAACTTTGCTTTATTATTGGATAGAAATAACGCTTTACAACGATTATTGGGTGATAGTATGTTTGGAAGTTCTTTTGCTGAATATTTTATAGAACATCCTTTAGAAATGGAAAGAGTAGAAAGAAAATTATTGGAATATAACGCGGACACTCTAACAAATAACGAAATAATAATAATTTTAATAAAAGAGTTCCCAGAAATATTTATTAATGTATATTCAACAATCCGAGATTTTATTTCTAAAGGAGAACAAGACTCTGCTAAAAAAATTATAACGGGTCTCGGCAAAATAACCATTCCTATGTTAAATGGTGTCAGTATAAGCGGAAAATTTTTAGAAGACTGGCCAATTATACTTTCTGGAATAGGCGAAGAAACTGGGTTTGAATTAGAGGGTGTTGACAAGGAATATTTGTTAACTACTCCTTTTGAAACTGAAAAAGATAAGCAATCTCAAAGCCTCCGCGCGATTGAGATTAAGCAAAAAGTTTACCGCGAATTGCGCAAGAAAGAAGGTGTCACATTAAAAGAATATCCTTTAAACGACTTAAGTCTCGGTACATATCTCAGCATTTATAAACTTGACTGGAAACAATTCCGCGAGATTATGGATAAATATTATGATGAGTTCCATGAAAACACTGAAACATTCGTTAACAACCATCCTGAATATTTTGGTGATATAGCAACAATGCCTTTAGACGGAATGGATTTGAGCGGAATATTCGACACCGAAGATTTTTCAACCGGCAATATTTCAGCGGGATTTAGTCATGAAGAAGAAACCGCCTTGCGAAAAATAATCGAACAAGATAGCGATAAAATCCACGCCGATAACCAAGACATTGTAGATATTGTCAAAACCCGGGCGGAGAAATTACTTACGCGCGAAGGCGAAATCCGCGAGATTTTATCTAAACAAAATATCCCGCAAGAACAAATTGATACGGTCATCGGGGCGCTTAAATCCCCTAGCGACTCCTTCAAATGGTTTAACGCCATAGTCGAATCCCCAGAAAAATATCTACTCGGCCACGAATCTGCCCTCGCGGTAAACGTCATTAAACACATCCTCGAAACCGAAAACACAACCGGGCCAAAAGACTTACTCGACGAATATATCCTGCATGAAGTATTAGAAAAAACCGGCCTTAAACATAACTCAATAATCGCGTTAACATCCGCATTTTTCGGCCGCGGAACCTATGAAAAACACGGCGAAACTCCGCTTGGAAAAACATTGCGCGAATTTATAAACAAAGAGTCAG
>JYNY01000318.1 GCA_000954095.1 Candidatus Omnitrophus magneticus | reverse complement strand
GTTCTAGCCAAAGTTGTTCAGGCGCGAATATAGTGATCAATACAATTTTCGCAGAAGCCGTAGATGAGATTTGTTCAGAGTTAGAAACAGCTGTAAGTAAAGGCAAAAATTTTAATGATACATTGCAAGGCATTCTTCAGGGTATAGTGAAGAAACATAAACGTATTATTTTTAATGGCGATAATTACAGTGCGGAATGGACAAAAGAAGCGGAGAAGCGCGGATTGCCTAATTTACGCAACACGCCTGATACTTTGGAAGTTATTGAAAAAGATAAAAAATATGGAGCTTTATTTGAAAAATATGGCGTTCTTACAAAAGAAGAATTTAAATCAAGAAACGATGTGTATCATCACGCGTATGAAATGACTATAGCTATGGAAGCAAATTGCGCTATAACTATCGCGAAGACTCTTGTAATTCCTGCCGCGTTAGAGTATCAAGGAGTCTTAGCAGAGACAATTCAGAAAGTGGGAAGCATAAGTAAAAAGATTACAATGCTAGAGTCGAAGAAGCTTTTAGTTAGCTTGGTGTCTAACGTGGAAGAAGCATTAGCGGCTGTAAGCGAACTTGAGGCAAGTGTGGCAAGCGGAAAATCCGCGAAGAAAACAATCGCTAGCATGGTTAAGCTAAGAGAAGCTATTGATGCATTGGAAGGGATTATTCCAAAAGACAAATGGCCACTGCCGACATACGCTGAGATGATGTTTATGATGTAAGTTTGTTGCGCGATTATTATATGTCTTGGATAAGAGGCAAACTTTGCTGTAGAATATGCTAGATATTGTGGCATTTTGAAAAGCAGGTTTGCCTTTTTTTTAGAGAAAAGTTGGAGGGAGTTTATATGAAAAAAACCAGTGAAGATTATTTAGATACGCTTACCAAAATTAGTAAAGCGATAACAGCAGATCTTTATTTAGAAGATATTTTAAAACTTATAGTTAGTCTTACTGCCGGAGTTATGGGCGCTAAAATTTGCGCGTTATGGCTTCTTGATGAAAAAAAACAGGAGCTGAAAATCAGAGCCACACAGGCAATGAGTCCTGATTATTTAAGGGAACGCATAATTAAGGTTGGCGAGGGTATTGTAGGCCTTGTCGCGCGCGACAAGCAAGCAATAGCAATTTTGAAAGTTTTAGAAGATCCGAGATATAAAGAAAAAGAATTAGCTAAAAAAGAAAATTTTGTTTCTATGCTTAGCGTGCCGATGGTTGTTAAAGACAGAGTGATAGGGGTAATAAATTGTTACACAACGCAAGAATATGAATTTATGTCTAAGGATATAGATCTTTTAAGCGCAGTGGCGAATCAAGCCGCGGTTGCGATACAAAATACAGAGCTATTAGTGCAGACCAAGATTATTCAGGAAGAATTAGAGACAAGAAAAAAAGTTGAAAAGGCAAAGGGGCTTCTTATGAAGGCGCATTCTATAGAGGAAGATGAAGCATACCGTATGATGCGTAAAGCCAGTATGGACAGGCGCGTAACAATGAAGGAGATAGCGGAAGCGGTAATTTTGACATATGAATTAAAAAAGAAATAATATTGAGGCGCCCTTTCCTTTTGATGCGCCAGCAATTTTTAGAAACGGTTGGTCTCGTAATTTTGAGCATTTTTATCCAAGTAAAACGGTATTTCCCCGGTGCGTATAATAGGTAACCAATGAATAAAGAAAATAAAAAAATATTACGTGTAGCTATTGGCCAGATAAATCAGACAGTTGGAGATTTTGCAGGCAATATAGTAAAAATAAAAACGGCCATTGATAGCGCTATAGAAAAATCAGTGGATATAATTGCGTTTCCGGAATTGGCAGTATGCGGGTATCCCGCGGAGGATTTATTGTTTAAAGAGCATTTTATTAAAGAAAATATTAAAGGATTAAAAAAAATAGTAGAACATACTAGAGGCATTACCGCTATCGTCGGCTTTGTAGACATGGATAAGAAAGGGGAAATATATAACGCGGCAGGAGTTTTAAGTGACAGACATTTTTATGGCGCGTATTATAAAATGATGCTTCCGAATTACAGCGTGTTTGATGAGAAGCGCTATTTTAACGCGGGAGAAAAAAACAGTATTTTTATTTTAGGTGATTTTGTGAATGGTGTTGGTGTTGGGAAAAAAAAGCACGCTACAAAAGAATGTGTGATTTTTGCGAATGATTTTTTGCGCCAAGAGAGTAACGGTGAAGAGCTCTTATCGCGGGCAGAATTTGGTGTTGTTATTTGTGAAGATTTATGGGTAGATAACGGGCCTTATATGGCACAAGCCGCAGGAGGCGCGGATATAATTTTTAATATTTCAGCATCGCCGTATCACGCTGGAAAAAGCAAAGAGCGGGTAGATTTAGCGCGAGACAGGGCCCGAGAAACTAACGCGGTTATTGTTTACGCGAATCTTATAGGAGGCCAAGACGAGCTTGTTTTTGACGGAGCAAGTTTCATTGTTGATCCGCGAGGAGAAATAATCGCGGGAGGAAAACATTTTGAAGAAGATTTAGTTATTGCTGATATAAATTTGGATAAATTTAAAAAAGCCCCTGTGGTACAAAAAAAGCAAAATACATTAAAAAGAATTTATATTTTTCCCGCATTAAAACAAGAAAAAATAAATTTGGTAAAAAAAAAATTCATAGAGAATTCCAATATACAGCAAGGGAACGTAAATAGTTTAACTAAAAAAATGGGCAATATAGAAGAAATATATAGAGCCCTTGTTTTGGGCACAAAAGATTATGTTATTAAAAATGGTTTTAAAAAAATTATTTTAGGATTAAGCGGCGGGATAGATTCAGCGCTTACCGCGGTAATCGCGTGCGAGGCTCTGGGAAAAGAAAATGTTATTGGAGTAACAATGCCGTCGCCTTATTCATCGAGCGAAACATTTAATGATGCAAAAAAAATCGCTCAAAATTTAGAAATAATGTTTTATGAAGTGCCAATTGAGACAGCTATGAACGCGTATAAAGAAATTTTAGCGCCTGTTTTTAAAGATGGCGCGCGCGGAATTGTTGAAGAAAATTTACAGGCCAGAATTAGAGGCAATATATTAATGGCTTTTTCAAATAATTATGGGTGGCTTGTTTTAACCACGGGCAATAAAAGCGAGACTGCTGTAGGGTATTCTACATTATATGGAGACACGGCAGGCGGATTCGCTGTTATAAAAGATGTTCCTAAAACAGTAGTTTATGAATTATCTAATTTTATAAATAAACAAACAAATCGAGAAGCAAATTCAACTTATAAATTAAGAGCCACACCAAGAAAAAAACAAAATGAATGACGCGGAAAAGGTATTATTAGTTTAT